>JBIOYC010000091.1:0-26912 GCA_044869955.1 Thermoanaerobaculia bacterium | reverse complement strand
CAACGGGCCGGCGGTGGCCCAGGCGAGGGGTTCAAACCCCACGCTACGTAAAGACGTCCCTGTTGGGACGGGGGGAGGGACGAGGATCGGACAAGACCGACCCTTCCCCTGTTGTCATCCTGAGCGCAGCGAAGGATCTGGTCGGGGGCTCTGGTTCCCTCTCCCCCAGGTCCTTCGCTGCGCTCAGGACGACAACGAGGCCGATTGTGGCCGGCTCAGCCGTCACCCTCCCCTCCGCCGTCCCGACAGGGACGTGCTTAGGGAGCGTGGCGTTTCAACGCCTCGCGATGGGGACGGGCGGGAAAAACGCGTCCGGGCAGCCTTCGGACTGGTGGCCGAGGAGCTTACCGAGGTCCTGACAGGCGATCTTCCAATCGACGAAGAGGCCGTTGCGCAGGATCTCGCCTTTTTTCTGGACCACAGCCTGCAGAAGAGCTCGCTCTTCCTGGTCTCGGCCGCCCACCCGAGCGATCCTCACTCCGGTTCGGAGCATCTCAGGGTCCGTCCACTTCTCCCTGGCACGGTCCCACAGCTCGCCAGCGTGCTGCGAGTCGCCCCTCAGCAAGGCGAGCTCAGCTCCCAGCTGCAAGACGGCTCCCTCACTGATCCGGCTTGGATAGCGGGTATTGAGCTCCTTGAGCTTGACCTGCGCAGCCTCGACCTGCGCGATCGCAGGCGGAGACGCGACGCCCATCTCGGCCCAGATCAGTCCCGCTGAGCGGATCTCCCGGAGGAAGGCGGGAAGAGACTCGAGGCTCGAAAGCGCTCCGAGCGCCCGGCCGGCTCGCTCGTGCTCCCCCCGCAGCAGGCTGATGCGTGCCTCCAGCAGCCGATTCCGCCGCTGGAAGTAGGCATCGGTAGCGTCGGCAGGCGCACGCCTCTCCTCCAACCGTCGGTAGGCTTCATCGACCCGGCCCTGGTACGCCGCCAGCTGCGCGAGCCAGTGCTCAGCCCACCAGTTGTAACCGTCCGCGCTGTCGGTCGCCGGCTCGAGAAGCGCCCAGGCGTCGTCAAGACGTTCCAGCGAAATGAATGCAAGGCTTTCCACCCAAGCCAGGTAGACATCCCTGCCCGGCCCCACTGCGCTGTCAGGTGCCTTGACTCGGACCAAGGCGTCTGATGGCTTGCCTTTCTGGATCAGCAGCAACCCCAGCAAGCCCACATTGGCCGGGCTATCGTCACGTTCGATCGCGCGCTCGGCTTCTTCGATCGCTCGGGGCAAGTTGCCGAGTCGTTCGTAGAGGTGGGCCATCTCGCGGTAGTCCTGCGCGGAGGCTCCGGGGATCTCCGCCAGGCCCGTTGCCTTCTCGAGAGCCGTCTCGTATTGCAGGCGATCGCGGTAGTACAGAACGTTGATGCGCCAGCGAACGACCTCCGAGGCACGGTACTGCAGCTCGAACGCTTCTTGACTATCCGCAAGCGAGCGCTCGAAGTCGCCCAGCGCCTCGTGGACACGCGCTCTCGCTACGTAGGTGCCAGGATTCTGGGGATCCAAACGCCAGGCATGATCGAGCTTCACCAACGCTTCCGTGGGCTTCGCCTCCCCCTGGAGCTGATTCGCTTGTTGGACCAACCACCAGACCTGGATGCTGCGCGCTGCCGGCGGCCCAACACGCAGGAGAGCTGCGATGCCGACGGCTATCAGGCCGGCGACAATCAGCCGCCGCCACCTCCGAGCCCTCCGCCTCGTCTCGCTCTCCTCCCGCAGCGACTCCTCCACCGCCCGCGCACTCTCAGGCCGCCCCTCCGGCCTCGCGGCCAGGCAGCTCTCGATCACCTGCACCAGCCCCTTCGGCAGCTCCTTGCGAGCTTTGCGCAGCGAGGCGGACCCTCCCTGCCGGTGGCGGTCGATCAGCTCCTCGACCGACTCGGCGTCCACCGGGAACTTGCCGCCGGTGGCCAGGAAGAACAGCAGCACGCCCAGGCTGTAGAGATCGGAGGCTGCCGTGGGCTCGCCGCCGGCGAGCAGCTCGGGGGCCATGTAGAGGGGGGTGCCGGAAAGCGTGGAGGCGCCCAGACCTTGCCCGGGGGCCACCCCCACCCCGAAGTCCACCAGCACCACCCGCCCGTCCTTCTGCCGCAGGACGTTCTGCGCCTTCACGTCCCGGTGCACGATGTCCTTGGCGTGCAGGGCCGCGAGAGCGCCGGCCAGGTCTCGGCCGAGGCGCACCACCTCCCCGGCCGGGAGAGCACCGGAGCTCAGCACCAGGTCCTCCAACGTCTCCCCTTCGACCAGCTCCATCACCAGCCCGAGGCGGTCTCCTTCCTCCACCACCCCGTAGACCGCCGCCACGTTCTCGTGGCGTAGCTGGGCGAGCAACTGCCCTTCGCGCAGCACGGCGCGGTGGAAGCTCTCCGCCTCCGGACCGCCCGGCTGGCGGACCTTGAGCGCCACCTCGCGACGGAGTCGCTCGTCCCACGCGCGGTAGACCCTGCCGTACGTTCCCTGACCGAGAGGGCCGAGGATCGCGAGGTTGCCCCAGCGCTCGGGGCTCCCCTCCTCCGGCGCGTCCTCTTCGGTCACCGAGTCCCGGCCGGCGGCGAACAAGCGGACCAGCTCTTCGAGCACAGCCGCCGCTGAGGCGTCCTCCGGATCCAGGCTCGAAGTCGCCGTCTTCCAGTCGATCGGCCGGCCCTCGAGCACGGCGCCGGCCAGAAAGAGGAGGGGGTCGTTACTTTCTTCCTGCATCGGCCATCCGGCGTGCCAGGTGGGCCAGGGCTCGTGCCGCGGCCATCCGCGCGGCCGCTGCGCTCGGCAGCCCCAGCTCCGCCGCCACCTCGGCGTGCGAGAAGCCAAGCTCACAGCGAGCGATGACCGCCGTCTGCTCTCGCGACGAAAGGGTGCCGAGAACCTCCTCGTAGCGGGCGTAGAAGTCTTTGCTGATCGCCTCCTCCACCGGCGAGGGCCGCGGGTCCGCGGCCTCCAACCCCTCGGGCAGCGCCGTCTCGACGGCGGCTCGGTCGCGGCGGATCTCGTCCTGGAGGCGGTTCAACAGGGCGCGGCGGACGTAGGTGGCCAGGGCCTCTCGGATCTCCAGCCGGGGCAGCCGCCGCACCAGGGAGATCAGCACCTCTTGGACCACGTCGGCGGTGTCCAGGCGGTGGCGGGTCCGGTCCGGGAGCCGGCCTTGCGCCCAGCGGGTGAGGCGGGCCGAGTAGCGGCCGAGAAGCTCGTTCAAGGCCGCGTCGTCGCCGCCTCGCGCCTTCTCGAGCAGCACCATCGAGGTGTTGAGGGGGCTCTGGGACATCGCGATCGATCCGGGGTACAGACCGGGAGTCTACTCTGCCCTCGCTCAGGTCCATGTACTTCTGTGAATCCACTCTCTCGTTGTTCGGTTTCGATCCGTCTTACGTCTTCTATAGACGGAGGTTCCCCACATGATTGAGCGAAAGACGGGGACGGCGCCCCGCGACCTGGTCGAAGAGCACACCGCCGAGATCGTCCGTGCCGTCCAGCGGGTGGCACGGGACCGTGGGCTCGCCCGTGACCTGGAGGAGGAGCTGCTGTCGTTCACCTTCGAGCAGCTCCTCTCCAAGAAGGCCGCCGTCTTCGAGCAATACAAGGGCGAAGCCAGCCTCGACACCTACCTCTTCCGGGTGGTCGAGCGGCTGTGGGCCGACCTCTCCAACGAACGGTGGGGGCGCTGGCGGCCCTTGAAGCGCTGCCGCCAGATGGGCACCACGGCCATCGAGCTCGACTGGATGATTCGACGCGAACGCGAAGAACCGCGCCAGGCCGTGGCCCGGCTGCTGTTCCGCCGCCCTCGCAAACGGACCGAGGAGAGCCTGCGTCTGCTCGCCGTCGACCTCACCGAGGCCGCGCGGCCGGCGCGGGTGAACCTGGACCTGACTCGCCTGGCCGGCCCCGACTCGAGCGAGAGGGCCGCCGAGGACGCCGACCGCCGGCGGCTGGCCCGCCGCCTCCTCAGCGCCGTGAGCAAGGCGATCACGGCCCTCCCGGACCAGGAGCGCCAGGTGCTCCACCGAGTTTGTTGCGAGAAGGCGAGCGTGGCGACGGTGGCCGAGTCGATGGGCCTCGAGAACGCCGAGGTCTACCGGCTCAAGTACGCCGCCTTCGCCCGCCTCAAGGCCGACCTCGAAAACCAGGGCTTCGACAGCGATATCGTGCGCCAGATCACCGACCCGGACCGGCCGGCCGTCACGCCGGATGGCTTCCTCTCGGCCCTGGTCTTTCCCGGCAGGCTCTCCGGGCCGCACTGAGGGTGGGCGGATTCATCCCAGGGCCGCCCGCCGCGACTCGACCAGAGCCGCCAGGGCGACCAGGCCGAGGCCGAGCGAGGCGAAGACGGCCGGCGTGGCGAGGCTGGGCTGCGGCCCCAGGCGGCCGACGAAGTCGGCGAAGGGAGCGCCGTTCAAGGCCACGTACCAGAGGGCCGTGTAGAGCCCGAGGAAGAGCTTGCCGCCCCGCGACAGGCTCGCGAGCCCGGCGGCAGCGGTCGCCACGAAGAGCAGCCCGAGCAGCCAGCCGAGGGCGGCGGCCGGCGAGGTGAGGGCCGCGCCGACCAGCCCGGGCAGGCCGAGGACCAGCACGAAGGCGGCCACCGCGGCGGCCTTCCACAGAGTCCGTGAACGGGGCACCGAAGGCTGGGAGAACACCAGCGCCTCCGCCCCGGCCGCCCGCTCCCGGCTCGCGGCCTCGGCGATCAGGGGCGCCAGCAGGAGCAGGAAGATCGCGCTCGGGACCTTGCCGGCGACGCCCGGGATGCCTGCGGCGAGGGCCGCCGCGGCCACCAGCCAGAACAGCCGGGGGGATTCGGCGCGCAGCAGCAGGGCCTCCGCCACCAGGGCCCGCCCCCATCCGGGCCGGGTGGCGACCGGCGGCAGGGACCTGAACGAGCGGGCCGGAGCCGAGGTCGCCACCACCGCGGCACCGGGCAGCGGCGTGGCCCGAGCCGGCGCCTCCCGGCCCCGGCGTGGGCTGCGCCGGGCCGGATCGAAGCGATCGAAAGCCAGCACGGCGAGGCCGAAGACCGGCCCCAACCAGAGCAGGGAGCACAGGCGCGAGAGCAGGATGCCCCCGCTGACGGGCACCGCTTGCCAATCCACCCGGCTGAGCGGCTCGTCGGTGACCAGGAGGCCGATGTTCAGCTCGCCGCCGAAGCCCTGGGGCACGGCCGCGCGCAGGAAGCGGTCGAACGAGACCAGGCCGGCCGGGTCGAAGAGGGGCAAGCCCGTGGAGGCCGCCGTGGGGTTGCCGAGATTCCCCCAGATCGCCCCGGGGATCAGCAGGAAGCCGAAGGCCCAGGCGAAGAAGAAGAGCACCTGACCACCGCGGCCGGAGAGGCCCGGCGTGACGTCGAAGAGCAGGGCCAGGGCGGCGGTGAAGATCAGCCCGGGGGGCACCATCACCAGGTAGGGGGCGAGGAAGCCGAACCAGGAAAAGGGCCCCTCGCCCCAGAGCAGGAAGACGGCGAGGCCGGCCAGCAGGGAGACCGCCGCCACCGCCAGCAGGTAGGCCGACGAAGCCGCGAGCTTGGCGGCGAGGTAGGAGGCCCGGGTCATCGGCGTGGCGGCGAGAATGGCGCCGATGCCCCGCTCCCGGTCCCGCCGCACCGAGCCGGCCACCAGGTAGAAGCCGATCAGGGTCAGGAACAGCGAGGCCAGGATCGCCGCCGAGCTGCCCACGAAGGCGGCGGTGTAGTGGCCGGTCTGGAGGGCTCCCTCCGGGGTTCGCCAGGCGATGGACACCGTACCCGAGCTGGGGTTGGGCATCCACAGGAAGGACAGCAGCAGGAGGGCGGCGAGCGCCACCAGCGTCCCCACCGAGCGCAGCCGGGTGCGCAGCTCGGCCCCCACCTGGGCCCGCACCAGGTGGCCGAAGGAGGCGCGCTCAAGCATGGGCGGGCTCCCCTTGGCTGACCCGCAGGTAGGCGTCCTCGAGAGTGGGCTCGACGGGACGGGCGCCCTCGAGGGTGGGCCCCTCGGCGACGAAGCGCACCCGCACCCCCTCCGCCCGGCGCACCAGTCCGGCCACCGTCACCCGCCGCTGCACCTCGGGCAGGTGCTCGGAGCCGACCACGGCCTCGAAGACCTTGCCCTGGGCGGCCTGCAGCAGCTCCTCGGGGGTGCCGCTGGCGATCAGCCGGCCCTTGCGCACGACGGCGATGGTGCCGGCCACGGCCTCGACGTCCGAGACGATGTGCGTGGAGAGGATGACGATGCGGCCGTGGGCGATCTCCGAGAGGAGGTTGCGGAAGCGCATGCGCTCCTCGGGGTCGAGGCCCACCGTGGGCTCGTCGACGATCACCAGCTTGGGGTCCCCCAGCAGGGCCTGGGCAATGCCCACCCGCTGGCGCATGCCGCCCGAGAAGCCGCCGACGCGCCGATCCGCCACGCCGTGGAGGTTCACCAGCTCCAGCAGCGCCCCCACCCGGTCCGCGAGCTGGCGTTCCGGGATGCCCTTCAAGCGGCCGAGGTAGGACAGAAACTCGCGGGCGGTGAGCTTCTCGTAGACGCCGAAGTCCTGGGGGAGATAGCCGAGCGTGCGTCGCACGGCCCCGGGATCGGCCACGCCGTCGGCGCCGTCCCAGGTGAAGGTGCCGCCGGTGGGCCGGGTCACCGTGGCGAGGATCGACATCAGGGTGGTCTTCCCCGCCCCGTTCGGCCCCAGCAGCCCCAACACCCCCGGCCCCACCTCGAGAGAAAAGCCAGCGAGCGCCAACGGCCCGCCGCGGTACTGCTTGGACAGATTGCGGATCGACAGCATGCGTCCCCCTCCGGGGGGTCTTAACGCGGGATTGGGGGGAAGGTTACAGGCGGGGGAAGGGGGCTTCGCCGACTCAGACCCGGACCGTCGCGGCGTCCTTCATCCGGTGGTAGAGGGCATCCGGGGCGAGATCCGCCCCGTTCGGCCAGCAAGGCGCCCCGAACTCGTCGAGGCTCACCTGGGAGAAGAAGGCCGGATCTCGCAGGGGCTCGAAGACCGGGCCGAACAGCCGAGAGGAGAGATCGACCTCGCCGCCGACGCCATCCGAGAACTCGACGAAGAGGCGGTAGCCCGGGCGCGGCTCGATTCGGATGAGGTTCGGCATGGGGAGATCCTCACTTCAGGGGCTGAATGGGTTGGAGCAGCTCGTGACGCTCGGCACGGCCCCAATTATCCCGCAGCTCGGGCCGATGCTCCATCGCCCATTCGAGTACCAGGACCAGAGCCCGCCTCGGCAGCCGGCCTTCGAGGACCTCGAGCGTGTCGATGGCGATCACGGCTTGGTCTTCGGCGTAGTGCGCATGGAAGTGCCCCACGCCGTGATCGTCGTAGTACATGCGGATCACGATGCCGAAGAACGAGCTGATGGTGGGCATCCGAGTCTCCGCGTCATCAGGTTTGCGGGACAGCGACCCGTGCTCAGCTCACTCTTCGCGGCTGCCAGCCCGGTGGGTCGAGGCCGGCAAATGCTCGACGTGCCGACGACGGATTGCCTCGCCGAACAGATCCTCGCGGGCGGTCGGCTCCAACAAGCCCTGTGCACGGGCCTCCGCCGCCAAGGTCTCCGGCAGCTCGATCTCGATCGCGATGGAACGTGCTGCGTAGCCCATGGGATACTCCTGGTCGATCATCCAGTGGTCCGACAAAGAGGATAGCGCAAGCCAAGAGAGCCGGGCCGCAGGCCGGCCTCACCACACGCCCCCGCCTTGCCCCCCACCCGCCGGGGAGGGTATCTTCGAGCGCCCCGCCGGCTCGGCGGGCAACCCCACCTGGAGATTCCCCCCATGCCGCAGTTCATCTACACCATGAAGGAACTGCGCAAGACCACGCCTCAGGGCAAGGAGATCTTGCGCGGAATCTGGCTGTCCTTCTACCACGGCGCCAAGATCGGCGTGCTCGGCGGCAACGGCGCCGGCAAATCGACCCTGTTGCGCATCATGGCCGGCCTCGACCCCGACTTCGGCGGCGAGGCCTTCCTCACCGAGGGCTACACCCGCGGCTTGCTGCCCCAGGAGCCCGTGCTCCCCGCCGGCAAGACCGTGCTCGAGTGCGTCGAGGAGGCGGTGACCGAGACCCGCGAGCTGCTGACCCGCTTCGACGAGCTGTCCATGAAGCTGGGCGAGGACCTCTCCCCCGACGAGATGGACAAGGTCCTCGACCAGCAGGGCAAGCTGCAGGACAAGATCGAGGCCGCCGGGGCCTGGGAGCTGGACCGCAAGCTCGAGATCGCCATGGACGCCCTGCGCCTGCCGCCGGGAGAAGCCGTGGTGGACTACCTCTCGGGTGGTGAGAAGCGGCGGGTGGCCCTCTGCCAGGTACTGCTGCGCCAGCCCGACCTGCTGCTGCTCGACGAGCCCACCAACCACCTCGACGCCGAGTCCGTGGCCTGGCTGGAGCGCCACCTGAAGGACTATCCCGGGACGGTGGTGGCGGTGACCCACGACCGCTACTTCCTCGACAACGTGGCCGGCTGGATCCTGGAGCTGGATCGCGGCGCCGGCATCCCCTGGGAGGGCAACTATTCCTCCTGGCTGGACCAGAAGAAGACCCGCCTGGCCCAGGAGGAGAAGGAAGCCTCCGGCCGCCGGCGCACCCTGGAGCGTGAGCTGGAGTGGATCCAGATGTCCCCGCGCGCCCGCCACGCCAAGGGCAAGGCCCGCATCACCCGTTACGAGGACCTGCTGGCAGAGGAAGCGGCAGCCGAGAAGCGCTCCGGCCCGAACGAGATCTCGATCCCGCCCGGTCCCCGCCTGGGCGACCTGGTGGTCGAGGCCAAGGGCCTCACCAAGGGCTACGGCGACTTGCTGCTGATCGACCACCTCGACTTCTTGCTGCCCCGAGGCGGCATCGTGGGGGTGATCGGTCCCAACGGCGCCGGCAAGACCACCCTCTGCCGCATGCTGGTGGGCCAGGAGAAGCCGGATGGCGGCGAGCTGCGCATCGGCGACACGGTGGCCCTGGCCTACGTGGATCAGAGCCGGGAGGCCCTGGCCGACGAGAAGACGGTGTGGGAAGAGATCTCGGAGGGCCGGGAGCTGATCTGGGTGGGCAAGAAGGAGGTCAACTCCCGAGCTTACCTGTCACAGTTCGGTTTCCGCGGACCGGACCAGCAGAAGAAGGTGCGGGACCTCTCGGGCGGCGAACGGAATCGCCTACACCTGGCCAAGCTCCTGAAGAGCGGCGGCAACGTGCTGCTGCTCGACGAGCCGACCAACGACCTCGACGTCGACACCCTGCGCGCCCTCGAGGAGGCCCTGCTCTCCTTCGCCGGCTGCGCCGTGGTGATCAGCCACGACCGCTGGTTCCTGGACCGCATCGCCACTCACGTCCTCGCCTTCGAGGGTGACAGCCAGGTGGTGTGGTTCGAGGGCAACTACCAGGACTACGAGGCCGACCGTCACCGCCGGCTGGGCACCGACGCCGACCAGCCCCACCGGATCAAGTACCGCAAGCTAGTGCACTGAGGGGTTTCCACCAGGTTTGACTTCTTCCACCACTGACTCGACAATGGCGCTATGGCCCTCAATCTGAAGAACAGCGAGGTCGAGACGCTGGTGGAGGAGGTCGCCGGGATGACCGGTGAAACCAAGACCGAAGCGGTGCGCAAGGCCTTGGCCGAGCGCAAGGAACGGCTCGAGCTGGCGCAGACCGACCAGCAGCGTATCGACCGCTTTCTCGAGTACCTCCAGACGGAGGTGTGGCCGAACATCCCGCCGGGAGAGCTGGGTCGCGTTCTGACCAAGGCGGAAGAGGAAGAGATCCTCGGCATCGGGGAGCACGGCTATTGATCCTGGATGCTTCGGCGATCGTAGCGATCCTCTGCCATGAGCCGGCGCGGGACTGGCTGGTTCGGCGGTTGCGCGGCGCCACGGTGCGTGGAATCGGTGCTCCCACGCTGGTCGAGACCGCCATGGTGCTGGAGACACGGCTCGGGCCTTCGGCTGGAGCCCTCCTCGATCGGTTCCTACAGTCCTTCGGTGTGAGGGTCATCCCCTTCGGTGAGGATCACTGGCGAGAGGCCGCAGATGCCTTCCGGCGCTACGGCAAGGGCCGACACCCGACAGCCTTGAACCTGGGCGACTGCCTGGCCTACGCCACCGCGCGGCTCGCAGGTCGCCCGCTGCTCTTCACTGGCTTCGACTTCACCAAGACAGACTTGCCTACCGCCGAGTAGCCGCCGCCACTCCCCTGACGTAGGCGATGTAGTCGGTGGCGGCAGGCTCCTCGCCCGCCTCGCGCAGCAGCAGGGCGACCTGGCCGCGGTGGTAGCTGCCGTGGAGGGCGACGTGAACCAGGATCTCGCCGACCGGCGTGTCGAATTCCTGACCGGCGCTGTTGGCGTAGTGCACGGGGTGGTCGAGGTCTGCCTCGGCGAGGGCGGCGAGAACCTCGGCGAATCCCTCCTGGGCTCGCGCGGCGTGGCCGGCGCACTCGGCCACGCTCCAGCGCGGCCAGACCGGCACCTCGGCCACCCTCTCCTCCAGCCGGGCCAGCCACACCAACTCGGCTGCCACCACGTGGGCGTACAGCTCCAGGGCCTTGGCGGGAAGGTCCTCGGCGGCGCGCAGGGCTTCCAGGGTTCGGTCGTCCGCCCAGGTGACGTGGGCGTAGAGCTTCTCGATCAGGGGCTTGCGCACGTTCGCCGCCTCTCTGCGTCGTCGTAGGTCCGGCTCTTTCGACTGCGTAGCGGCGAGCCTACCAGGTGGCAGCAGGTCTGAGATGGAGGGCTGCTCAGGGCAGCAGGATCCGGAAGCCTTCGTCGCCCTCTTCGATCAGCAGCAGGTGGAAGCCGCGGCGGGTGCCCACGCGCACGAAGCCCTCGTAGCCGGTGAAGCTCTCCTCGATCGAGAGCCACTTCCCCGAGCCGGAATGGGCCTCGCCCTGGCGGTAAGCGGCGAGCACCTCGGGCTCGAAAGTCCGCGCCACGAGCAGGGCGCCGCCGATGTCGCCGGTCTTCGAGCGTAGCTCCTTGGCCGTCACTACTGCGTCACGGAAGGCCTGCAGCTCCCCGAGCCCCACCCGGGCGCGGCGCCGGGCCACGTGCAACGCCTTGCCCTTGCGGTCGAAAGTGACGAGATCGAAGGGATCGGCCCCGCTGCCGTCGGGCCGCGGCAGGGCGTAGTGCAGGCGTGCCGAGGCCACCTCGTCCCACCATTCGACCAGGTACTTCCAACGCGCCGTCCGATCACGCTCGGCGAAGAAGGGCGGCAGCTGCACGGCAGCGAAGCCGAGCAGGCGCCAGATCGGATCGCGGCGGGGATCCACGGCGGCGGCTCCAGAGCCGCCTGGCATCGCGGGTAGCACGGGAGCCTGCCGCGGCCTCAGGGAAACCTCGAGGTCCCGCAGCTGTCGCTGGTAAGAGAGGAAGCACACGTCTCCGGCCGGTTCCTCCAGGCGCGCCGTCACCGGCACGGCCTCGACCAGCTCCTGCCAGGGGCGATCGAGGGGCAAGCCGGGCCACTCGCCGGCGAAGAGCTGCAGGGCGGGTCGTCCGCCGATCAGCAGCAGCCAGGCCGTCCCCGTCGCCCCATCGAGGCGCAAGACCCCGCTGTAGCCCTCCTTCGCCAGTCGAAGGCCCAAGGCGGAGAGGTTCACGAAGGTCGAGTCCAGCCCTTCCTGGCGGATCCGCGGGGGCCGGGTGAGACCGGCGAGCAACGGCAGCACGGCCACCGGCAAGCCCTCGGGGACGGGATGGAGAGACGTCACGGCGCTCTCGGGGAGACGCTCGAGCACCTCGTCGTGGACCGCGGAGCCCGTGCCGTCGAGGGCGCCGAGCACCACACCGTCGGCGATCCACAGCTCGGCGCTGCCCAGGCGGGCGAGGCCGTTGAAAGCCGGCGCGTGGAGGGGCCGATCGAGGAGCTTGTCGAGCAGCGGTCGTAGTGACTGACGGCCCAGATCGCGACCGGGCCAGCGGGCGGCCACCGCCCCCGCCGCGGCAGCCGGTTCCCGAGGCAAACCGGGGACGCTGGGGGCCGCCAGGAGGCTGCGCACGGTGCGGGGCAGAGCGGCAGCGCCGGCATTTTCGAATGCCGGCTGCGGATCATCCAGGCTGGCGTCGAGGGCCCGGGCCATGGCTTCGGCCGAGGCGAAGCGCTCCTCCCGCCGCTTGGCCAGGGCTCGCTCGACGACGGCAGCCAGCCCACCCGGCACGCCGGAGCGCAGGGCCGACAAGGACAAGGGCTCCTTCTCGAGGATGGCGGCGGCCACCTCGAAGAAGCCCGAGCCTGCGAAGGGCAGGTGTCCGGTCAGCAGCTGGAAGAGCACGACGCCGACGGCGAAGAGGTCCGAGCGGCCGTCCAGGGGCTCCGCGCGCAGCTGCTCCGGGGAGGCATAGCTGGGGGTGGCGAAGACCGAACCGGTCTGGGTACGCACCAAGTCGCTGCCGGTCCAGCGGGCGATGCCGAAATCGGTGACCTTGAGCCGGCCGTCAGCCAGCAGCATCAAGTTTCCAGGCTTGACGTCGCGGTGGACGATACCGGCGCGGTGGGCGGCCTCGAGGGCTGCGAGCAAGGGAGCGCCCAGGGCCACCACCTCGGCGGGCTCGAGGCGTTTCCGCTCAGCGAGCACCTGCTCGAGAGAGCGCCCCTCCAGCCACTCCATGGCGATGAAGGGCAGGCCGTCCTCCTCGCCGATGCGGTAGATGGTGGCGACGCCCGGATGGGAGAGGGCCGCCGCGGCACGGGCCTCGAGCAGAAAGCGACGGCGGTACCCTTCCCCGCTCTTGCCGTCGCCTCCCACAAGCAGCTCCCACTTCGGCACTTTGATCGCGACCGGGCGGTCGAGGCCGACCTCGACGGCACGGTAGACGCTGCCCATGGCGCCCTCGCCGACCAGGGGTCCGAGACGATAGGGGAAACCGGCATGCGGCTCGGAGGGTAATGGGCTCATGGCATCAAAGATCTACGAAGCCGCGGAACGGGCGGTTCGTTTTTTGATGGCCCGTCCTAGCTCCCCTCGTCGGTCTTGAGCACGGCCACGAAGGCGCTCTGGGGGATCTCCACGGAGCCCACCATCTTCATCCGCTTCTTGCCTTCCTTCTGCTTCTCGAGCAGCTTTCTCTTGCGCGTGATGTCGCCACCGTAGCATTTGGCCGTCACGTCCTTGCGGAAGGCGGCGATGGTGGTGCGGGCGATGACCTGGCCGCCGATCGTGCCCTGGATGGCGATCTTGTACTGCTGCCGGGGGATGGTCTCGGCCAGGCGTTCGCAGTAGCGCAGGGCCCGGGGCCGCGCCTTCTCGCGGTGGACCAGCTGGGAGAGGGCGTCCACCTTCTCGCCGTTGACCAGGATGTCCACCTTCACCAGGTCGGTCTCGCGCAGGTCCAGCTCCTCGTAGTCGAGGGAGCCGTAACCCTGGGTCAGGCTCTTCAGGCGGTCGTAGAAGTCGAAGAGCACCTCGGCCAGGGGCAGCTCGGAGGACAGCTCCACCCGCCCGGCGGCGAGGTATTTGAAGGTGGTGTTGATCCCCCGGCGCTCGCGGCAGAGCTCCATCACCGTGCCCACGTAGCGCTCCGGCATCAGGATGTTGCCCTGGATGAACGGCTCGAAGGCGTGGTCGATCTTCGCCGGATCCGGGTAGTGGGTGGGGTTGTCGATCTCCTCGACCGAGCCGTCCGAGAGCTCGATGCGGTAGCGCACGGAAGGCGCCGAGAGGATCAGCGACTGGTCGAACTCCCGCTCCAGGCGCTCCTGCACCACGTCCAAGTGCAGCAAGCCCAGGAAGCCGCAGCGAAAGCCGAAGCCCAGGGCCGAAGAGGAGTCCTTCTCATAGGTCAGGGCGGCGTCATTGAGCTTGAGCTTCTCGAGGGACTTGGCGAGGTCCTCGTACTCGTCGTTGTTGACCGGGTAGAGGGAGGAGAAGACCATCGGCTTCGCCTCCTTGTAGCCGGGGATCGGCTCGGCGGCCGGGCGGGCAGCGTCGGTGATGGTGTCGCCGATGGCCAGGCCGGAAAGGCTCTTGATGCCGGCGATCACGTACCCCACCTGCCCTGCCGTCAGCTGCTCGGCCGGCACCCGCTTCAAGCGCAGCAGACCGACCTCCTCCACCGGGTGGTCCTCCTGAGAGTGCATCAGGCGCATCTTCATGCCCGGTCGGATGGCGCCGTCGCGCACCCGCACCAGCATCACGGCGCCGCGGTAGGCGTCGTATTGGGCGTCGAAGAGCGAGGCCTTGGTGGCCCCCTCCGGATCGCCCTGGGGGGGCGGCAGCTTGGTGACGATCGCCTCGAGCAGGTCGTCGATGCCGGTGCCCAGCTTGGCCGAGACCTTCACCGCCTCGAAGGGGTCGAGGCCGAGGTCCTGGTCGATCTCCTCGAGGATGCGCTCGGGATCGGCCGCCGGCAGGTCGATCTTGTTGATCACCGGGATGATCTCGAGGTCGAGCTCGAGGGCGAGGTAGAGGTTGGCCAGGGTCTGGGCCTCCACTCCCTGGGAGGCGTCCACCAGCAGCAGGGCGCCCTCGCAGGACATCAGGGAGCGCCGCACCTCGTGGGAGAAGTCCACGTGGCCGGGGGTGTCGATCAGGTTGAGCTGGTAGGTCTTGCCGTCCTGGGCGGTGTAGGGGAGGGTGATGGTGTTGCTCTTGATGGTGATGCCACGCTCGCGCTCGATGTCCATCGAGTCCAGGATCTGGTCCCGGAAGTCGCGGGCGTCGACCCCGCCACAGCGCTGGATCAACCGGTCGGCGAGCGTCGACTTGCCGTGGTCGATGTGGGCGATGATGCAAAAGTTACGGATCTGCTCCACGTCGGTGAACCTCTTTGTCGGGACGAACCCACCCAGGTCGGGGCGAGCCCGAGTCCGCTAGTCTATCGCTCCAAGGAGGCTCGACCATGAAGAGAACCGCCTTCGCTCTCGCCGCTGTGCTGCTCGCCGCACCCGCCCTCGCCGACGACCACCTCGATCGTATGGCCCAGGAACACCGCCACGACGCCCCCGCCGCGAGCCCCGCCGCCACGACGGCGCCGCGCGGCCCGGTGGAGGAATCCCGCGTCGCCTACGCCACCGTGGAGGGCAAGCCGGTCACCGGCTTCCTGGCCCGGCCCAAGGGGGCCGCGGCTGGCGCGCCCGGTGTGGTGGTGATCCACGAGTGGTGGGGCCTGAACGGCAATATCGAATCGATGGCTCGCCAGCTCGCCGGGGAAGGGTACGCGGCCCTGGCCGTGGACCTCTACGAAGGCCAGTCCGGCGCCACGCCCGAGGAGGCGCGGGCGCTGGCTCAGGGCAGCCAGAGCCGCTCCCCCCAGATCGAGGACAACCTGCGCCAGGCCGTCGCCTACCTGAAGGGGACCGGCGGCGCCAAGAAGGTGGGGGTGATCGGCTGGTGCTTCGGCGGCGGCTGGTCCCTGCGCACGGCCCTGATCGCCCCCGACCAGATCGACGCCACGACGATCTACTACGGCCGGCTGGAGACCGACCCGGCCAAGCTCGGCGGGCTCAAGAGCCCGATCCTGGGGCTCTTCGGTGCCCTCGACAAGGGCATTCCCGTGGAGAGCGTCCGGCAGTTCGAGGCGGCCCTGAGGACGGCGGGCAAGAGCGCCGAGATCCACGTCTACGAAGGGGCCGACCACGCCTTCGCCAACCCCTCGGGAGGGCGCTACAAGCAGGACGCGGCCGAGGACGCCTGGGCCAAGACCCTGGCGTTTTTCAGCAAGAACCTGAGGTAGGCGAAGGGGCGCAGCATGCGGCGCCCCTCCATCGGCCCTAGGGCACCGCCGAATCCCACTTCGACAGGTCGCCCAGCTCGAAGCCATCCACGAAGATCGGCGACGTCCGCACGCAGTCGCCGGTGTAGAGGTAACGCTGGCCCCCGGCGACCATCTCGAAATCGGTCACCAGCAGGGCCCCGAGGTGGTGGGGACCGAGCAGGCTCGACCACTTCGCGGTGGTGAAGCGGTCGCTTTGGAAGGTCAGGGCGATGGTGCCGCCGTCCGAGAGCAGGATCCCGTAGCGCTGCATCGCCCGGGCCACCCGCCGCGCCGCCTCGTTGGGCAGGTTGGCCAGCGGGTAGTCGGCGCGCAGGCGCAGCCGGGCGCCGTAGGGCGGCGCCGTCGGTGGGCCGCTGGTCGGGCCGGTCGAGTGGGTGGAGGGGTGGACGTAGACGTTGTCGCGGATCCGGCTGTTGGGCAGGATGAAGCGCAGGGCGTGGTCGATCTCTCCCGCGGCCAGCTCGTCGGCGTTGACCAGCAGGGGGGCCATGGGGAAGCCCGCGGCGTCCGCGCTGGTGCACTGCTCGCCCCGGCCCGAGTCCGGGTAGGTCAGGTCCATGTTCCACACCGCCAGGCAGCCGCCGTAGAAGGTGCCATCCTCGAAGTTCGCCCGCCACATCTCGTAGAGCCGGCGGTTCGCCGGATCCGAGACGATCAGATGGCAGTCGCCGTTGCTCACGCACTCGTAGCCGGTCTCTCCCTCGAGGGCGCCGCCGGGCGGGACTGGCACGGGCTGAAAGTCACAGTCCGGGTCGAAGAAGTCCTCGGTCGGCTCGAAGGAGAGGAAGGGGGTCGAGCCATCCGCCTCGAGCACCTCGATCGTGAAGTCGATCTGCATGGCGCCGCCGCCCCAGCCGCCCACCGAGGCGAGCCAGGCGATCACCGCCGGTGACTCGGGGTCCACGGGCGCCGTCGAGATGTCCTGGTACCAGGGAGCGTCGAGGGGAAAGTAGGGGCCATGCCCGGCCGGGGGGTCGGTGCCCGCGATCAGGGGCGGGACGACGAGCAGGCCGGCCAGAGCGGCGAGCCAGGCGAGGGCGGTGGGCGAAGGCATCTCTCCAGCCGAACGGAAGATCGCTGGAGATTGTGGCACAGGTAGGGGCGCAGCATGCTGCGCCCCTACACCGGAGCCCCTACTCCACCTTCTCGGCCGTGCCGTTCGCCACTGACCGGTCGATCAGGCTCGCGAGGCGCCGTTGGGCTTCCTCCGCCATCCTCTCCATCTCCTCGCCGAGCTTCTCCATCTGCTCTCCGAGCTTCTCCTGCTCCCGGCCCAGCGCCTCCTGCTCGGCACCGAACTTCTCCTGCTCCCGGCCCAGCTGCTCCATGCGCTCACTGAGGGCGTCGATCTCGGCATCGAGCTTCCGCTGCTCGGCCTCGAGGCGGCGCTCCTCGGCGCCCTCGGCGCGGCTGGCCTCCATGGCCACGCTGGCCAGCTCCGCGGCCTTGCGCGCGATCTCGAGGCCGATCTCGGCCTGCCTCACCCCGAGCTCGGCTTGACGAGCCCCGAACTCACCCTGCCGGGCTCCGTAGCCACCCTGACCGGCTCCCAGCCGCCCCATCTCCTCGCCGAGCCGCGACATCGGCTCGAAGAAGCCCTCGGCCTGGCGCACCAGGGCCGCATCCCGGATCACCCAGGCGTCGTCACCCTTGCGGTAGTAGAGCAGCTCCTCGTCGCCCCGCTGGTGACGACGTGCGGCCTTGACGTCCGAGGGGGAGCCCATGACGTGACGGTGATCCGGACCGAAGATCACCAGCCCTTCGTCGTCGCTCCAGTCCCCGGCAGGTGCCAGCGGAGGAGCCGGCGGAGCCGCGGGCGCGAGCGGAGCCGCCGGAGCGGGTACCCCGGCCAGCCGCGGATAGGGCGTGGGAGCCGCAGCCGGTGCCGGCACGGCGGCGATGGCCGGCGCGGCCCCGGGGGCCGGTAGCGCGGCGGCGCGGGGAGCGGGCGCCACCGGGGCCGGGGGCGCGCCGGGGCGCGGGGTCCCCGGCACCGGCGCCACGGCGGGAGTCGGGGGAATCGGGCGGCCGGGCCGAGCGGCCGGAGCCGCGGGAGTCGGCGTCGGGGCCGGGGTCGGAGCGGCCTCGTCCGAGAAGCTGGCGACCACCGGCGACGCGACGATCCAGGGCATCACCGGGGAAGTGGCCGGCTGGGCCACGATGCGGTACGGCACCAGGGCCACCAGCATCAGGGCGGACGCGACCAGGGCCGCGGCTCGCAAGCCGCGACGGGAAGGCGGGTGGTTCTGCAGCATGAGCAATCTCCTCTTGAGGTGCGTGGCAGGAGACGCCACACCTGCGGCGGCGAGACCGGTCTCGCGCAGGTGGGCGCTCCAGCGAACCAGCAAACGCCCGTAGTCCCGGGGCGCCGACCCCAGAACCCGGAGCACCTCGGCATCGCACGCCTCTTCGCGTGCGAAGACGTATTGACGAGCGGCCAGAGCCGCGAAGGGATGGAAGAAGAACAGCTTTTCGGCCAGGGCCGGGACCAGGCCCAGCCACAGGTCCCGGCGCTTGAGGTGCACCAGCTCGTGGCAGAGGGTCATCTCCAGCTCGCCGGGCGCGAGCGCGGACCAGGAGGCCGCGGGCAGCAGGACCGCGGGGCGGAGCAGCCCCACGGCCTGGGGCGTGTCGATCGCCGGGGACGCCCGCAGCTCGGGAGGCGGTACCAGCCCGAGTCTCGCGGCGAGGGCCCGGAAGCCACCCGCCACCGCTCGATCGGCGACGGGAGCACCCTCCGTCACCACTCGCCGCAGGCGGGCGAGGGCACGGCCGGCCCGCAACACCGACCAGGCGGCCAGGGCGACCCAGACCAGACCGAGCCACGGCAGGAAGGCGGGCGCGAGGTCCCGCCATCCTCGACTACGGGCGGCCGGTGAAGGTATCGAGTCGGGCGACGGAGCCTCGACCCCGGCCGGCAGGTCGAAGATCAGAGCGGAGGGCTCCGGAGCCGGCAGCAACGGCAGCGGCAAGGCCGGCAGAGGGGCAAGGGCGAGCAGGAGCTTGGCCGAGGCGAGCCACCACAGGGCGCAGCGGAAGGCTGGCGGGAGCCCGGGAAGGAGCCGGCAGATCAGGGCCACCAGGCCGATGACCACGGCAGCCTCGACGCTGGCGCGGGCGAGACGAAGGGTGAGCTCGGAGGCGACGGTGGCGAGCTCGCTCATGGCTCCTTCTCCTGGCGCTCGGCCTGGAGCTTCGAAACCAGCTCTTCGAGCTCGGCCAGCTCCTCGTTGGAGATTTTGCCGCTGTCGGTCAGGTAGGCCACGAAGGGAGAGACGGTGCCGCCCAGGGTGCGCTCGACGAAGTTCGAGACCACGTCGCGCATCACCTCACCCGTGGGCACCGGCGAGGTGTAGCGATAGATCCCCGCCTCCTGCTGCCGGGCGAGGCGCCCCTTGGCGCGCAGCCGCTCCATCATGGTCAGGACGGTGGAGCGGGCCAGCCCGCGGGGCCCGCCGAACTCCTCCGCCGCCTCGCCCACGGTGGCACCGCCGCGATCGGCCACCCACTGCAGCAGGGCCAGCTCCTGATCTCCGAGGGTCTTGGCGCTCATCTCCACCTCCGTGACTACAACGGTCGTCATCGTACCCCTGACGACAGCTGTCGTCAAGTACGGAGATCCTCCGCGGAGGTTTCGGGGCCGAGGCATTGAAATCCCACTGCTCATGCTGCGATAGGATCGCCGGAATCTGTCGTTCGCTCCGGAACCGAGCCGGTCCACCATGCGCAAAGCCACCCCCGCGTCCTTCCTCGGAGCGCTTCTCCTCGTCCTCGTCGCCCTGCCCGCCGCCGCCCAGCCCTGGCGGGGAACGGCCGGTCTGGAGCTGTCGGTGAGCGAGAAGGGCCGGCCCCCAGGCCAGCCCGTCGAGATCAGCCTGCAGTTCCTCGACGCCGAGCCCAAGGCCGGGCCGCTCCCCTTCACGCCCGGGCCGGCCGGCGAGGTGGCGGTCGGTGGGTTGGCCGAGGGCAAATGGCTGATCGAGATCAAGGTGGGCGGCAAGAGCGCCTACTCGGCCGTGGTGGCCATCGCGGGCGGCAAGCGGACGACGGTGGTGGCCGGTCCGGTGCGCGACGCCGCGGCCCCGGCCATCACGGTTAAGTACGGCAGGTCGCGTGCGGCCGCCCCCGTGCCGGCGCCGGCACTCCCCGAGCCGAAGCCCGAACCGGCCCGGCCGGCGACACCGGCACCCTCGAGCACTCCGAAGCCAGCTCCGGCTCCGCCGGCCACGTCGCGGGAGACCCCGCCCGCCCCGGCTCCGGCGACCCCGACGCCGAGCCCGCCGCCACCCGGCCCCAGCTCGCCTCCAGCAGCTCCGACACCGGCACCGACGGCTCGACCGAGCTCCCCACCGCCCTCCCCCAATCCGGCGCCGCGGCCGAGCTTCGTGACCGCTCCCGTTCGCTCCCCCAAGGACGGCACCTGCCCCGAGTGCAAGCCGGGCGAGTACGGCGTCACCGCCCAGCGGGCCGCCGGACCCAGCCGCGGTGAGAGCTGCGACCTGATCGCATCCTTCAAGACTGGCCTCGAAGCCCTGGCGGCCAGCCCGCCGCCGGCCCTGGCTCGCTACGTCGGACCCCTGGCCGATCCGGTGACCGGCGACTGGGTGGCCGCGGCCGGTCCCGACGCCGCGGCCCGGCTGCCCCGCTCGCCGGCCGGCGCTTCCTGCCAGCTGATGGCCATCGTCCTGCCCAAGGGGGCCCGCTACAAGGGCTATTCCTACGAGGCGGGCGATGCCGCGAGGAACGGTGCCTGCGTGGGCGACCAGGAATGCGAGGTGGGCACGGCCCGCTGGGCCGGCCACCCAGAGATCCAGCGCCTCGGCGACGCGACGGTGATCTTCGCCGTCTTCCACAACCAGTCGAGCGAGAGGGAGCGCCGGGCGAAGCTCAACCTCTACTTCAGCCACCCCGACCCGGGATGGAAGCCGCCCGCACCCTGAGCCGGCTCCACCAGGCGCCATCCGGGGCCTCGCGATGAACCTCGCCGGCAAGGTCGCCCTGGTCACCGGGGGCGCGCGGCGCCTGGGCCGTGCCATCGCCCTCGAGCTGGCCGCGAGAGGGGCCTCGATCGTTCTCCACTACGGCCGTTCGCGCGACGAGGCCGAGGCGACGACCGCCGAGATCCGTGCCCGCGGCGTCGAGGCCTGGCCCCTTTCGGCCGACCTCGCCCGGCCACAGGAGATCGCGGCTCTCTTCGCCCAGGTCGAGGCGGGAGCGGGGCGGCTGGACGTACTGGTCAACAGCGCGGCCACCTTCGAAAGGAAGCCCCTGGCCGACATCGGCGCCGAGGAATGGGACGCGGTGATGGCCGTCAACCTCCGCGCCCCCTTTCTCACCACCCGCCACGCCGCAGCGTTGATGGCCGCCTCGCCACGTCCACCCGGGGAGCCGGCGGCGATCGTCAACCTGGTCGACCTCTCCGCCCTCCATCCCTGGCCGGGCTACGCCCTGCACGGCGCGGCCAAGGCGGGGCTCGCCCACCTGACCCGCGCGGCGGCCCGCGAGCTGGCGCCGGGCGTGCGCGTCAACGCCATCGCCCCGGGGGCCATCCTGCCCGCGCCGGGTGTCGGGGAGGACAGCCTCGAGTGGCGGCACCTCGGCGAGCGGCTGCCCCTCGGGTACACCGGCCACCCCGAACAGATCGCGCGGACTGTGGTCTTCCTGGCCGAGAACGACTTCATCACCGGCGCCATCCTGCCCGTCGACGGCGGCGAGAGCCTGCTCGGCGCCGGGCATCGCTCGTAGGAGGAACGGACGCGTGGCCCGCGACAAGATCTTGATCCGCGACCTGCTGGTGCGCGGCATCATCGGCCTCGAGGAGTGGGAGCGGAAGGATCGGCAGGACGTCCTGATCAACCTGACGGTCGAGGCCGATCTCTCGAAGGCCGGGGCGAGCGACGACCTGGCCGACTCCCTCAACTACCGCACCCTGGCCAAGGCCGTGATCGCCTACACCGAAAGCTCGCGCCATCAGCTGGTCGAGGCCCTGGCCGAGGGCATCGCGAGGATCGCCCTGGTCGACCACGGGGCCGAGCGAGTGTGGGTGCGGGTGGAAAAGCCCGGGGCCCTGCGCTTCGCCCGCTCGGTCGGGGTGGAGATCGAGCGCGAACGGGCCGACTTCGGGGCGTGAAGGTCTTCCTCCTGCTCGGCTCGAACGTCCGGCCGGAGGTGAACCTCCCGGCGGCGGCCCGGAAGCTGGTCGAGAGGGCTCGGGTGCTCGCGCTCTCCCGGGTGTACGAGACGCCCGCGGTCGGCGCCCCCGAGGCACCGACCTTCTGGAACGCCGCGGTCCTGATCGAAACCGACCTCGCCCCCCTGCCCCTGAAGGGCGAGCTGCTGCGGCCCCTCGAAGCCGAGCTCGGGCGGGAGCGCACAGCCGACCGCAACGCTCCCCGTACCCTGGACCTCGACCTCGTCCTCTACGGCGACCTGGTCCTGGAGGATCCCGAGCGGGGGCTGGCGATCCCGGACCCCGACCTCCTGCGCTTCGCCCACGTCGCCCTGCCCGTGGCCGAGCTCGCCCCGGACCTGCCACACCCCCGGACCCGAGAGCCCCTCGCCGAGATCGCCCGCCGGCTAGCGGTGAGCGCCCCGGGCATCCGCATCCGACCCGAGCGCCTGGGCTGAGCGCCTGGACTGGCGAAATCCCCCGGCGCTGGCGCCCGTATCAGGAGGCAGTGATTTCCACGGAGGATCCCATGCGGACCTTGCTGACTACCCTGCGCGGCGTCGTGGCCGCGCTGCTGCTCGTCCCCTCCCACGCCCTGGCCCAGGCCGCCGACCCGGCTGGCCACTGGGAAGGTGCCATCCGACTTCCCGGCCAGGAGCTGGTCATCGACGTCGACCTCGAGAGTGCCGCGAATGGCACCTGGCGCGGTGACATCTCGATCCCGGCGCAGATGGCCCGGGACCTGCCCCTGAACGTCCTCGAGGTGGCTCCCCCTAAGGTGCGGTTCGAGATCCAAGGCATCCCCGGCCAGCCCACCTTCAACGGCGACCTCGCCGCCGACGGCGCCAAGATCGCCGGTAGCTTCACGCAAGGCGGAGGCACCTTCCCCTTCGAGCTCAGCCGGGCCGCCCGGCCCAGCGAGAAGGCCGCGCAGGCTCTCGATGGGTTCGAAGCCTTCGTCGATGCGGCCCTCGCCGCCTGGGACGTGCCTGCCCTCGGCCTGGCCATCGTCAAGGACGGCCAGGTGATCCTCTCCCGGGCCTTCGGCCAGCGGGACCGCGAGGCCGCCCTGCCCGCCACCGAGGACACCCTCTTCGCCATCGGCTCCTCGTCCAAGGCCTTCACCACCTTCGTGCTCGCCACCCTGGTCGAGGAGGGCAAGCTCGAATGGGATCGCCCGGTCGAGCGCTATCTCCCGGGCTTCCACCTGCACGACCGCACCGCCACCGAGCTGATCACCCCTCGCGACCTGGTCACCCACCGCTCGGGCCTGCCCCGTCACGACGCCGTCTGGTACAACAACCAGAGCCTGTCGCGTGCCGAGCTGGTGGCGCGCCTGGAGCATCTCGAGCCCACCGCCACCCTGCGCCAGCGCTTCCAGTACAACAACCTGATGTTTCTGACCGCCGGCTACTTGATCGAGCAGGTCAGCGGCAAGAGCTGGGAGGACAACGTCCGGAGCCGCATCTTCGAGCCCTTGGGCATGGCCGGCTCGAATTTCGACGTCGCCGACTCGCAGCAGGCCCCGGACTTCGCCTGGCCCTACGAGGAGAGGGACGACAAGGTGGTGCGCGTGCCCTTCCGGCCGATCGGCAACATGGGGCCGGCGGGCTCGATCAACTCCTCGGCGAAGGACATGGCCGCCTGGCTCAAGCTCCACCTCGGCGACGGCAAGGCCGGCGACCGGCAGCTGATCCAGCCGGTCAGCCTCCGCGAGCTGCACACGCCCCAGATCGCCCTCGGCGACACGCCGGAGCGGCCGGAGCTCGGCACCACCTCCTACGCCCTGGGCTGGATGGTCGACACCTACCGCGGCCGGCCCCGCCTGCACCACGGTGGGGCCATCGACGGCTTCACGGCGATGGTCACCCTGCTGCCCCAGGACGGCATCGGCATCGTGGCCCTGGCCAACAAGGGAGGCTCCGGACTGCCCGAGCTGGTCTCCCGCCACGCCCTCGATCGCCTGCTCGGCCTCGACCCGATCGACTGGAGTGGCGAAGCCCTGGTTCGGCGCGAGGCGGGGAAGAAGCTCGAGAAGGAAGCCAAGGAGAAGAAGGCGGCCACCCGTCGCGCCGGCACCAGGCCGGCCCACGAGCTGGCCGAGTACGCCGGCTCCTACCTCCACCCCGGCTACGGGCCGCTCGAGGTGCGGGTGGCGGGCAAGGGGCTGGAGGCGACCTACAACCGCATCCTGGTGCCCCTCGAGCACTGGCACTACGAGGTGTGGCGGGTGCCCGAGGGCGCCAAGGACCCGGTGCTCGAGGGTCTGCAGTTCCGCTTCGACGGCGACATGGCGGGCAACGTCGCCGCCATCGCCACCCAGCTCGAGCCGACCCTGGGCGAGGTGTCGTTCCAGCGGCAGCCGGACGCCCGCTTCTCCGACCCGGCCTTCCTCGCCCGCTTGGCAGGAGACTACGAGCTCGCCGCGGAGGTGATCACCATCACGGTCTCAGGCCGTGAGCTGCTCCTCACCCAGCAGGGAGGCGTTCCAGTGCACCTCGAGCCGGTCCTGGGCGGCGAGTACAAGATCAAAGAGGTGCCGATCATCACCATCCGCTTCGAGGTCCCCGCCGAAGGACCGGCCACCGCCCTGATCTCGAACCAGCCGAATGGGGTGTTCACCGCGACGCGGAAGAAGGAGTAGAGGGGGCCCCGGTCAGCGCCTGGCTGTCCCCTCCGGCCCCTTTAGCAGGTTGGAGTTGACAAGGAGTTAGACCCCAGCGCCAAAGACATAGCGCGGATACGTCTTCCGCGCCGATCGAGAGGCGTCGGGGTCGATCTCGAGCGTGCAATAGGGCGTCTCTTTGCAGGTTGAGGCCAGCAGCCGTCCGTCCGGGTCGATGATCCAACCAACTCCTCCGCAGGAGCCGTCCGGGTGTACTCGATTGGAAGACAGGCCATACGCTCCGGAGCGGACCGCGGCCACCGTGCCCACTGCCAGCCACTTCTGCGTGGTGGCTGCCGCCGTGGCGCGCGGCGCAATCACAGCGTCCACACCGCATCGGGCATAGGCCGCGTAGGTGTCGAGCGCCCAAAGCTCGGTGCAGATGTTGAGGCCGAACGTCAGCGTTCCCGTGGTGAAGGCTGGAAATTCCGCATCTCCCTTGGTGAACCACCGCGCCTCCCATCCGCCACTCTCGTCCGGAAGGAAGTACTTGCGACGAAGCGCCTGGTAGCCGGATGTCGGAGACCAGACGAAGCCTTCGTTGTAGTAGGAACCGGCGACCGTGACGGGCCGGGCTCCGATGACCAAGGAAGCGCCCAGTTCCGGAAATCGCGCCAGCCAGCGATCACATCGCACCACAGCCTCGGTCCAGACCGCCAAGTCGAAGCGCTCAGCCTCCCAAACGGGAGGTGCAAACGCGAGCTCGGGCAGAACGACAACGTCGCTACTCTCGCGACTCGTGTGCGCACAAAGCGCCGCCCAGGCCAGGGTCAGCGGCTCGGCTTCGTGAGGGAGCTCGGTCACCGTCACACGCATGAGGTTCCTCGGGTGTCCAGAAGTGTTCTGAGAGTGGGACGAACGGTCGCCGTCACTTCGTTGGTTTCCGGCGCGGCTGCTTCTCCGCAGCGGCCGTCCTATTCGTCTTGATGATGAGGCTGCCCTTCCCTTCGGTTGGCAACGAAACGCTCGCCTGCTCGATCGCTGCGGCAATCAGCGCCTCCACGTCTCGCTGCGCCACCTGCTCGGCCGCTTCTACCCGGACGAAGCGAGCCTGCTTTCCCGATCCCAGTAGAAGCTTCTTCGGATCGGGCAGTTGCGGACCGTTCATGAGGTACAACCGCACGCCGTCGGCTCGCCCGGCGATCGACACGACGCCATCGATCCCGCCCTCGGTCGGCGAATAGCTGATGACGACGGAGTCGGCGTAGTCGTACACCAGCTCGTTGGCGGTAGGCAATCGCTGTCGTACGGCAGCCCGGACCGATCGAATGAGCTTCTGATCCTTCGGATCAAGCCGGTCGATGAAGGACTGGAGCTGGGACTCGGGCGTAGGCTCTCTGCTATCGAGCATCTCTGTCACCTCAGCCTCCTGTTGGTTCTCCGTAGTTCCGCATCAGATCCGCCCAACGCCATGGTTCACGCGCATGCGTCCGCGCACGTTGCGTGCAGCAATTTGTTAGCCGTGGTTCGCATCGTGATACGCTTCCGCGCCGGCTGAAGCCACTTGCGCATCCTGCTGCGGAAGCATACCTGCCACTCCGATCGCTCCAACAATCCTGCCACCTCGCAGCAGAGGGATGCCCCCGTCGATAGCTGCGGCTTCCGGCACAGTCAGCAGTCGAAGGTGGATTCCTCCCTGCGAAAGTGCATCCTCAAACGCCTTCGTGGGTCTCTTGAAGCGCACTGCTGTCTCCGCCTTTGAGATCGCTACGGGGACACTCCCGAACTGCGCGTGGTCGAGCCGCTCTAGCAGCACCAATTGAGCGGCACTGTCCACCACGGCGATGATCACCGCCAGCCCATTCGCCATCGCTTCTCGTTCCGCTGCTGAAACGACAAGCTTCGCTTCGGTAAGGGAGATTGGCGCGCCGTACTGAATAATGTTGGATTGGGTCATGAACTCACTCGTCTCGCGGCTAACGCTCCGGTTCAGCGGCGGGCCGCGCAACGCGAGGCCCGTCCGAGTGCAGCGCGTTCTTAGGCGACATGACCCATCTCCGAGTCAGCGCGCGCGCCGATAGTGCATGGCGACCGCGCCGCAGCGGAGCGGCTTCGCCGAGATCAACTCGAGCCGTCGCGTGCTGGGCAGCCCGCTCTCGTACAGGGTCGGGCCGTGGCCTGCGATCCTGGGGTGGACGAGGAACTTGTACTCGTCGATCAGATCCAGCCGGTCCAGCTCGGTCGCGAGCTTGCCGCTACCGAGGAGTATGCCGTCTGGGGTCGCGTCCTTGAGCTTCTGTACGCCCGTACGCAGGTCGCCGGCGATGTGGTGGCTGTTGGTCCACGGGAAGTCCTTTCGCGTCGACGACACCACGTACTTCGGCTTGGCCTCCAGCTTGACCGCCCACTCGCGCATCGCCGGCGGCACCTCCTCGTCGCCGCGGGCGACCGCCGGCCAGTAGCTCTCCATCATCTCGTAGGT
>JBIOYC010000090.1:0-10755 GCA_044869955.1 Thermoanaerobaculia bacterium | reverse complement strand
GGCACCTGCTGCACCGCCATCACCTCGACCACCCGCTGGTAGTAGGGCACCAGATCCTGGTAGCGGATCTCCGGCGGCCAGCCCTGATCGAAGAGGAACTCGGGCGCCTCGACCGAGATGTTGGCGTAGATCAGCGAGCCGCCGCCCACGCCGGCGCCCTGGGCGACGATCATGTCGCCGAAGAAGCGCAGGTCGATCCAGCCGTTCTCGTCCTCGGGGCAGTCGGGGTCGTAGACCCAGCCATCGCCGGGCTTGCGCGGGTAATCCTCGGGGGTCCAGCGACGCCCCCGCTCGAGCACCAGCACCCGGTGGCCGGTCTCGGCCAGCCGGCAGGCCGAGACCGAGCCGCCGAATCCGCTGCCGATGACGATCGCGTCGAAAGTCTGGCTCATGACGTTGAGTCTCCTCGGAGATGACCTGGGCTCAGAGCACGACCGGTGGCTCGATCAGCTTGGCGTACTTGGCGATGGGGCCGTCGGCGGGGTCGATCCAGGCTTCACCGGGCTGGGCGTCCGGGCGCAGGCGCCAGCCGCAGCGGCCGCTGAACCGACGCCAGCGGATCACCCTGTCGACGCCGACGGGATAGATCGTCAGCTTGCCGTCCCGGCCGAGGTGCAGGCGCAGAAAGTTCTTGTAGCCCGGCAGGCTCTGGCAGGAGTAGACCTCGTTGGTGTGGGTGCCGAGGACCAGGTTCGACAGCACCAAGTAGAGCCCCATCACCAGGCCGCCGAAGAAGCCGCCGGCCACCACCATCTCGAGGCCGAAGAGGCCGGCCTGCCAGGGGTCGTCGACCAGCATGCCGAGAGCCCACCGGCTGAGGTTGATCAAGGCGAAGCCCCACATCAGAAGGAGGATCACCACAAGGTGAGCCGCCGCGTGAGTCAGGCCCAGCGCGACCTTCGCCAATGTGCCTTTCATCTGCGCGAAAGCAATCAGGCCGAGGACCAGGAGCGCGAGCAGCGTGACGCTGCCGGGGCTGTGGGCGATGGCGCTGGCGAACTCCTCGACCACTTCGTTGAAGCCTGCTCCTGTGCTAGGCCGGAAGCCGGCGAGGTTTTCGAGGAGGCTGCCCGTGGCCCCTTTGTCGATGCTCGCGCTCTGCCATACCCAGGCATAGAACAGGTAGATCGCGGACAACAGCACCGAGAAGCGCCAGTTCTTGATCGGGAAGAGCAAGGCGCCGAGGGTCTTCCACCGTGATTTGCCCTCTGGCGGGTGGACCTTCTGGAGCACGTAGTCCAGGTGGCGATCCGGCGGCACCGGCAGGGTGAGCTTCTCGGGCAGGTCGTGGGTGGGGTAGAGGTAGGCACCGCCGCCTCCTGCCACGAAAACCTGCCGGGTCTTGTCCACTTGCTGGTACCGCGCGTAGGTGTGGAGGTCCCCGGCCAAGCCCACTTCGACCGAGTGCCCGTGCTTGACGATGCAGCGCTGCTGGAAGTGGGCGATGTTGCGGTAGGTCTCTTCCCCCTTGGTCGCGGTGTACACCCAGCTGGGCTCCGCGACGCAGAGGATGATCTTCGAACGGGGCTCCATCTGTTCTTCGGCCACTTTGTCGAAGAACTGCAGCTGGGGCTCGTCGACGTCGCTCTCGAGCTGTACGTCGATGCCCCACAGCCACCAGCCGTGATGGAGCTTCAGGGCGAAGTAGCTGCGGGTCTGGCGGGTCTGCCAGCCGCCCAGCCACCGCCCCTGGCAGAACAGCCGGGTGAAGCTGGTCAAGCCGTCGTACCAGTCGTGGTTGCCGGGCACGGCGTAGACGTGGGGAGTCTCCTCCTCCGGCCCCCAGGAGAAGGCGGCGCGGTAGGGGCCGACCAGGCGGTTCTGGTACTCGTCGCGGTTGGCCGTGGGGTAGACCTGATCACCGCCGAAGACCAGCAGGCGCCCCTTCTCGGTGGCATGGACCTGCCCCCCGGGGTCCGCCACTTCGAGCTTCTTCTCGGCGAGCAGGCGAGCCATGGTGTAGGTGGAGCCGAAGCCGTCCCCGACGTCGGCGACGTAGTCGATCCAGATCTCCTCCTCCGCCGAGTAGTCGACGACGTTCTGGTCGCGCAGGGCCGCCTGCACCTCACGGTAGTCCGCGTAGGCACCGAACATGGAGGAGAGCAGCGCCTTGATCCCGGCGCGGGTCAGCTCTTGGGGCCTGAACCAGGAGACCATCGGCTGGGGCTCGAAATCGAGCTCCGCGGGACTCTTGGGTGGGATCGGTGGGCCGCTCGCCATGGTGTGGCTCCTTCAGTCGTGAGTCTTCGTGTGGTGGACGTAGCTGTCCCAGAGCTCACCGAGGAAGAACTTGCCGAACTTGTAGACGGCATCGGCGGCGGCCAGGGTTGACTTCGCGCCGGTCGCCCGGAAGGTCGAGACCAGCCGGACCAGATCGGCCACGCCCAGGGTGAGGATCCCCGCCCCGGCCACCGCACCGCTCTTGTCTCTCCCTTCGTGGAGCAGGGTGAAGAGGGTCGTGGTGTCCGCCCAGAGGTCGAAGCCGGGGTCGTCGCGGACCTCCTTCTTCCCGGCCAGGTAGTAGTCCACCCCGGCGTGGGTGAAGCCCAGCTCGTACACCATGAGCTTCAAGCTCGGCTCCCCCGAAGGAGAGAAGAGGTTGAACACCCCGGACGTCGAGGGGACGTCGGAGCCGAAAGGCGGGTAGTCGATCTTGCCGGAGAGCCCACCCAGGTGATGCGGGTCGGCGATGAAGCGATCGAGGTCGTCGATCACCACGGTCGCGTGCATCGCCAACTCGAGGCCGGCACGGCGGCCGTGGCTCTTCCCGTCGTCCGGCTCGGTCTCGTCGAGGGAGAACGGTCCAGCCATGGTCTCGCGAAAGGTGATGCCGATCGGGCCGTCAGCCATGGGGCTCTCCTCCTCAGGGAATGGTTGCGGAGCGCTGGTCCGCCCGAACGTAGGCGAGGATCAGCAGCCCGAAAATCAGCTCGGAGATGGTGAAGGAAATCAGGCGGTCCTGGGGCCTGGTGTCGAGGATCCAGGAAATCAACCTCGCCCCGGCACCCAGGAAGAGGGTGGTGAGGAAGATGCGGTGGTGCACGCCGGGCTGCAAGATCTCGCGCCGGAAGGTCCAGCAGTAGATGCCGAATCCGAGCACGATCCCCTTCAGGAAGCGGTACTGGTGCAGCACCACGTCGCGAGCCTCGTCGAGCCCGGCCAGCCGGGCCTGGTAGAGCGCGTCGAGCTCCGGCTCGGGGAACAGCACGCCGGCGGCACCGAGCACGAAGAGGGCCGCCACGTAGCTCCAGAAGGCGACCCGTGCGAGGACCCGCAGCAGCTTCACGTCAGCGCTTCCCGGACACGTGCGGCCAGGTCAGGATGAAGGCCACTATGTACAGGCCGAGGGCCGTGCAGGTGAGGGCGAAGAAGAGCTCTCCGGGACCCTGGGCGGTGCCGCCACCAGCCAGGCCGCGGTGGGTGAGCTGATCCCCGAGGACGTGGCCGCCGTGGATGGTGACGCCGCAGAGCACGATGGTCCACCAGGCCCAGCGCTCCCCCTTCTTGAAGGGGATCCAGGTCAGGATGATGATGATCGCGCACAGCGCCAGGGTGTAGAACAGACCCGTGATCATGTGAAAGAGGGCGTGGTTGGTGCCCCAGTCCGGCGTGTTGAGGTGCTGGAACCCGCCTCGTGCGTCGACCAGGCCAAAGACCGTGGCGAGCACCGTGTACATCCACATCCCGATCTTGGTTCGGGTGGTCAATTCCATCTCTCTCCTCCCGGGCTCACGCCGCGGCGTAGCCCTTGCGGTGACGATTGAAGAACTCGACCAGACGCGGGAAGATGTCCTTGTCGTTGTCCTTGCCCATGAACGGATCCTGGTGCCCGTAGCCGGGAAAGATCACCAGCTCGTGGCGTCCGGGAACCAGCTGCTCGAGCCGCTGGTGGCAGACGACGTTCGAGTCGGTGAATACCTTGTTGTTTGCACCGGTCATGAGCATCACCGGGGTGGTGATCTCCTTCGCGTGCTCGAAGTAATTGTTGGGCAGGGAGTCGTAGCGCGGGTCGTCCGGCTGGTACTTCACGGCGGTGTTGCCGGCGGCGACCATCTTCCGCACGTGACGGTAGTAGTTCATGCTGGTGGCGCCGTAGAGGTCGCCGCCGCGGCGGTGTGTCACGTCGGCCAGGTTCTTGTGCTCGTAGAGAGCCGGCCATCCCGTTCCCCACATCATCGACAACATGTGACAGGCCGGGACGTCGCATTCGCGGTGGAAGAAGGACACCAGCTTGGAGAAGATCCATCCGCGAGTGAAGGGCGGGTCCTCGCTCCAGCGGGGATCGAGGTAGGGCAGGGAGAGCACGTAGTCGACCAGGAACGGCGCCATGCCGATCTTGAGCCGTGACCACGTGGGCACGCGTGGAGTCAATGCCACGCTGTTGGCGATCACGCTCGCGAGGCCCGTGACCGTGCGACCGAACAGCGCCATCATGAACGAGACCGCGCCCAGACAATGACAGATGACGTGGATGCGGCGATCTCCCACGTGCTGGCGGATGTGCGCCAGCGCGGCCGGGAAGTCGTAGAGGGCGATGTCGTCCATGTTGAAACGGTGACGTTTCAGGTTGTAGCTGTGGCGATTGCTCATGCGGAAGTCGAAGCTCCACACGTCGGTGAAGCCATGGTCGAGCAGATAGCTCACCAGGTTGTAGTGCTCTGGCATGACGAACATGTCGGTCGACGTGGTGAGCCCATGAATGATCACCACGACGTCGTCGCACTCCTGGCGTTGGAAGCGGAACGCCGAGAGCCCCAAGAGGTCCCCGGTGGTGATGTAGTGGGTGCTGACGTCCGCTTCCTTGACGCCTTCGAGGGTGAAAAGTGGGATCTCGCGAGCCATGTCGACGCCTCCCTGGGGAGTTTCTCTGCTCGCCGGAGCGCAGGAATGGCTCCCGTCAGGTGATGCTTTGCGAAGATTTGAACGGGAGCTTAGCGCCAAGTGGCCCTATTGTCCAGCAGGAGCGAGGCGCCACCGCCAGGCACGGCGCCACACTCGTTAGGCTCTGCCCCCTCGCGCTTTCTTGTCCTGCCTTGGAATGCTGGGAGCACTAAAGCGTTACACGAACGAAAAAAGGGAGGGACCCTGGCATGAACCGACTGGCCACCTTCTTCCGACTGGCGGCGGTGGGCGGCGCCTTCGCCGTCGCGTTTCTCGCGGCCGCCACCTTCGCTCCCGGGCCCGCGGCGCGCTCGGGAGCCTCGGCCCCGGCGGAGGTGCAGCGCAGCCGCCTACGCCTCGAGCGTCTCGGCCCCCGTCCGGGCCGCATCGTCCTCGAGGGCCTGCGGAACCACCCCATCCGCCTCGCCGAGCTGGAGGGCCGGCCGGCGCCTGCCCCGGTCGAGAAGGTCGGGCCGGTTTCGGGCAGCCGTGAGCTGCCGGTGCCCGAGCGGGTGGCTCGCCGGTTGCGCGCCGCGGCGCTGCGCACCCCGCCCAGCGCGGCTATCGAGCTCGCGGCCGAGGGCGGAGTCGCGGAGAAGTCGGCGGGAGGCTTCCACACCCGCTACGTGGCCGACACCATCGACGCCAGCCAGGCCACTCCGAACTTCCGTACCACGCCGCCGGACCCGATCCTGGCGGTCGGACCGGACCACGTCGTGGTCGCCACTAACCGCGCCTTCGCCGTCTACGGCAAGGAGGACGGCGCCCTGCTCGCGGGGCCGATCTGGTTCGCCTTCTTCTGGGAGGACCTCGGCTGCTTCAACCTCTTCGACCCCAACCTCGTCTACGACGAGTCGGCGGACCGCTTCTTCCTCGGGGCCGACGGCGCCGGCCTCGACTACTGCGTGGCGGCGACCCAGACCGGCGATCCCACCGGTGCATGGAACCGCTATCGCATCGACACCTCGGAGGACGACGAGCTCGACTTCTTCGACTATCCGCAGGCCGGTGTCGGGCGGGAGGGGATCTTCGTCGGCGCCAACATCTACCGCGGCATCGACCTGTTCGACGCGCGGGCGCTGGCGATCAACAAGGACGACCTCTACAACGGCGATCCACTGCGAGTGGTCAACGAGTCGATCTTCCCGAACGACACTCCCTTCGCCATGCACCTCCAGGGTTACCAGCAGGGCACCTGGCAGGAGGAAGGGCCGCACTACTTCATCTCGAATGAGAGTTACAACGGCGTCACCTACGCACTGCACGCGTGGTCCGATCCCTTCGACGGCAGCGGGGGCACTCTGGTCAAGAGCGGTGTGGTCGATCTCGTGGCGGCCACCGGTGTCCCGGCGGCGTTTCCGATCGATGCCCCCCAGCTCGATGGCAACCCCGTGCAGACCAACGACTGGAGCCCCTTCGACCTCGACTGGCGCAACGGCCTGCTGTGGACCACCAACTCGATCGCCTGCAACCCGGGCACGGGCGTGGTGACCTGTCTGCGCTGGGCGGCGATCAACCCGGAGGACAACGAGGTCGTCAAGGCCGGGGTGATCGCTCGCAAGAACGTCTGGTTCAGCTTCCCGAACGTCGGGGTGGATCACTGCGGCAATTTCGCCCTCGGCTACACCACGCACCGGGCGGACGGCTACAACTCTCTCGAGGTCACCGGCCGCAAGAGGAACGACCGGCACCAGGACCGCCGCGCCTTCGTCTGCCGCGCCGGTGAGGGACCTTACGTGTCCTACGACCGGGTGCCCTATCGCTGGGGTGACTACTCGGAGTTTGCCGCGGATCCCAACGGCGAGGACCTCTGGTACGTGGGTGAGTTCACCAAGATCCATCAGACCAACCCCGACTTCGTCCTCACCAAGTGGGGCACGGCCCTCTGCCACGCCCGCTTCCACTCCTGCCACGACCCCGACGGCGACGACGATGATGACCACGGCCATCATCAGGGCGACGATTGAGCCGAAAGAGGGCAGGCACGGGGGCCTGCCCCTACGATCCCCCGATGTCATCCAGACCGGAGGGCCGCAGGCCCGGAGCGGAGGGATCTCCCTCGCCAGAGCCCGTTGCGGAGAAGAGATCCCTCGCCTGCGCTCGGGATGACAATCCCGTAGGGGCGGCCCCCCGTGGCCGCCCTCTTCGTCACGCGTCCCTGGCGAGCCAGCGCTGGTAAGCAACCGACACCAGCAGTAACGACAGAGCGAGCCCGACCAGCGAGGCCACCCGGTAGAGGTCTGACAGCTCGCCGAGGTCATAGAGGAAGACCTTGAGCAGCGTCGCGACGAGCACGCCGAGGCCGGCTCGGCGTAGGGCCTTGCTGCGGCGGGCCACCCCGAGGCCGAGCAGGACCAGGGCGTAGACGGCCCAGGCCAGGGAGAGCGTGAGGTCTCGTGCCGAGTGACGCGTCCAGCCCTCCACCACGGTGGGGCCGGTGGCGAAGGCGTCGAGAATCGTCAGGTTGATCCAGGCGAAGACCAGCACCAGGGCGGCTCCGGCTAGGAGGGGGGCAGCGCCGCGCGGGCCCTGGTCCGCTGGCTCCTCGCTCTCTGCCGCGGCCGGCCCGGCGCGCAGCCAGCGCGCGCTCACCAGCAGAGCGGTGGCGGGGATCAGGTAGGCGTAGGCCCACCAGTTCAGCACGGGGGTCCCGGTCGGCGGATGGTAGTCGAGCACCTCGGGGTTCAGCAGCAGCCGGGCCGAGACCAAGGCGAGCAGGAAGAGAGCGAACCTGGCCAGGGATGACCGGCCCGTGCGCCGCCATAGGGCGACCAGCGCCAGAGCTTCGAGAGCCCAGGCGACCGTGCGGTGCTCGTGATGTAGCTGCATGGGAATCGCCAGGGTGACGAAGGCGATGGCCACCGCGCCGAACCAATCGCGGGCGGTAGAAGCGAGGTCGGCAGGGAGCCGCCAACGCTCCGAGCCGGGATCCGCCTGGCGCTTCACCACCCAGAGAGCCACCCCGGCGAGGGCTGCGAGGGCCAGGGGTAGGAGGGCGGGCGGAGCTTGTGGCCACAGCCGCTGGCCGACCAGCTCCAGGCTCCGGAAGTACGCCGGACCGGCGAGGGCGGCGACGATCCAGGCATCTCGCCGCCTGCCCAGGGCTCGGGCGACGAAAGGCAGGGCGGTGGTGGCGAGGAGAGCGGCCAGGAAGGCAGCGAGGGCTGCTTCCGGCTGGCCACCGGCGCTCGCCGGGAGGCTCAGCGCGGCCTTGAGGCCGGAGGCGGCGAGCAGACCGGCGGCGAGGGCGAAGAGGCCGGCCGAGCCGAGGCGGAGCGCCGGAGCCACGGCCAGCACGGCGAAGAGCAGCGGCGCCGCCAAGGTCTCGGCAGATCGGTCGGCGAGGCTCGGTCCCACGAGCCAGGCGGCCAACAGGCCAAGAGCCGCCCAAGCCGCCGCCCGCTCGAGGTCGTCGCGCTGCTCGGGCTGCCGCCGGCCGAGGAGGACGGCCGCGACCTGGAACAGCCCCGCCGCCAGGGCGGCTGCGATCCACAGAGACCTCGGGGCGTCGGCGGCGTTGCCGTGCACCCAGTGGGGCACGGCCAAGGTCAATGCCAAGCCGCCGGCCGCCACGAACGGAAGAGAAGAGGACGAGGTGCGAAGGCCGAGGAGGAGCAGGAAGGCCGCCAGGACGAGCCCTCCGGTGACCCAGGGCCACGGTGCGGTGGCCGTCCCGAGCGTGCCCGAGCCGATGACCAGGACCAGGAGAAAGCCGAGTGAGACCAGGCTCGCCGCCCTTTCGGTGTGGGGTAGAGGCTCAGGCTCGGGAGCCCGAAAGAGGGCTGAAGCCAGAGGTACTGCGGAGAGCGCGACCGCCAGCGCCGCGAAGCCCCAGGCCGAGACGCCCTGCTCCCCGCGCGCCAGCAGCCAGACAGCCGCCACCATCAGAGCGCCCAGGGCAGCCGTGACGGCCACCGGTCCGAGACCTGGGCGCCGGCCCAGCCAGCTGCCCGCCACGGAAAGCAGGAGCAGGAAGCCTCCCAGGCTCGGCAAGCCGATCTCCACCTCGCTGCGGCCCGCCAGGCCGAGCGCGAGGAGGAAGGGCGCAGCCAGGGCCGCCAGCCGGATGGCCTGTCCCGAGAAGAGAGCACCCTCCGGCGCTTCCCCACCGTCCGAGCGCGGGCCCGGGCTGAAGGCGAAGACCAGGGCGAAGGCCCCCAGGATCAGCAGGCCCAGGCTGCCCTCTGCGGGCTCGAAGCGGGGGCTCAAGAAAAAGACTGCCTGGTGCAAGGTCGTGGCGATCAGGGCGAAGAGGGCGAGACCGGGCCAGGCGGAGCGACGGGCCAGGGCCAACAGCCCGGCGTTGAGCAACAAGAGGTAGCCGAAGAGGCGGCCCGGCCCCTCGCCGGCCGCTGGCACCATCAACGGGGTGGCGAAGCCCCCGGCGAGGCCGATCGAGGCGAGAACCAGCGAGCGCCAGCGGGACGCGAGGAGACAGCAGCCCACGGTCACGCCCGCCAGCAAGAGGAAGGTGGGCAAGGCTGCGAGCAGCTCGTAGCGCTGGTGCGCCGCCCAGAAGGCCGCATAGAGGATGGCGAATCCAGCCCCGGCCAGGGCCTCGGCCGTGGTCGGGTATCCGCGCTTGCGCACGGTGCCGGCGCCCACCACGCAACCGAGCCCGGCGAGCACACCCAGGAGCACCCGCACCAGGGGCGATAGCCAACCCTGTTCGATGGAGTACTTGAAGAGGTAGAGGCCGGCGAGAGCCAGGACGACCCCTCCCGCCACGGCCGCGCCGCGCACGCCGAGCCAGCGCTCCCAGTCGAAGCCGGCCGCCGGCGCCGAGGGTTCGGGGGCCACCGGCTCGAGGGCTGTGAAAAGGGGAGTTGGGGGAGTTGGGGAAGGGGGCCGCGGCGCTGGTGAGGGTGCAGGAGGCTCCGGCGGCTGCACGGGGCGGAGTGGCAGGGTGGCTTCGAGGGCCGCGGGGGGAGGAGCCTCGGCCTTGGTTGGCACGGCCGGAGCGGCCTTCGCGGGCGGTTCTGCTGCGCGCGGGCGCGGCTCCCGTTCGAGGGTGGAGAGCCGCAGCTCCAGGAACCTCAGGTCCTCTTCGAGCCGTCGGATCCGCTCGACCAGCCTGCGAGCCGTGATCCCCCCGCCGATGAGCAGGGCCGGGAACGCCAAGAAGATGAAGCAGCCGAGGCTGAAGAACATGTCGTCCACGAGCCCCTCCTCTGCTGGCACGAATGATCCGCGAGCCTACCTCGCAGAGCGCCCTTTTTTCCAAGAACGGCCAGGTGGGGCGGCATCCCTCAGGGTGGCCGGGAAGGGCCTCTGGGATGCCCCGCACAGCGGCCAACAGGGACCATCTCTGGAACGTCGTGAACGACTTCCTGGGAAAGCCCGGTTTCCATGGCTTCGTCGACGCCGGCACCGAGAACGCGCCCCTGATAACGGTCGAGATCCGCTACCTCATGCCGGGCTTGAGCTACGACGTCTACGGCCGCTTCGGAACCGCTCCACTTCAAAGCGCACCCAACTACGTCGGCGCCGAGATGGGCCTGGCTCCGTCAGGGCTGGTGCGGTACGACCAGTTCTCCTCAGGAGCGACGGTGCTGACGGATTGGTCGAACTGGCAGGAGCGAGAGGTCTACCTGAGGGTAGCCTCCGTGACGAGCAACTTGCTCCGCGTATACTTCGACGAAAGCTCGATCGGCTCCACGGCAGCGTGGACCGGGCTTCGACTCGTGAAGAAGTAGCGTGGGAGAACCCGCCTCGCCCAGCCGTCCAACCCCGCTCAGGAAGCTAGCCTGGCGAGCCAGGAACGCCTGGCTGCGCGGGTGGCATGGCTTGAGAGTTCGCGCCGAGAGCATCTCGCCCCTCGAAGCGAACGACCTCTTCGTCGCCCATCTCTCGATCTACTGCTTCGGCGGACAG
>JBIOYC010000089.1:0-13985 GCA_044869955.1 Thermoanaerobaculia bacterium | reverse complement strand
CGACCGCTGGACGTGCTGGCGCCGCGCAAGAAGCCGAGCGACGGGCTCTGCTCGGTGCTGGTGAGCTTCGACCACCCCTTCGATGAGTGAGCCCTCTTCGATGAGCGAGCCCCCCGGCATCGAGCTGCGGGCAACCGGGCCCGGAGACCGCGCCTTCCTCTACCGACTCTACGCCAGCACGCGGGAGGAGGAGCTCGCCACCGTGGACTGGGCCGAGGGTCAGAAGGAGGCCTTCCTCACCCAGCAGTTCGAGGCCCAGAGCCACCACTACCAGACCTACTACCCCGGGGCCCGATTCGACCTGGTGGTGGTGGGGGGCGAGCCCATCGGCCGGCTCTACGTGGCGCGCTGGACGCAGGAGATCCGCCTGATCGACATCGCCCTGCTGCCGGGGCACCGGGGGGGCGGCGTCGGCACCCGCCTGATCACCGAGCTCCAGGCCGAGGCCGGCGCGGCAGGCAAGACCCTGACGATCCACGTCGAGATGTACAACCCGGCCTTGACCCTCTACCAGCGGCTGGGCTTCCGGCCGATCGACACGGTCGGCGTCTACTACCTGATGGAGTGGCGGGCGGAGGGCGCCGGCGAGGCTTCCTCCCCTACGTGAAGATCGCCTCGTAGCGCATGCCCTGGCCGTCGGGGCCGATCGGCACCAGGAAGACCTCTAGGTGGCCGAGGCCGGCGTGCTCGAGAGGGTAGGTCCCCTGCGGCAGGTTGCGCCGCTCGCCGTTGTGACGGAAGACCAGGGAGAAGGGATCGCGATCTGCACGGGCCTTGGTCGCGGCACCGAGGGCATTGGCCTCGATCAGCTCGAGGTCCAGGCTCTCGCTCGTGCCGTAGCTCAAGCGGAAGGTCTGACCCCGCAGCGGGTCGAAGGCGGCCTTCGAGATCTGATCGAGCATCGTGAGCTCCATTCGGCTGTGGCGGGACGATAGTCGATCCACCGTGGCGCGGCAAGGGTTTCGCCGGGGGCCCAAGGCGGCCGTGCGGCCCAGGTCGGGATGGGTTAGGCTCCCCCTCTGGAGACGGCGAGAAGGAGGCAACAGCACCGTGACCACCGGCTGGGAAGGATTGACCCTCGGGCGCTTCAAGGTCGAGGCAGAGATCGGGCGGGGTGGCATGGGGGTGGTCTACCGCGGGCGCCAGCTCTCCCTCAACCGGCCGGTGGCGATCAAGGTGCTGCCGCCCGTGCTCGCCGCCGACCCCCAGTTCCGCGAGCGCTTCCGCCAGGAGGCCGAGATCATCGCCGGCCTCTCGCACGAGAACATCGTCGGTGTCTACGACATCGAGGAGGCCGAGGGCACCTACTTCATCGTCATGGAGCTGCTGGAGGGAGAGAGCCTGCGCTCCCTGCGCGAGCGCAAGCGCTTCTCCCCGACGGAGGTCTACGGCATCGGCGCCGCCCTCGCCCGCGCCCTCGCCTACGCCCACAGTCGGGGCATCGTCCACCGCGACGTCAAAAGCCAGAACGTCATCATCACCCGCGAAGGGCGGGTCAAGCTGGCGGACTTCGGCATCGCCCGCCTGGCCGGCAGCCTGGTCAAGACCCAGACCGGCGCCGTGCTCGGCACCCCCGAGTACATGGCGCCGGAGCAGGCCCGGCATGGCGAGAGCTCGCCCAAGACCGACCTCTACTCGCTGGGGGTGTTGCTCTACGAGCTGGCCACCGGCCGGCTGCCCTTCACCGGCGGGGATCCCTTCTCGATCGCCCTGCGCCACATCTCCGAGGCTCCCGTGGCCCCGCGGCGCCACGACCCCGAGATCCCCGAGAACCTCGAGCGGATCATCCTGACGGCGATGGCCAAGGACCCGGCGGAGCGCTTCGAGAGCGCCTCCCGCCTGGCCGAGGAGCTGGAGCGCACGGGCAACATCCCGGCCCGGCCGTCGGAGGTGGCGCCGACGCTGGTGCGGCTGCCGGAGACCGCCACGGCGCCCACGGTGCTCAAGGCCCCGGCGGCCGCGGCGCTGCCGGAGGGACGCACCTACGCCGGCTCCTCACTCGGTGGCGCCCTGCGTTGGGTGGCCCTGGCGGCGGGGGTGGCCGTGCTGGGTTTCGGAGTGTTCTGGCTGGTAATGCTGCGCTCCCAGGTGGCGCGGAAGGCCGAACAGGCGCCGGGCCAGACGGTGACGGCCAGCCAGGATGTCGGCCTGAGCAACGCGGCGGCGTCTCCCGCCGGATCGAGCGCCGAGCCGGCAGAGGAGCCGGCGGCCGAGGGCACGAGTGGTCCGGTGACCTTCCTGCCATCGAACCCGAACGCCGGCGAGGTCACTCCGCCGAGCGGCACGACCACCTACCCGCCGCCGGCGCGCGTGGCGCGGACCGAGCCGGCGCCGCAGCCGGTCGCCCCTGCGGAGCCCGAGCCGGTGCCCCCTCCGGCCAACCCGGCCCCGGCGCCCGAACCGGCACCGACCGTGGCCCGCCATGCCGACTACGGCTGCCGTGAGGGGGTGGAGTTCCACGTCGACCCGGAGGACGCGGACGTGTGGATCGACGGCGGGCGCATCGGCATCGCCGACCACTGGGACGGTATCGGCATCAAGGGCAAGGTCTGGCGGCCGGGGGCCGGCTTCTACGAGGCTTGCTTCTCGTCCCCCGGCTACCGCCGCCTCTGCACCACGATCTCTCTCGACTCCGGGATGGACGAGAAGGTCTGCGAGATCGAGCTCGACCTGGCCGAGATCGACGAGTAGCCGGCGCTGCGCGTAAGCTCGAACCGTGGCGACCTCCGTGCAAGCCAGCTGGATCAACGAGGTGCGGGCGCGCCTCGGCTCGCCGCCGCCCCGGCGCCTGGCGCCCACGGACGGCCGCCGGGCCGCGGTCCTGGTGCCCGTCTTCGTGGAGGCCGGGCAGCTGTGGACCCTGCTGACCAAGCGCAGCGACGACCTACCCCACCACAAGAGCCAGTTCGCTTTCCCGGGCGGCGGCATGGAGCTGGGCGAGGACCCGTGGGCCGCCGCGCTGCGCGAGGCGGAGGAAGAGGTCGGGATCCAGGGCAAGGACATCCTGCGCCTGGGGGAGCTCGACGAGCTCTCCGCCTCGAGCGGCTATCGAATCATCCCCTGCGTGGGAGCCGTGCCCCTGCCCCTCGAGACCCGGGCCAACCCGGCGGAGATCGCCGAGGTCTTCGCCGTGCCGATCACCGCTTTCGCCAACCCCCGTCTGGTCGAGGACCGCCAGGTCAAGATCGAAGGCCAGGAGCGCATGATCCGCATCTACCACGTCGGCAACCGCCGCATCTGGGGCCTGACGGCGAAGATCCTGAAGAACCTCGTGGGGCGTTTGGGGGTCGAGATGGCGGAGGACTACGGGCAGTAGCCGAGCCCCGGAAACAACAAGGGCGGGATCGCTCCCGCCCTCGGGTCCTGCTCGATGGTGGCGCCGGTTACTTCTTGGCCATCGAGGCGACCTTGATCGAGTCGCCGGTGGCTTCGCCGTTGACCGTCACCTCGTAGCCCAGGTTCTGGCTGGCCAGCTCCTGGTTGTCGATCTGGTAGATCTTCTTGTCCTCGGTGTTGTAGAAGACGTACTTGCCACCGCCCTTGACGCAGTCCTTGGCGCACTTCTCGTGGCCGGCCTTGGCACCGCCCGCACCGCAGTGGTCGTCGGTGATCCAGCCCGTCCAGCTGCCAGCCCAGGCACTGGTGGTCATGAGCGAGGCGACGGCGATACCGGCGATCGTCAACAGAGCCTTCTTCATGATCGAACCTCCTTGAAGGTTGGGAGACCGCCCGAGGGAGCGGCCAGATGTCCGGATCAAAATAGCAGATCGCGCGGTTCGGCGTCTCGCTCAGGAGCCCAGGTAGTCTTCGAGCTGGAGCACGCGGAGGCCCGGGAGCGACGGATAGCGAGAGTCGTTGGTGACGATGGCCTTGCAGCCCTCGGAGAGGGCGGCTGCGAGCTGGATGGCATCCGGAGTCTTCAACCTGGTGACCGCCCTCAGCTGAGCCGCACCGCGCAGCTGAGCCAGGTCGAGCGGCACCAATTTCAGGTTTCGGCTTTCCGTCAGCAAGGCCTCGTACCGTTGGGCGAGCGCGTGATCGCCCGCGCGGAGGGGTACGACCAGGGTCTCGAGCAGGGTGATACTGGAGGTCACGGCGGCCAGCGCCCCACTGTCCACGGCCTCGAAGAGAGGCTCGACGATCGGCAGGAAGGCGGGGTGCTCTTCGATGAAGTAGATGAACGCGGCCGAGTCGATGGCGACGGGTCCAAGCCCGAGCTCGCTCAGGAGCCCCAACTGTCCCGCTCCGTGCGAACGTGGGTAGCCGCGTCGATCTCCTCCCAGAGCTCTTTTCCGAGCCCACGGAGTGCGAGGATGGACAGGGTTTCACGCCGCGTTGTGGCTCTCTCGAGCAGGTGGATGACCTCCTGCGCGACGGAACGATGTTCTTCGCTCGCCTTCTGCTGCAGCGTCTCGTAGAGGGGGTCGGGGAAGTTCTTGATGTTCAGCGTGGCCATTGGACCTCCGGAATGGAGGTATTCTGGAGGAGGTCGTCGTCCCCCGCAAGCCCCTCAGATCACACGGGTCCGCCAACTGCCGCGGCGGAAGATCAGGATGCCGGCGGTGGCGATCAGCACTTCGGCGGCGAGGATGGACACGAACACGCCGGTGGGACCGAGGGGCGTGTGACGGGCCAGCAGCCAGGCCAGGGGGATCTGGAAGGCCCAGTAGCCCACGAGGTTGATCTTGGTCGGGGTGGTGGTGTCTCCGGCGCCATTGAAGGCCTGCACGATCACCATGCCAAAGCCGTAGATGAAGTAGCCGTAGGTGACCCAGCGCAGGCAGGAGACCGCCCATCGGGCGACCTCGGGGTCGGTGGTGAAGTTGGCCACGATCGGCCTGGCGAAGAGGCCGAAGAGCACGGCAACGGTCATCAGAAACGCCGTGTTGTACCAGCCCGTGCGCCACACCGAGGCTTCGGCGCGGTCCGGCTTGCCCGCTCCCAGGTTCTGGCCCATGAGGGTGGCGGCGGCGTTGGCCATGCCCCAGGCCGGCAGGATCGAGAACACGATCACCCGGATGGCGATGGTGTAGCCCGCCACCACCGAGCTGCCGAAGGCCGAGAGGATGCGCACCAGGGCGAGCCAGCTGCCGGTGGCGACCAGGAACTGGTAGATGCCGCCCATGGAGACCGACAGCAGGCGCCGGGCGAGCTCCGGCTGGAAGCGCAGCAGGCGACGATCCAGGCGCACCCGGCTACGCCCGGAGAGCAGGATCCACAGTTGGTAGGCCACGCCGGTGCCGCGGCCGATGGCGGTGGCCACGGCGGCACCGGTCAGGCCCATCTCGGGGAAGGGGCCGAGGCCGAAGATCAGGCAGGGATCGAGCACGATGTTGAGGCCGTTGGCCAGCCACAGGGCCCGCATGGCGTGGGTGGCGTCGCCGGCGCCCCGGAACACCGCATTCAACAGGAACAGGAAGACGATGGTCGCGCTGGTGGCGAACATCACCCGCGGGTAGCCGCCGCTCACGGCGGCCTCCTCCGCGGTCATGCCCATCCACTGCAGGGCCCTCCCGCCCAAAAGCACGCCGGGGATGGCCACCACGAGACTGAGGCCGAGGCCGAGCCAGATCGCCTGGCCGGCGGCGGCCGACGCTCCCTCCGGGTCCCCCTCGCCCGTGCGCCGGGCCACCATGGCCGTGGTGCCCATGCCGAGACCGATGGCGCAAGCGTAGAGCAGGACCAGCATCGACTCGGTGAGCCCCACCGAAGCCACCGCCGTCGAGCCCAGCCGGGAGACGAAGAACACGTCCACCAGGGCGAAGAGGGACTCCATGGCCATCTCGGCGACCATCGGCACGGCGAGCAGGAAGACCGCCTCGCCGATCGGGCCGGTCGTGAAGTCACGCGAGGAGCCCAGGAGGGCTTCGCGCAGGAGCGAAAGGCTTCGTCGCAAACGGCTCATAAGCTCTTGAAAAGACTGTCCCGGTTCGGCTTCCGTCGAACACTCTCAAGTGACTGCGTCAACGTTAAGGGTTGGAGACCCACCATCGACATGCGCGCCTCTACGTACGACGTTCTGGGGATCGGGTTTGGACCGGCCAACCTCTCCCTCGCCATCGCCCTGGCAGAGGACGAGGAGAGGTCCGCGGGCCGCCGCGTCTCCCGCCTCTTCCTCGAGGCCAAGCCGGAGCAGGTCTGGCACCCTGGGCTCCTGCTCGAAAACTCGCTGATCCAGATCTCGGTCTTGAAGGACCTGATCACCATCGTCAACCCGCGCAGCCGCTTCACCTTCCTCAACTACCTCAAGGAAAAGGGCCGCCTGTTCGAGTTCCTCAACCTGCGAGATCTCTTCCCGACCCGCCTGGAGTTCAACGACTACTTGTGCTGGGTTTCCTCTCAGCTCGATCACGATGCCCGTTTCTCGCGCCGGGTGGAGGCCGTCGAGCCGATCGACGAGGGGGCCGGGCGGATCGAGCGCTTGCGCGTGCGAGCGCGAGACCTCGCCACGGGGGAGGCGAAAGAGTACCAGACTCGCGCCCTGGTGGTCGCCACGGGCGGGCGTCCCTGGCTGCCGAAGGGTATCGAGCTGGTGCCGGGAGGCCGCGCCTTCCATGCCCACGAGACCATGCAGCGGCTCGAGCGGGACTTCCCCGATCGCCAGAGGGACTATCGCTTCGTGGTGATCGGCTCCGGGCAGACCGGTGCCGAGCTCTTCGACTACCTGATGCGCCGCTACCCGAACGCCGACGTCACGGCGGCCATCCGCCGCTTCGCCTTCAAACCGGTCGACGAGAGTGATTTCACTAACGAGATCTTCTTCCCCGAAAACGTCGACTTCTACTACGACCTGCCGGACGACAAGCGCGCTGCCTTCTTCGAGTCGCTCAAGGACGTCAACTACGCGGTGGTCGACCACCCGTTGATCAAGCGCATCTATCGCAGCCTCTACGACGAGCGGGCCCGCGGCGTGGACCGGGCGAGGGTGGCGCGCTTCCTCGAGCTCGAGCGCCTCACCGAGCAGCCGGGCAAGGTGGTGGCTCACTTCCGCCACCAGATGACCGAGGAGCGCGTGACTTTCGAGGCGGACGGGCTGATCGTCGCCACCGGCTACGAGCGGCCCCTGCGCCATCCCCTGCTGGCCTCGCTCGATTCGCACTTCCGCTCCTCGTCGAGCGGCCGCTACCAGATGGAGCGTGACTACTCGATCGCCGCGCGGCCTGGCTTCGAGGCCAAGGTCTACCTGCAAGGCGACTGCGAAGAGTCCCACGGCATCAGCGAGACCGTGCTCTCCCTGGTGCCGCAGCGGGCCCAGGACATCCTCGCCTCGCTCAGGGGCGTGCTCGCGGCCGAGGCCGCGCCGCTCGAGCCGGTCCTCGCCGGCCGCTGAAGGCATCCACCGGAGGGCGCCACGTTGCTGATCAGGAAGCTCGATCCCTCGACCTTCTTCAACGCCTACGGAGTGGATCTCCAGCTGCTCTATCCCTGGGAGGGCACGGTCAGGACTCCCTTCGGGGCGGCCTGGGCGCAGATTCCACCGGCTGGCTCGACCAAGCACCACAACCACCAAGAAGGGGAGACCTTCTTCATCATGCGCGGCCGTGGCCGCATGACGGTGGGGGAGGAGTCGGTGGAGGTCGAGCCGGGAGACGTGGTCTTCCAGACCCCTTTCGACAAGCACACCCTGGTCAACCTGTCGGACTCCGAGCCGTTGCTCTTCCTGACGGTGTGGTGGGAGGACAAGGAGCTCTGGCCGGACGAGGACGCGCCGGTCGAGCCCGCCACAGAGCCCGCCCGGCGGCGCGTGCTGGTGACCTCCGCCCCGCCCACTCCCAACGGCGACCTCCACCTCGGTCACATCGCCGGGCCCTACCTGGCGGCGGACGTGCTCACCCGTGCCCTCCGCCTGTCGGGCGCCGAGGCGTACTACGCTTGCGGCAGCGACGACAACTCGGAGTACGTCAAGTCCAAGGGGGCCCAGATCGGCCTCGCTCCCCAGCCAGCCGCCGACCGCTACATCGCCTCGATCGAGCGCGCGCTGGGCCTCGCGGGCATCGGCATGGAGGTCTTCGTCCGCGCCAACGAGTCCCCCCATCACCGCAAGCTGGTGCAGGAGTTCTTCCTCGAGCTCTACCACGGCGGCAAGCTGGTGCTGCGGGAGAGCCCCTGCGCGTGGTGCGAGAGCTGCGACTGCTACCTCTTCGAGCCCTGGATCGCGGGCACCTGCCCGTGCTGCGGCAGCGGTCTGGTGGGCAACACCTGCGAGGAATGCGGCCGCGTGAACGACGCCCGCGTTGGCTCGCCACGCTGTAACCGCTGCGGCAGCCCGGCCACCGAGCGCACCGTGCGCCGGCTGGTCTTCCCCCTCGCCGACTACGGCCCGATGCTCTCGAAGTACTGGGAGAAGACCGCCATGCGGCCCCACCTGCGCACCTTCTGCGAGAAGCTCCTCGCCGACGGGCTGCCCGAGGTGGCGGTGACTCACCTGACCGACTGGGGCATCCCGGTGCCCCTCCCCGGCTGGGAGGATCAACGCCTGTACGTCTGGCTGGAGATGGCGCCGCGCTACTTCGCCTACGCCCGCCACGTCCTCGAGAAGCTGGGCACCGGTGAGGATTGGCCGGCCTTCTGGAAGGCCCCGGACGCCCAGGTGGTGCAGTGCTTCGGCTTCGACAACAGCTTCTACTACGCGGCCTTCCTGCCCGCCCTGTTCAAGGCTTTCGACCCGGACATCCACCTGCCCGTGGCGTTCGTGGTCAACGAGTTCTACCAGCTCGACGGCAAGAAGTTCTCGACCAGCCGGCAGCACGCGGTGTGGGTCAACGAGCTCCTGGACGGCGTGCCGGCGGACGTGGTGCGCTTCTACCTCTCCTGGGTGGCCCCGGAGACCGAGACCTCGAACTTCTCCCTGCTCGACTTCGTGGCCACGGCGGACCGTGAGCTGGCGGGAGGCTGGCAGCCCTGGCTGCGCGAGCTGTTCGGCAAGGTGCACGCCGAGCAGGGGGGCAAAGTGCCGGCTACCGGCGACTGGACGGCCGAGCAGCGGGCCTTCTTCGGCTACCTGGAGCGGCTGAGCGCGGAGGTCGGCCGGGCCATGGCCCCCGAGAGCTTCTCGCCCCAGCAGGCGGCGCACCTCGCCTCCGAGCTGGTGCGCGCCGCCCGGCGCTTCGGCAAGGCCGAGAACCACTGGCTGGGGGTGCCCGAGCGCAGCCAGGAGCGGCGCACCGGCCTCGCCCTCGAGCTGCTGGCGGCGAAGCTCCTGGCCCTGATCGCGGCCCCCCTGATGCCGGGCTTCGCCGGCCGCCTCTGGAAGGACCTCGGCCACCCCGAGCCAGGCCCGGCCCCCGGTGCCTGGGCCGCACGCATGGAGTGGGTGCCCGAAGGCCAGACCGTCGCCACTCCCGCCGACCCCTACTTCCCCGACGCCCGGGCGCTCTCCGAGCTGGTGGCGGACAGGGCCGGCGCGGCGGCGTTGGCGTAGGCGGAGTCGGCGGACGTCGCACTCCGCCCCTGCCATACACTCGCGCCGATGCCTCCCCGACCCCCGGCCCCCAGCCGCTGGGAACGCTTCTACGCCGTGGTCCGGCAGATTCCCCCGGGCCGGGTGGCGAGCTATGGCCAGGTGGCGGCGCTGGCGGGCTTTGCCCGGCATGCCCGCCAGGTGGGCTACGCGCTCTATGCCCTCCCTGAAGACTCCGACGTGCCCTGGCAGCGGGTGATCAACGCCCGCGGGGAGGTCAGCCCCCGCGCTGACGCTCCGGGCTACGAGGGCTTTCAGCGCCATCTGCTCGAAGAGGAGGGCGTGGTCTTCGAGCTCGGTGGGCGGGTGGACCTGAAGCGCTACGGCTGGGAGCCCGAGCCCGGCCCGAGCCGGCGGCGAAAGGGCCTCTGATAGCATCGATGGTCTCGAATACCTACCCCGAGGAGGCCTCCATGCGTCGTTTCGCTCTCCTGCTCAGTGTGCTCGCACTGGTCGCGGCGGCCAACCGGGTGCTCGGCGAGGTCGGTCCGGCGACCCAGATCATCCCCGGCCACGGCCCGCTGGCCGCCAAGGCCGACCTGGCCGCCTTCCGCGACATGCTGGTGGGGGTGCGCGCCAACGTCACGGCCTTGATCGCCACGGGCAAGAGCCTCGAGGAAGTCCTCGCGGCCAAGCCCACGGCGGCCTTCGACGAGGTCTGGGGCAAGGGCTTCTTCAACCCGGAGACCTTCACCCGTCTGGTGTACTCCCTGCTGAGCAAGAAGAGCTGATCCGATCGCCGCCACTCCCGTTCTTTCCCGCCGCCTCGGGGCCGGCCTGCCGCGCACGGTGTTGGCCCTGGGGCTGGTCAGTCTGCTGGCCGACGTCAGCAGCGAGATGGTGTACCCCCTGCTGCCGGCGCTGCTCACCGCCGGCCTGGGGGCGAGCGCCCTCGCCCTAGGCCTGGTCGAGGGGGTGGCGGAGAGCACCGCCGCCGTCGTCAAGCTGCTGTCGGGCCGCTGGTCCGACCGCCTCCGGCGCCGCAAGCCCCTGGTGGTGGCCGGCTACAGCCTGGCCGCGGCTGCCCGGCCCCTGATCGCCCTGGTCGGCTCCTGGCCCGGGGTGCTGGTGCTGCGCTTCGTCGATCGGGTCGGCAAGGGATTGCGCGGGGCGCCGCGGGACGCCCTGATCGCGGACGCCACGCCGCTGCCCCAGCGGGCCACCGCCTTCGGGCTGCACCGGGCCATGGACCACGCCGGGGCGATGATCGGTCCGCTCATCGGAGCGGCCCTGGTGGGTGGGCTCGGCCTGTCGCTCGAGCGGGTCTTCCTGCTCACCCTGATACCGGGGGCGGCGACCGTGGTGGTGTTGGTGCTGGCCGTTCGTGAGCAGCCCCGGCAGATCCCACCGGATGGGAGGACCGAGGCCGTGGCCGCTCCCGCCGCGCTTCCCGGCTCCCTGCGCCGCCTCCTGCTCGCCATCCTGGTCTTCACCCTCGGCAACTCCACCGACGCTTTCCTGCTTCTGCGACTGAGCGAGAGCGGCGCCGGGGTCACCGGTGCGGCGCTGCTGTGGAGCGGCCATCACGCGGTGAAGATGGCCGGTGCCGGCCTGGGCGGGCGGTTGGGCGATCGCTTCGCCCGGCGCACGGTGGTGCTCCTGGGCTGGGGGATCTACGCCCTCTGCTACGGCGTCTTCGCCCTCTCAGCCGAGGCCGCCGTGCTGGCGCCGGTCTTCCTGGTCTATGGCTTGGCCCTGGGGCTCGCCGAGCCGGCGGAGAAGGCCTGGGTCGCCGATCTCGCTCCGGAGACCGCCCGCGGCGGCGCCTTCGGCGCCTACCACGCGACGGTCGGCGTCGCGGCCCTGCCGGCGAGCCTGGCCGGCGGCGCCCTCTGGCTGAGCCTCGGTCCTGGGGCGACCTTCGCCGCCGGGGCCCTGTTCGCGGCCGCCGGGGCGGCGATCGTGCTGGGCGTCCCCGCCGGGGGCCTCAGGGGCAAACGGCCAGGGCGTTGACGTCGGTGGTGGTCGGGGCGGTGACGTTCAGGGGATTGACGTACTGCTTGCTCTGGCCGTTCTGGGAGTCGGTGACGGTGAGGGTGAATTCGACGTTGGTGAGGGCGGCGAAGAAGACCCAGTAGCGGTCGTTGAGCTCGCAGCCGTCGAGCACTTTGATCAGCAGCTCCCAGTTGTCCGGGGCGAAGAACCAGAACAGCCCGGAGTCGTCCGAGGCGCCGGGTACCACCTGGCCCTGGCCGGTCTGGCCCTGGCCAGTGCGCCAGCTCACCCGCACCTGGAAGCGGCCGCCGCTCAAGCAGAGGGTGCGCTCGTCCGCCACGCAGGTGAAGCCACCGCCGCCGCTGCCGGCGGTCAGGTCGGCTCGCACGCCGAGGGCGTCGAGGTTCGGGTACAGCTCGCCGAGGTCGGCCCAGCTTCCACCCAGGTCGGCGGAGTAGAAGGTCTGGCGGGGCTGGGTACCGTTCTCGTCGCCGCAGAGGTAGGCCTCGGCCTGGGTCGTGGGGTCCCAGGACGCGCCGAGGAAGACCTTGCCGCTCGGCAGGTCCATGGCCAAGGGAGCGACGTTGAAGCTGTAGAAGGCGGTGGCGGGGTAGAGGGGGACGTTCTGGGCGCTGAGGCCGCCGAAGCCTCCGATCAGGTCCCCGGGGCCGCCGTTGACGCCGTTGGAACGGTAGAAGATCAGGTCGAACGAGACGCTGGGGCTGCCGCCCCGGCGGGTCCAGCAGACACAGAGCTGCTCGAGGCGAGGGGTGGCGACGGGGACTTCCATCGCCATCACGGCGTCGAGGGTCGAGAGGCCGGCCACCGACACCGTGCCCTCGAAGCTGCCGTCGTCGTAGCGCAGACCGCCGCCACAGTTGGGCGTGGCGCGGAGCGCGGGCTCCTGGGCGAGGGCGGATGGGGTGGCGAGGAGGACGGCGAGGGTGAGGAGGCCGGCAGGGCGATGCAGCATGGAGCGGCATTCTATGTCAGTCGTAAACCCCGTCCGCGAACCACTCCCCACTGAGCCGTTCGCGATAGATGCGGTAGACGCCGCCTCCCGCCAGCTCCACGTCCCAGTAGTCGCGGGCCGTGGGGCTCTCGCTCCACCATTCCTCCTCGAGCCCCCAGGGGCCGGCGGCCACCCGCACCCGGCCCGCGACCTTCGGCCTCTTGTCGGCCGCGGCGGCCACCGTCGAGGCCACGGAGAGGAGCTTCAGGCCCTCGAGGCAGGCCGGGCGCTCGATCGTCGGCTCGGCGATCTCGTCCAGAGGCGGACCGGTGACCAGCACCTCGAGGGGCACCGGTGGGCGCAGCACCCGCACGGTCAGCAGGCCCAGGCCGCGGCGAGGGGGGCGCAGGGTCGGCGGCGGGGGCGGCGGTTCGAAGGGCACCAGGCTGAAGCCCTCGGGGCGAAAGGCGTCGAGGGGCCGAGGGGAGCCCACCCGCTCCGGCCCGAGCAGGGCGAAGAGGCGGGCGAGGGTGGTGGCCAGGCGGTCGGGGGAGAGCTCGGCCGGCCCGAAGAGGGTGAGCTGGGCCTCCCGGGGGCGGTCGGGGTGGGCGGCGAAGCTGAAGGCGGCCACCGGCCCCCCCGGCGGCCGGGCCTCGAGCTCGAGCTGCACCAGGGTGAGCAGGGTCTTGACGTCGCGAGTGGCAGAGGGCAGCTCGATGGTGCGCTCGTAGCAGCCGTCCGGCTCGAGGCGCAGCGACAGCTCGAGGCGCTTGGCGGCCAGGCCCTGCCCCTCGAGCCGCCGGGTGAGGCGCTCCAAGGCCGAGCGACCGACGAAGAGGAAGGGCTCGAGAGCCACGATGGGCCACTCGAGGGTCATCCCCTCGCGGAAGCTCGGCGGCGGCTGACGGGGCAGCAGGGGCTGGGGGTCGATGCCCCGGGAGCGGGCGTGGAGCTCCTCCCCGGAGCGGCCGAGGCGGCTCTTCACCTCGGCCGCGGGGAGCCGCGCCAGCTCGCCGATCGAGCGCACGCCCCAGCGTTCGAGGGTGCTCGCCACCCGGATCTCGGGAGTGAGGGCGGCCAGCGGCAGGGGGGCGAGGAAGGCGGCCTCCTCGCCCTCGGGGATCACCTTGGGAGAGCCGGGGGACTCCGCCGCCACGCGCGCCGCGAGCTTCGAGGCCGCCACTCCCACCCGTACCGCGAGGCCGGTCTTCTCGGCCGCGGCGGTCAGGGCGAGGGCGGCCTGGTGCTCGAAGGTGTCCCCCGGGAAGTGGCGCTCGAGGCCCGCGAGGTCGACGAAGACCACCCCCTCACCGGCGTCCTCGACCCGCGGCGAGATGGTCTCGGCCGCCTCCACCAGGGCCTCCTGGGCGGAGCGCTCGCAGTCCGGGTCGCGGGGGCGTGCCACCAGCTTGGGCAAGAGGGCCCGGGCCTGGGGCAGGGTGAGGCCGGCCTTCAGACCGGCGCGGCGGGCGATCCGGGTGGCCGCTGCGAGGCGGGCCGCCGGCCCGTTTCCGTCGAAGACGGCGAGGGCCTCCCGGATCAGCTCGGGCTCGGCGCGCAGCCGGGCGGCGAGCGGAAAGAGGGGGACGAAGACGCAGGCGAGGCGGCCGGCCCGCATGGCGAGCACCGGGTCAAGGG
>JBIOYC010000088.1:0-9510 GCA_044869955.1 Thermoanaerobaculia bacterium | reverse complement strand
GGCCCGCGCCCACACCACCCTCCACCACCACACCCTTGCTCTGCTTCGCTCTCATCGCCGCTCAGCTCTCTCGCCCTCGACACTAAACTCTCGGATACGACTGTCTCAGCGATGTTGGCACAGAGGGGTTCGCGAACTTCCTCCACCCGAAAAGCTCCATGACGTACAACCAGGCGCTACGGATGCGCTGCGCAAGTCGTTCGTCGTACGCCATGGTGCTCCTCCTGGTGCGGCCCGAAGGGAAGCCTGAAGGATACCAGCCGACTTACGGTGAGCGTCCCCCTACCCCTCCCGGTGCCGCAGCGGCCCCTGGCCGGGGGTCACCGTGGGGTCCGGCGCCTCCCGCTCGGGGTCGCCCTCGCCCTGGTCTCGCGGGGGTTTTCGCGCTCTCTCGCCACTCGAGACCTGAGGCCCACGTCATTCCTCAGGCCGAGCGCGGCTCCCTGCAGGCGAGGGAGACGAGCGGCGAGACGACCGCGAACTGCAGAAGGGTGAAGCCGGTCTCGAGGAGCAGGAAGTCCCCGACCGAGCTCATTTGGTACTTCGCTGCAACCGGCAAAGTGGTGAATGACCACGCGAGGACACCGAAGACCAACCCGAATCCTAGAGCGCCACGCCGCCAGGCATCCCGCCGGGTGTCGAAAATCCGCGGGTAGAGCCAGGCGAAGAGCAGGGCCTGGATCGCCATCGAGGCCAGGCCGAAGGGGATGATCACCTCGGCCCTGTAGAGATCGAGCCGCTCATACTCCTCCTTGAACAGTGTGAGGTGCCACGAGTAGCCGAGAGGGAACGTGGGGAGGATGTACGCTGCGACCGCCAACCAAGAGAAGCGCACCCGCGCCATGGCCTTTGCCTCCAAGGTAACTCGCTGTTTGCAAGCAGTCTAGCCGATTCACTTGCGCCGAACAAGTGATAGCATGACGCCGGGCACAATGGGCAGGCGCACAACGAGGTCTCGGCGCTCCGATTGCCCCATCAGCGTCACCTTGGAGCTGCTGGGCGACGAGTGGTCGCTGCTCGTCGTGCGCGACCTCATGTTCAAGGGTCTCCGGACGTTTCAGGAGTTCGCGGACGCCGGCGAGCGGATCGCGAGCAACGTTCTCGCGGAGCGCCTCTCTCGACTCCAGGCGGCAGGCATCGTGACGCGGCGCCGGGACCCGAGCGATCGTCGCCGGCTCATCTACCGGCTGACGGAGAAGGGAATCGACCTCGCGCCCGTGCTCGTCGAGGTGGTCCTCTGGGCCGCTCGGCACGAGAAGACAGCGGCTCCCGCAGAGATCGTGCGTGAGATGAGGGAGCGGAGAGAGGAGCTCCTGCGCGAACTTCGCGAGCGGTGGCGGGCTTCCTTGCCGCCGTCCGAGGAGAACGGCAGTCGGCGCTAGACCGGGCGTAGCTGCGTGTCGGGCAAGGTGCCACCCTCTTTGCGCCTGCCGGGGTTCCTCCGCTGCCCGCTTCGCCTGGCACCCGGAACACGCATGGGGCCGCCCAGGATCGGCTTCACGCCACCTGTACCGTGAACTTGACGCCCAGCGCCCTCACCACTTTCACGATCGTCTCGAACCGGGGCTTCGCTCCCGGGGCGAGGGCTTTGTAGAGGCTCTCTCGGCCGAGCCCGGCGTCCTTGGCCACCTGCGCCATGCCCTTGGCGCGCGCCACGTCAGCCAGAGCGAGCAGCACGAGATCGGGGGCGTCCGCTTCGAGGACCGCCGTCATGTACTCGGCGATGGCTTCGTCGCTATCGAGGTACCGTGCAGCGTCGAACGGCACCAGTTTGGGTGCGTCCTCGGACCTTGCTTTGCTCATAGGTCCTCTCCAAGTTCAGAGGCCAGCCTGAGGGCGAGACGGATGTCGCGTTTCGGTCGCAAGGTGCCAGCCGATTTTCCGGCGGCCGTCCCCCTACCCCACCCGGTGCCGCAGCGGCCCCTGGCCGGACTGCTCCAGCGCCCTCGAGCCCTCCCGGGTCAGCGTCAGCCGGTCCGCGGTGAGATCGGCGAAGCCGCGCTCGGCCAGGGCCTCGACGGCCCGGCCGAGGCGGCGGGGGCTCCAGCCGAAGCGCTGGGCGAGATCGGGGAGGGAGACGCCGGGGCCGCGGTCTGCCAGGTGGAGCAATACCAGTTGCGCGCGGGTGGCGCGGGCGAGGCGGGCGTGGCGCAGGGCGCCCGCGAGCAGGCCGTGGCGGGGCGAGAGCAGGAAAGAAACCAGGAAGATCAACCCCGTCACCACGCCCATGGCGCCGGCGATCGAGGCGTCCCAGGCGCGGGCGAGCAGGTAGCCGAGCACCGAGGACAGCACCCCGAAGGCTACCGACAGGGCCAGCATCCGCGACAGCCGCTCGGTCAAGAGGTAGGCGGCGGCCGGGGGCACCACCAGCATGGCCACCACCAGGATCGCCCCCACCGACTCGAAGGCCCCCACCACCGTCCAGGAAGTGGCCGCCATCAACCCATAGTGCAGCACCGCCGGGGCGAAGCCCAGGGTCGCCGCCAGCTCGCGGTCGAAGGTCGACAGCTTGAGCTCCTTGTAGAGCAGCAGCACCAGCAGCAGGTTCACGAAGAGCACCCCGCCGTTGATCCACAGCGCCTTCGGCCCCAGCGTCCGGCCGCCCAGCACCAGCACGTCCCACGGCGAGTAGGCGATCTCGCCGTAGAGCACGCAGTCGAGGTCGAGGTCCACCTGGTTGGCGTAGCGGGCCAGCAGCAGCACGCCGATCGAGAACAGCACGGGGAAGACCACGCCGATCGAAGCGTCCTCCTTCAGCCGCTCGGTCTTGTGGAACAGCTCCACCAGCACCACCGTGAGCACGCCGAAGGCGGCGGCGCCGATCACCATGGGCAGGGTGCTGCGCTCGCCGGTGGCGAGGAACGCCAGCACGATCCCGGGCAGCACAGCGTGGCTGATGGCGTCGCCCAGCAGGGCCATGCGGCGAAGCACCAGGAAGCACCCCACCAGGGCGCAGGAGCCGGCCACCAGGCTGCCGACCAGGATGATCACCAGCTCGGGGCTCACGCCAGGGCCCTCCGCCGGGGGATCGGCCGGCCGTGGGGGTCCACCTCGGGCCGGCCGAGCAGCTCCTCGAGGTTCTGCACCGCTTCGTTCGACAGCGCGTGCTCCATCACCTCGGCGTCGCGATGGACGTGGTCGCTCGGTAGCTCGAGGCGGCGGGTGAGGTAGACCTCCCACAGCCGGTGGCGGCGCACCACCCCTTCGGCCTCGCCGAAGCCGGAGGCGGTCAGGGCGAGACCACGGTCATCGAGGCTCAGCAGGCCCTGGCGGCCGAGGGCCCGCGCCAGGCTGCCGATGCGCTTGCGGCCCTGGCCACGGATGCCCATCAGCTCGCGCCAGGGCACCGGGGCCAGCGGGTCCGTGCCCCGCCGCTCGGCGTGGAGGTAGAGGTCCTTCAACAGGTTCTCGCGGCGGATGCGACGGGCCACCTTGCGGCTGGCCAGGCGCGCCCACACCAGGCCCCGCTGCGGGGCGAGAAGCAGCGAGATCACCAGCACCACGCTCGACACCACCACGATCGAGGGGCCGGTGGGGGCATTGGCCACTCGGGCCGAGAGCACCACGCCCGCGGCCGCCACCCCACCCCCGATCGCCGCGGCGATCAGCAGCATCACCCCGAAGCGGTCCGTCCACTGGCGGGCGGCGGCGGCCGGAGTGATCAGGGCGGCGACCATCAGCACCACGCCCACGGCCTGGAGCCCGACCACCACGACCGTCACCAGCAGCAGGGTCAGCAGCAGCTCGATCCGGCGCATGGCGAGGCCCTGGGTCTGGCCGAACTCGCGGTCGAAGCAGAGCAGCTTCAGCTCTTTGTAGAACACGCCGACGGCCAGCAGGGCGAGCGAGGCGAGGGCGGCGATCAAGGCCACGTCCTGCGGCATCAGCGTGGCGGCCTGGCCAAAGAGAAACTTGTCGAGGCCGCTCTGGTTGCCGTAGGGCAGCTTCTGGATGCGCGTCAGCAGCACGATGCCGAGGGCGAAGAAGACCGAGAGCACCACGCCGATGGCGGCGTCCTCCTTGATCCGCGACAGGCGGACGATCGCCACCACCAGGAGGGCCCCCAGCAGGCCGGCGACCAGGGCGCCGAGCAGCAGGGGCAGCGAGCTCTTGCTGTGGGTGAGCAGGAAGGCCAGGCAGACTCCCGGCAGGGCGGCGTGGGCGAGGGCGTCCGAGAGCAGGCTCTGGCGGCGCAGCAGGGCGAGGGAGCCCACCACGCCAGCCGCCACCCCGAGCAGGGTGACCCCGGCGAGCACCACCCGGGCGGTGTAGGAAAGCTCGAGCATCTCAGCTCTGGCCGTTGCCGCCCTGGAGCTTCGGGCCCTGGGTGCGCAGCAGGTCCTCGGCCGCCTGGGTGAGCACGGTCAGCCGCCCGCCGTAGGTGAGCTGGAGGTTCTCCGGCGTGAAGGTGGTCTCGACCGGCCCGGCGGCGACCAGCCGCATGTTGAGCAGCACCACGTGGTCGAAGTACTCCGCCACCGTCTGCAGGTCGTGGTGTACGGCGATCACCGTCTTGCCCTCCTCGCGCAGCCGCTTCAGCAGCTCGACGATCGCCCTCTCGGTGGTGGCGTCCACGCCCGCGAAAGGCTCGTCCATGAAGTAGAGCCGGGCTTCCTGGGCGAGGGCGCGGGCGAGGAACACCCGCTGCTGCTGGCCGCCGGAGAGCTGACTGATCTGGCGCTGGGCGAGGTCGCGGATGCCCACCTGATCGAGGCAGGCCAGGGCCCGCTCGCGATGCGCCCGCCCGGGCCGGCGCAGCCAGCCCAGCTCGCCGTAGAGGCCCATGGTCACCACGTCGAGGGCGCTGGTGGGGAAATCCCAGTCCACGCTTTCCCGCTGGGGCACGTAGCCGATCCAGGAACGGTGCCGGGCGAGCGGCCCGCCGAAGACCTTGACCCAACCGGTCAGGGGCGGCACCAGCCCGAGGATCGCCTTGAGCAGGGTGCTCTTGCCGGCCCCGTTGGGCCCGACGATGGCGATCAGCCGGCCCGGGGGCAGCTCGAGGTCGACGTCCCAGAGCACCGGGCGGGTACCGTAGGCCACGGTCAGGTCATGAACCTCGACGGCCGGCTCGCCGTAGGCAGGTAGGACGGGCGGGGCAGTTCTCGCCGTTGCGCTTTCCAGGGTCATCGTCACCTCACTTCAGGGTCGAGACGATGGTCTCGACGTTGGCGCGCACCATGCCCGGGTAGGTCCCGGCCGGCGAGCCGGCGGCGCCGAGGGCGTCCGAGTAGAGCTGGCCGCCGATCGCCACGTCGTGACCCCGGGCCCGGCAGGCGTTCTGGACTGCCTCGATCGAGCGCCGCGGCACGCTGGACTCGACGAAGACCGCCTTCACCTTCCGGGAGACCACCAGCTCGACGATGCGATCGACGTCGGAGAGACCGGCCTCGGCGAGGGTGCTGATGCCCTGGAGCCCCACCACGTCGATGCCGTAGCGCCGGCCGAAGTAGCCGAAGGCGTCGTGGGCGGTGACCAGCACCCGTCGCTCGACGGGGATCTCGGCGATGCGGCCCTCGATCCACCCGTCGAGCTCGAGCAGCTCGCGACGGTAGCGCTCGGCGTTGGTGCGGAAGGTCTCGGCTTGGGCGGGCACGAGCTTCGAGAGGGCCTCGGTGATCGGTTCGAGGGTGAGCGACCACAGCCGCACGTCGAACCAGATGTGCGGGTCGTGCTGGCCGAGCATGGCCGGGGGCTCGCGCAGCTCGGAGGCGGGCACCGCCGAGCCGACCGCCACTACCGGGCGGGTGGCGGCCATCTTCTCGAGGATCTCCCCCATCTTGCCTTCGAGATGGAGGCCGTTGACCAGGATGAGATCGGCTTCGGCGAGACGACGAACGTCGCTTTCTGACGCCTTGTAGAGGTGGGGATCGACCCCCGGGCCCATCAGGGCCTCGACGGTGCCGGCGTCGCCCATGATCTCGCGGGCGGCGTCCGCCACCATGCCGGTGGTGGCCACCACGCGCAACCCTCTCGGGCTCGACGGGCCGTCTCCGGAGGGGCCGCCGCAGGCGAGCAGAGGCAGGATCAGGAGGGATCGGAGGAGTGATTTTGGCATGCCAAAACTGTAAGTCAGTCTCGCCAAAAAATCAACCGGCGCCCCGGCCCTGAGGGAAACGCACCGGGTGATTCGTCAATCACAGCACGTATACTTCGCTGCACTTCTCGAAACCTCTAGGAGAGACTGGCTTGAAACCTCCTCGCGCCTTCCGATCGGCCTTCCTCGTTCTCGTCACGTTGCTGGCACCAGCTGCGCTTCGGGCAGCGAGCCCCTTCGCCCCGATCACCGAAGCCGAGCGCGCCTTGACCAGCGTCCCGGGCCATCCCAACGCACCCGCCGTCGTGCTCTACCGCAAGGGTGACTTCCGCATGGCCGACCTCGTCCGGGCGGATCAGTCCTCCGCCCTCGAGGTCGCGGTCCGACTCAAGATCCTCACCGCCGAAGGGGTCAAGCAGTTCGGGGAGGTGGAGGTCGCGCACTCCCGGTTCTTCCGCCTCAAGGACTTCCGGGGCCGCACCGTGCTGCCTGACGGCCGCGAGGTCCCCCTCGACGAGAAGTCGATCTTCGAGCGCACCAGCTCGAAGTCGCGGCGCTACTACGTGACCACGGCGACCTTCCCCTCCCTCGAGGTCGGGGCCATCGTCGACTACCGTTACCAGATCCGCTTCGACACCATCTACTACCTCGAGCCGTGGATCTTCCAGGACCACGTACCGGTGCTGCGCTCCGAGATCGTCTACCGAGTGCCCTCGGAGATCTCCGCCAAGGCCTGGTCGCGGGACCCGATCGGCGCCGGCATCCAGCACAAGACGACCAAGACCGCGCTCGGCACCGACATCACCGTCTGGGCCGAGAACCTGCCCCCTTTCTTCGACGAGCCCAAGAGCTTCCCGACGATCGACCTCTCCAGCCGCTTCATGCTGATCCCGGTCAACTTCGGTGGGGTCCAGCACCTGCTCGACAGCTGGCGCTCGACTTGCGAGCTGATCGACGCCAACGTCTACGACGCCGCCCTGCGCAACGGCTCGGCGGCCCGGCGACGGGCCGGAGAGATCGTCCGCACCGCCAGCGCCAGGAGCCCGCGGGAGAGGGCCGAGGCCCTCTATCGCTTCGTCCGCGACGAGATCGAGACCGAGCCCCTCCCGGGTGTGCTGGTCGCCGAGAACACCGGCCCGGACACCGTGCTCAAGGCCCGTCGCGGCGACTACGCGGACAAGGGTTTGATGCTCTTCACCATGCTCAAGGCCGAGAAGGTGGACGCCGACCTGATCTGGGCCGCCAGCCGGTCCGACGGCATCGTCGACGGGGAGATCCCGACCTTCACCTGGTTTGACCGCATCCTGATCCGGGTCAACCTCCCTGACGGCCCTCTCTTCCTGGACCCAGCCGAGAGAGGCCTCAGCTCGGGCCAGCTGCTCGCCGAGCACCAGGGCACCAAGGCGCTGGTCTACGACCGCAAGAAGCCCGAGCTGATCGACTTGCCCACCAGCAGCTCGGCCGACAACGTCGAGTCCGTGAGCCTGGAGCTCACTCTCGACCAGGAGGGAAGGGTCCAGGGCAAGGGCCGGATCGCCTCCGCGGGGCAGCCTGCCACCCGCGACCTCGATTGGGCCCGGCACCACGAAAAGGGACCGGCCGGGGCCTGGACCGAGTGGCTGGAGGAGCGCTTGCCAGGCTTCCGGATCGGGGGGGTCGAGCTGGAGGAGAAGATCGACCAGCGCAGCGTGGCGGTGTCCTTCACCCTCGAGCAGCGGGACGAGGCCGTGCTCGGCGACGAGCAGTCCCTCGCCCTCTCCCGCCCCTTCGGCCCCCTGGTGCAGCCTCTCCCCCAGCGCCCGGAGGAGCGGCGCACGCCGGTGTGGCTGGACTACGCCTACCGCACCCAGATCGCCGTCGACCTCGCCTGGCCGGAGGGCTGGCAGGTCGAGGCCCGGCCTGAGGACAAGACCGTGGCCAACGAGGCCGGCTCCTATAGCACTACCCTGACTGCGGATCCGACCGCCCGCAGGCTGCGCTACGAACGGCAGCTCGAGGTCAAGGCGGCGCAGTTCCTCTCCCGCGAGGGCTACGTCGCCCTGCGCGGCCTCTACGACACGGGAGCCAAGAGCGATGCCCAAGCCCTGGTGCTGGTGCGCCGTTAGCCTGGGCCTGCTCGGCAGCGCCCCGGCGGCCGAGGCAGCGACCCTGCTGGTGCGCCAGGTCTCGGCGACGATCCTCTCGGACGGCCGAGTCCAGGAGCGGGTGCGCATGCAGGTCCGCATCGAGGGAGCGGCCGACGCCGAGGAATGGTCGGACCACGTGGTCTACCTCGACGAGAACCGCAAGCTCGACTCCCTGGAGGTGCGGGTGCGCCGAGCGGGAAGCGCCGAGCCGTCCTCCCAGGGAGTGGCTTACGACTGGATGGAGGCACCCGCCGCTTTCGAGGTCCACAGCTCGGCCCGCTACCGGGTGGCCAGTCTGCCGCCCCTCGATGCCGGCGACGTGGTGGTGATCGACCAGCAGGTCACGGCCCGCCCCTACTTCCCGGCGGAGAGCATCGCCCTCACTCTCGGCGAGCCGGTGGACCGCCTCGAGGTCAAGGTCCAGGGCGCCACGGGGTTGCGCTGGCACCTGACCGGCGCCCAGGAGGGCTTGGCCGTCGAGGAGATCGCCGGCGGCCTGGAGGTCCGGGGCCAGCACTTGCCCTCCCTCCCCCATGCCTCAGGAGCGCCCGAGGAGGTCTCGGCGGGACCGGTGCTGCACTACGCCTGGGGCACCGCCCGCGACTGGGACGGCGTCGGGCGTTGGTACCGCGAGCTGGCGGCGCCGGTGCCTCTGGCCGAGGCCCCCGTGACGGCGCAGGCGAGCACCGTGGCCGGCGCGACGGCGACCCGCCGCGAGAAGGCCCTCGCGCTCACCCGCTTCGTGCGTGACAGCGTGCGCTACGTGGCCGTCGAGGTCGGCATCGGGGGTTACCAGCCCTACTCACCCCGCCAGACCCTCGAGCAGAAGTGGGGGGACTGCAAGGGCAAGTCCTATCTCCTGATCGACCTGCTGCGCGCCGTGGGGATCACGGCCTGGCCTGCCCTGGTGCGGGCCTCGACCGACTCCACCATCCCGGAGGCCTTCGCCTCCCCTGTGGGCTTCAACCACATGATCGTGGCGATCGAGGCCGAAGGTGTGGCCGAGGCCGGAGAGCCGGTGGCCGATGGCTTCCTCTTCGTCGACCCCACCCTCGACCGCGGCGACCTCGCCTGGCTTCATCCGGGAGTGCAGGGCCAGCCGGCCCTGGTAGTGCGGGCGGAGGGCTCGAGACTGGTGAGGCTCCCCCTGCAACCGCAGACCGAGTCGCACCGGGTGCGCCTCAGCCTCGCGGTGGCCGAGGACCGTGCCGGCCGCGGCGGCGCCGGAGTGGAGCTGCGGGGAGCCGACGCCAGCTCACTGCTCTCGCTCGCGGCCTCGGAACCGCCCGAGCGCCTCGGCTCGGCCCTGCGCGCGGCCTTCATGTCCCTGCTGCCTGGCGCCACGGT
>JBIOYC010000087.1:0-11667 GCA_044869955.1 Thermoanaerobaculia bacterium | reverse complement strand
GGCCCGCGCCCACACCACCCTCCACCACCACACCCTTGCTCTGCTTCGCTCTCATCGCCGCTCAGCTCTCTCGCCCTCGACACTAAACTCTCGGATACGACTGTCTCAGCGATGTTGGCACAGAGGGTCTTCGAGCAGTGCGCGTTGGCGATTCAGGCCGGCGAGTTGATAGAGTCCCTCAGCGCGCGAGACAAAGAGTTTCACTTTCAGGACTGGTTCGAGCGACGGCTGATGAAGCTCAGCCTTCACTTCGATCGCTCGGGCCGGAATGCCTATCCGGACTTCCTTCTCGTCGAGCCTCCAGAGGGCTACGAGGTCAAGGGCCTCGCCTGGCCAGGGCGGGAGAGGAACTACGACGCCAACAGTCAAGTGCCGACCGGGTTCCACAACGGCCGGAGCATCTTCTACCTGTTCGGGCGCTACCCGGCCGACCTGTCGGGTTACGCCGAGCATGGCGATGGTCGGCGTCGCTATCCGGTGATCGACCTGGTTCTCTGCCATGGTGACTTCTTGAACCCGGACCACGAGTTTGTCCACGAGAACAAGGCGGTCAGAGGCTTCGGGCTCTATGGCGACATCATGATCCGCGACCGCAAGATGTACGTCGCGCCGACGCCGTTCGCGCTCACCGAAGGGACGACCGGTTTGACCACCTTGATCGTGCCGGAGGACCTGCCCGCCGATCAGCGATTTCAAGAGGTCGGGAAGTTGATCCGCCGGGAGGCGCAGAGTCTGATCATCGCCTACAGTTTCGACCTCCGGTCCAACGAGCTTCATGCCGAGCGAGTGCCGAACCCGCGTGCCGGTGCCGAGCACCGATTCGTGGCCTACCGGCTGAAGGGCCAGGCCCAGAGATCCGTTGCCATGGCCAAGCCAACGAGTTTCGATCCCGAAGACCACGAGCTGAGGGCACCATGAAAGCGGCCGTTCAGGATCTGGCCTTCGTGGCGGAGGCCGAGGCGACGGCTCTCGAAGGCGATTTCCCTATCGTCGAGGTAAGCCAACTGGCCGAACAGGAAAGCTGGCGAAAGGAGATCAACCGCCCCCTCTACCACATCCACAAGTGGTGGGCGACGCGCCTCGGTACGGTCTTTCGTGCGATCACACTCGGAGCCTTGGGCGGGCCGGATGACAGGATCTGGCAGGGCTTTTACCGACGGCATGACTTCGCCGGCAAGGTGGTCCTGGACCCGTTCATGGGAAGTGGTACCACTCTCGGCGAAGGCATCAAGCTCGGAGCCGAAGTGGTGGGATGCGACATCAATCCGCTGAGCTCCTTCCTGGTGCGCCAAGCGTTGACGAGGGTGGAGGAAGGGGAGCTGAGAGGCGCTCTCGACGAGCTCGAGCGGCGAGTCGGCACGGAGATCAAGCGTTACTACCAGACTCGGGATCCGCTGACGGGTGAGCTCTTGCCGGTGCTGTACTTCTTCTGGGTCAAGACGGTCGAGACTCCGGAGGGGGAGACGGTCGCCCTGTTCGACCGCTACGTCTTCGCTCAGGATGCCTATCCTCGGAAGAAGCCCCGCGCACAGATCCTTTGCCCCTCCTGCTGGCAGATCCAGGAGGACCGATTCGACGTTGCCGACTTGACTTGTCACCACTGCGGCAGCCGTTTCAATCCACAGCAAGGTCCAGCTTCGGGCCCGTACGTAACGAGCCGCGCCGGGCAACGGTATCGCATCAAGGATCTCCTGCCCGCCGAGGGCCATCCACCGGCCCACCGGCTTTATGCCTTGATCGCGGTGCGCCATGACGGTGAGAAGGTCTACCTTCCAGCTCGTCCGTGGGATCTCGCGCTCTACCAGGAGGCTGGTGCTCGCCTGGCAACGGAAGCGCTGCCGATACCGACACTCGCTGTCCGGCCGGGACACAACACGAATCAGGCTCGCGGTTACAATTATCACCGTTGGCGGGATTTCTTCAATGACCGGCAACTGCTCTGCCTTGGGTTGCTGCTGCGTGCGATCCTGGAGCTCGAGGATCAGCAGATCCAGGAGCAGATGTTGTGTCTTTTCTCCGGCACCTTGGAGTTCAACAACATCTTCTGCAGCTTCAAGGGGGAGGGGACGGGGGCGGTCCGCCACATGTTCTCGCACCACATCCTGAAACCCGAGAGGACGCCGCTGGAGAACTGTGTTTGGGGTTGGGAGAAGGGCAGTGGTACCTTCCGTTCCCTGTTCGAGTCTCGCCTGCTGCGGGCCAAGCGGTACCTGGACGAGCCCTTTGAGGTTGCGTTCGAAGTGGACCTGTTCGGACAGCGCCGAGGTGTGCAGCGTGTGGTCGCCAGCGAGCGGATGAGAGTCAGCCTGGCCAGCTCGTGGGCGGAGCTTCGCGAGGCCGGCCAGGGCGCCTTGGTGCTCTGCGGCGACAGCGCGTGTCTGCCGTTACCCGACCGGTCGGTTGACGCTGTCGTGACCGACCCGCCGTACTTCGATTTCGTGCACTACAGCGAGCTGTCCGATTTCTTCTTCGCTTGGCTGGCGCCGGTTCTCCGCGATCGCTATCCGTGGTTCGGTAGACCGGATTCCTCAGATCGAAGCGAAGTCCAGGACAAGGACCCCAAGGTGTTCTCCCGGCAGCTCGCGCGGGTCTTCACGGAATGTCGCCGAGTGCTCAAGGACGAGGGCGTCCTGGTGTTCAGTTTTCACCACTCGCGACCCGAAGGTTGGGCGGCCATCCACGAAGCCTTGGTCGAGTCCGGCTTCTGTCTCGTCGCAGCTCACCCGGTTCACGGCGAGTTGCGAGCTTCGAGCCCGAAGGTAGCAGCGACTGAGCCGATCAGCCTGGATGCGATGCTGGTCTGCCGCAAGCGCGGAGCGGAGCAGGAGGAGCCTCCGGATCTTGCGTGTGTGCTGAGCTCTACCGCTGCGCTCAGCGCTCGGTTGGAGATAGGAGGGATGAAGCTCTCTCAAGCGGACCTGTTCGTGATCGCAGCTTCCCAGGCTCTGGTTGGCCGAGCAGGCTCGGGGAAGGGCTTCGACGAGACCGTCGCGCTGCTTGATGGGCTGAGGCAGCGGCTCGGCTGAGTGGCGAGTCCCCGGCCCCGCCCTACCGCCCCGCCTCCTCTGCGTAGTCGGCGAGGGAGGCTTCGATCACGGCCCAGGCGTGCTCGCGGGGGTAGACGGTCTGGATGGCGACCGAGGGCGGCGAGCCGGGCAGGAGCTTGTAGGTCTCGAAGTAGTGGCGCAGGCGGTCGAGGTAGGCGGCGGGCAGATTCTCGATGCTCTCGACGGCGGCCCACACCGGGTCGTTGTCGAGCACCGCGACGATCTTGTCGTCGGCCTCGCCGTGGTCGACCATCTGCAATCCGCCGATCACCCTCGCCGTCACCAGCACCTCCGAGCGGGTGATCGGCCGTTCGGAGATCACGCAGACGTCGAGGGGGTCGCCGTCCCCCACTTCGGCACCAGGGCAGAGGCGCGCCACCCGCTCGCCGCAGTAGGTCCGGGGGATGAAACCGTAGAGAGTGGGGGGCAGGGAAGAGGTGCGTTGGGGGCGATCCACCTTGAGGTAGCCGCTGACCTTGTCCACCTCGTACTTGATCAGGTCGAAGGGCGTGATCTCGATCCAGGCGTGGACCCGCCGGGGCGGCTCGGGGCCGGGAGCGAGGCCGTGCCAGGGGTGGGGCCGGGAGCTCGAGAAGGGGCGGGGGAAGCTCATCGGGACTCAGCTAGGGCGGACGGTTACGAGTAGGATGAGGCGAATCACGGTGGCAGATCTTACCCCGCCCCCCGCTTTTCGGAAGGAGCGCGGATGGAATCCCTGCGCCGCATGCTCTGGCGGCGGAACAACCTCAAGCTCCTGGCGGTCTTCCTGGTCTATCTGGCGGTGGCCGCGGCGTTCGCCCTGGCCTATCGCCTGGTCTGGGGTCGCCATCCCGAGTGGTACCTGGTCAACCCGGCGATCCTCGAGGCCCAGAGGCGGCTCTACGTCGAGCAGCAGTGGGCGAGCTACGAGATCGGGCGCCGCTCGGCGGAGGAGGGGGTGCATGCCTTTGCGCGTCTCTGCTCGGAGCTGCGGGACCGCAAGGCCCTGGTCGAGCGAGTGCAGGCCGGCCTGGAGCGCGACCAGCCCCGCTTGCTCTCGCAGGCGCCGAGGGAGGCTCTGGGCCTCCTGCCGTGGGGCAAGAAGGTCGTCGCGACGGAGCTGGGGGAAGGGGAGGAGAGGGTCGTCTTCGCCGTGCGCCGGGCCGAGCTGAGGCCCGCACGCTCGACGCCGCCGGTGCAGAGGGTGGTGCTGGTCGGGCGCCAGGGAGGCCGAGAGATCGAGGAGGTCGTGGCGCGCAACGTCACGGCTCTGCCGGTGGTCGGCCGAGACTACCTGCCATGGTTGCGCTCCACCGCCAGCGCGCTCGGCTACCAGCTCGAGGTCTATGGCCGCGAGCTCGAGAAGCAGCAAGAGGCGCTCAAGGGCAAGCTGCGGGACGCCGAGAAGATCGCCCGCCTCGAGCGAGAAATCGAGGACCTCGGCGCCCGCGAGAGCGAGCGGCTCCAGGAGGAAAGCCTGGAGATCTTCCGCGAGCCGATCTGGACCTTCGCCGACTTCTACTACTTCAGCCTGCTCACCCTCTCGGGGGCGAGCTTCGGCGAGATCCAACCCCTGAGCCCGGTGGTGCGCTGGCTGGTGATGGTCGAGGTGCTGATGGGGCTGGTGCTGCTGATCGTCTTCATCAACTTCACCGTCGCCCCTCCCCATCGGCGTCTGCCCCGGGCGGAGGGGTGATCGTGACGTCCCGCTCGGCGACCGGCCCGAGGCTCTCGAGGGGACGGTCGAGGCCCTGGGTCGGGCCCACCACCAGGATCAGCAGGTCCTGAGGCCGCAGGTATTTCCTGGCCGCGGCGAGGATCTGCTCCGGGGTCACCGCCTCGATGCCGGCCCGGTAGCGCTCCAGCCAGTCCGCCGGGTAGCCGTAGTAGGCGAAGGCGAGCTGCTGGCTGAGCACCTTGGCGCGGGTGTCGGAGTTGAAGATGAAGGAGTTGAGGATCGAGGCCTTGGCGTTCTGGACCTCTTCGGCGCCGGCCGGCGAAGAGACCATGCCCTCGATCTCGACCCGCAGGGCTTCGAGCCCGGCGGCGGTCGTCGCCGCCTTGGTGGACATCCAGAACATCGTCAGGCCGGGGTGGGAGAACTCGCTGCCGACTTCCCCGCGAACGGTGTAGGCCAGGCCCTTCTTGGTCCGCACGTTGGAGAACAGACGGGAGGCGAAACTGCCCGAGAGCACCTGGTTCATCAGCTCCACGGTGTAGTAGTCCGGGTCGTCCCGGCGGATCCCCAGGTAGCCCATGCCGATGAAGGACTGGTTGATCTGATCCTGCGTGACGCGATGGAGCCCGGGGCGAGGGGCAGGAAGGTTCTCCACCCGGTGCCGCACCGGGGCCGGACCCCGCGGCCAGTCGCCGAAGACCTGCTCGAGCCGGGCGAGCAGGGCGCCCCGATCGAAGTCCCCCACGAAGCCGAGGACGATGCGGTTGGGATGGAAAGCGGCCGCGTGCCAGGCCACCAGGTCGGCGCGGCTGACCGAGGCCAGCGAAGCGAAGGTGGGCTGACGGGCGTAGGGGGATGCCTCGCCGTAGACCAGCTCCGTGAGCTCGCGGAAGAGGATCTGCGCGGGAGCGTCGTTCTGCCGTGCCACCTCGCCGGCCTGGGCGTTCCTGGCCACCTCGAGCAGCTCCGGGTCGAAGCGGGGCCGGCGCAGGACGTCGGCGTAGACCCCCAGCATCTCGGGCAGATCGGCGGAGAGGCAGTCGAGGCGTACCGTCAGGGCGTCCTCTCGAGCCGCGGCCTCGATGGTCGTCGCCCGGGTGTCGAGCAGATCGTCCAGCTCCTCGCCCGAGCGGCCTCCGGCCCCACCCGAGCGCAGCAGGTCGGCGCCGATCGCCACCAGGCCGGCCTTGGCGGCGGGGTCGTCGACGGTGCCGGTGGCCACGTAGGCGGTGGCCCGCACCAGGGGCAGCTCGGGGTCGGGCAGGAGCAGCACGGTCAGGCCGTTGGCCAGCTCGATGCGCTCGGGAGTGGGGATCTCGAACTTGGGCACGGGCGGATAGCGCAGCTCCTCCACCCGCTCGACCTGGGCGAGCGCCGGGGCGGTCAGGAAGAGAAAGGCGAGCAGGCCGCCGGCGAGGGCTCTCGAGGTACGGGGCATGATGGTCTCGGGCCTCCCGATCAGCGGCCGGTGGTGGCGGTAGGTTGTTGGGTCTCGAGCATGCCGACGGTGCGGTTGCTCTCGGTGATCGTCTCGTTGGCGACCCGCCGGACGTCGGCCGCGGTCACGGCCTCCAGCCGCTCGAGGGCGCGGAACAGCTCGCGCCAGTCGCCGAACAGGCGCTGGTAGTCGACCAGCTGGCGGGCCAGGCCGAGGTTGCTGCCGAGCCCCCGCAGCAGGTCCGCCCGCGCCCGGGTCTTGAAGCGGGCGAGCTCGGCGGCGGTGACGTCTTCGGTGCGCAGCCGTTCGAGCTCGGCGCGCAACGAGGCCTGCACCTGCGCGTTGGCGGCGCCCGGTGCGGCCACGGCGTAGATCGCCCAGAGGTTGGGGTATTTCTCGCCGGGCCAGCCGGAGAAGGAGCCGCTGTCGAGGGCGATCTGCTCGTCGCGGACCAGTCGGCGGTAGAGCCGGGAGGTGCGGCCGTTCGAGAGGATGTCGTCGATCGCCTGGTAGATCGCGTCGTCGGGGTGGGTCACGGCCGGCCGGTGGTAGCTCTCGAGGTAGATCGGCTGGGCGCGGTCGCGCAGCACGATGCTCTTCTCGGCCTGCTGGGGCGGTTCCACGGTGCGCAGAGGTGGCGGCGGGGAGCCGGCCGGCAGGCGCCCGAAGTAGCGCTCCAGCATCGGGATGACGGTCTTGGGGTCGATGTCGCCGACGATCGCCGTGTAGAAGCTGGAGGGGACGTACCAGGTGCGGTAGAAGCGCTCGGCATCGGCCACGGTGAAGGACTGGAGATCGCTCATGTGGCCCACGGTCGGCTGGCCGTAGGGGTGGGCGACGAAGGCCGTGGCGATCAGCTGGTTGATCAGCCGGCCGACAGGGTCGTTCTCCACTCCCATGCGTCGTTCCTCCTGCACTACGTCTCGCTCGCGATAGAACTCGCGCAGGACGGGCCGCAGGAAGCGCTCGGACTCGAGGTGGCAGAACAGCTCGATCTTGTTGGCGGGCAGGGAGTAGAAGTAGCGGGTGGCGTCGGCGCTGGTCGAGGCGTTGAGCTGGGCGCCGCCTTCGCGCTCGATCAGATCGGGGAAGGCGTTCTTGACCACGTAGGCGCCGGCCTCGGCCTGGGCAGTGCGGAACTCCTGCTCGAGACGGGCGAGCTTCTCGGCGTCCCGCCTCGGCGACAGGCGCTCGGCCTGCCAGGCCTCGTACGCCGCGGCCTCCCTGGCCAGGGCCACCTTCTCCTTCTCGTAGTCAGTGGTGCCGATGCGGGTGGTGCCCTTGAAGGCCATGTGCTCGAACATGTGAGCGAGACCGGTGATGCCGGGCACTTCCTGCGCCGAGCCGACGTCGACCAGGGTGGCGAAGGAGAACACCGGCGCCGTATGCCGCTCGACCAAGATGAAGGTCCAGCCATTGGCCAGCCGGTGCACCGTGGTGCGCTTCTCGAAGTCGGCGAGGTCCTGGGCGGGGAGGGAGGAGGCGAGGAGGGCGACGAACAGGGCAGCGGCAATCGCGGCGCGTCTCATGGCGGCGAGTCTAGCAAGACCAGAGCCCTGGGCCCCGGGCGCTGAGGAGGAGCGCTAGGAATGGCCGTTCTCCTCTTGCGTATCGTCAGTGGGCTCCAGCTCTGAGAAAGGGGATGACGATGGCCTCACTTCGCTACCGCCTCCTCATCGTTCTCTTCGTGCTCGCCTCGCTCGCCCGCCCGGTCTCGGCGGTCGAGGTCGAGGACCTGAATCCTCCTCCGGCCGGGAGTTGGGTGGTCGATTCGGTGAATCTCCTGGACCCGGCGCAGCTTCGGGCTCTCGACGAGCTGGGGGATCGCCTCAAGGCGGAGAGGGGTGCGGAGCTGGCCGTGGTGGTCGTCCGCACGGTCGGCGCACGCGAGCCTCGGGACTTCGCGGTCTCTCTGTTCAATCGCTGGGGGGTGGGGGAACGCCGCTGGGACAATGGGCTGATGATCCTCGTGGCGCTCGAGGATCGCGCCGCCGAGATCGTGCTGGGCGATGGCGTCGCCGGTGCCGTCGACCAGCGTCGCTCCGAGGAGGTGATGCAGCAGGTCATGCTGCCGCGCTTCCGGGCCGGAGAGCCGGGGCTTGCGATCGTCGATGGGGCTCGAGCTTGTGCCGAACGGATCCTGGGGCTGGGCACCGCCACTCCGCTCCCCGAGCCGGAGGCGGCGCCCGTCGTGATGCCGGCGGCCGCCCGACCTTTGGCACCTGCAGGTCAGGAGCCATCGTCCACGGTCGCAGTAGCCTTGTCCGCCCTGTGGATTGCGTTAGTGGGCGGCGTGGTCTTTCTGATCAGAAGGAGTCGCCGGCCGCCGGAATGCCCATCGTGCAAGCTCCCAATGCTGCTTCTCGACGAGAGCGCTGATGATGCGCACCTGACCAAGCTCGAGCAGGCCGAGGAGTCGGTGGGCAGTGTCGATCATCTCGTTTTCGCCTGTGAGGCCTGCGGCCTGCGAAGCAAGAAGGAGAGGCGGAGGTGGGTCTCCCCCTGTCTGGTCTGTGCGAAGTGCGGCGCCCGGACCTTCCGTCGTGACGAGACCACCGTGGTGGCGGCCACTCTCGAGCATGGAGGGCGGGTCCGCGTGGTCGAGCACTGCGCCTTCTGCCACGACCAGCGCACTTTCGAGTACGAGACCAGGCCCCGCGAGAGACCGGACCATCACCATTCCTGGGCACGGGGCGCCTCTCCAGCTCAGAGCTCTTCCCGCAGTTCCTCCGGCTCCGGAAGTAGCTCCTCGAGGAGCTCGGGCGGAAGCGGTGGCAGCTCCTCCGGCGGCGGAGCCAGCGGGCGGTGGTGAGGGAGCAGGAGGGCCGCCGGCAAGGGCCGACCCCGGCGCGGTTGCTTCCTTAGCGGAGAGAGGTGTAGCCTGCCGCCATGAAGAATCAGGCTGTCATGCGAGACCCCGAGGTGATGGGGGGGCTGCGGTCTTCCCAGGGACTCGGGTTCCAGTGCAGACCCTGCTCGACTACCTGGAGGCAGGGGAGTCGATCGATGAGTTCCTCACCGGCTTCCCCGCCGTAACGCGCCAGCAGGTGATCACCTTCCTCGAAAAGGCGAAGGACCAGCTCCTGGCCGTGGCGTCGTGAGAGTCCTCCTCGGCCGATAAATTGCTCACCCCTTCTTCTTCCCCAGCGCCTTCAACAGCTTCGCCAGCGGCAGCGTGTTGAGCACGTCCTCGGGCTCGAGCCAGGCGCGGCGGGCTTGTTCGATGCCGTAGGGCATCAGGGCGAGGTCGCTGGTCGAGTGGGCGTCGGTCGAGATCACCACCGGCACGCCCTTCTTGCGCGCCAGCATCAGGTGCGTGTCTTTGAGGTCGAGACGGATCGGATGGGCGTTGAGCTCCACGGCCACGTCGTGCTCGAGGCAGGCGTCGAGCACCGCATCGAGGTCGAAGTCGTAGGGCTTCCGCTGATTGATCAATCGCCCCGTGGGGTGAGCGAAGACGTGCACCCGCGGATGGGCGATCGCCTTCAGGATGCGCTCGGTCTGCTCCGCGGCGGGTAGCTCGAAACGTGAGTGGATCGAAACCAGCACCCAATCCAGCTGATCGATCATCTCGTCCTCGAGATCGAGACGCCCATCGCCGAGGATGTCGATCTCCTGGCTCTTGAGGATGCGGATCTCGGGGTGCTTCGCCTGGACCTCTTCGATCTCCCGCCACTGCTCGCGCAGACGCTTGGCATCGAGCCCCCGGGTCATCGCCAGGGACTTCGAGTGATCGGTGAGCGCCATGTACTCGTAGCCCCGCGCGGCGCAGGCCGAGACCATCTCGTCGATCGAATTTCGGCCGTCGGACCAGGTGGAGTGCATCTGGAGGTCGCCGTGAAGGTCCTCGAGCGCGATCAGCCGCGGTAGTTTGCCCGCCTCGGCGGCGGCGATCTCGCCCCGATCCTCGCGCAGCTCGGGAGGGATCCAGGGCAGGCCGATGCTGGCGTAGATGTCCGCCTCTTCCTCCCCGGCCACGCGCTCGCCGTCCCGGGGGTCCTCGGTGTCCTCGCCCGGAGGGATGCGGAAGACGCCGTATTCGTTGACCTTGAGGCCGCGCTCGACGGCGCGGGTGCGCAGCCGGATGTTGTGCTCCTTCGAGCCGGTGAAGTAGACCATCGCCGCGCCGTAGCTCTCGCGGGGGACGATCCGCAGGTCGACGTGGAGGCCCGAGCCGAGCACCACCGAGCCACGGGTCTCCCCCGCTCCTTCGATCCTCTCGACCGCCTCGTAGCCGGTGAAGGCGGCCATTACCGGCGTGGGGTCGGAAGTCACCGCCAGCAGGTCGAGATCGCCGATGGTCTCCTTGCGCCGCCGCCAGCTGCCGGCCACCTCCAGACGCTCCACCTGGCGCAGCTTGCCGAGGTGCTCGAGCAGGGGCTGGACGACGCGGTCGGCCTGGTCGATACGCATCCGGGCGGTGTGCTGGCGAGCCTCGGCGATCCCGGCCAGGATCTTCGCTTGGCTCTTCTCGCCGAAGCCCTCGAGGGTGGCCACCCGCCCGGCCTCGGCGGCGTCCTCCAGGCCGTCGACGTCGGTGATCCCCAGCTCCTGCCAAAGCCGCTTGGCCTTCTTGGGGCCGACGCCGGGGATGCGCATCAGCTCGAGGAGTGAGAGGGGGATCTCCCGTGCCAGCTGCTCGAGCACCAGCAAGCGGCCGGTGCCCACCAGCTCGTGGATGTGCGACGCCATGTCCTTGCCGATGCCCGGCAACTCGGTCAAGTCGAAGCCCTCGGCCACCCGGCGGCTGAAGGGGATGGTCTCCGCCTCGACCGTGTGCACGGCGTTGCGGTAGGCGCGGATGCGGAAGGGGTTCTCGCCCTGGATCTCGAGCAGGTCGGCGGCGTCCGAGAGGTGGCGGGCGATCTCGGCGTTGTCCATGGCAGCTCCTAGCCCGGCCAGGCCCGCTGCAAGCGCCGGGTGGTCTCGAGGTGGGCCCTCACTTCCGCCATGGAGTCGCCTCCCACCTTCTCGAGCAAGGCGTCGGCGAGCACCAGGGCGAGCACCGCCTCGGCGATCACCCCTGCGGCCGGCAGAGCGGTGATGTCCGAGCGCTCGTACTGCGAGAGCACCGCCTCTCCCGTGTCGAGATCGACGCTGGGCAGGCCCTTGATCAGGGTGGCGATCGGCTTCTTGTAGAGGGTGAGCACGACGTCCTCGCCATTGGTGATGCCCCCTTCGAGGCCCCCCGCGCGGTTGGTCGGCCGGCGCCAGGCGCCGTCGGCGTCGCGCTCGATGGCGTCGTGGGCGTCGCTGCCGAAGCCCCGGCAGGCCGCCAGCCCGGCGCCGATCTCGACCGCCTTGACCGCCGGCACGGACATCATCGCCTGGGCCAGCCGGCCGTCGAGCTTGTCCTGCCAGTGGACGTGGGAGCCCAGGCCGACCGGCACGCCGTGGGCGATCACCGTCACCGCGCCGCCGAGGGTCTCGCCCGCCTTCTTGGCCTGCTCGACCAGGGCCACCATCTCCCCTTCGAGCTGGCGGTCGAGCGCTCGCAGGGGCGAGCTGTCGTCCACCGCCGAGAC
>JBIOYC010000086.1:0-5297 GCA_044869955.1 Thermoanaerobaculia bacterium | reverse complement strand
CCCTTCAACCAGGATCTGCCGATCGAGACCTCGGTGGAGTTTCCCGACATGGCGAGCTTCGGCGTCGCCATTGCGCTGTCGCCCTCGATGCTCCTCGAGCTCGACGCCAACTGGACCGGCTGGTCGAGCTTCGACCAGGTGCAGATCACCTTCACCGAGAACCCGACCCTCTCGAGCACCCTGCCCGAGAACTGGGACGACGCCTACAACTATCGCATCGGCTTCCGCTGGGACCTTTCGAGCACCGGCCAGCTGCGCCTCGGCTACGTCTACGACGAGTCGCCCCAGCCGGAGGAGACGGTCAGCCCCCTGCTGCCCGACGCCAACCGCAACGGCGTGACCATCGGCTACGGCCACAAGGGCGACCGCTTCAGCTTCGACGGCGCCCTCATGTACTTGCAGTTCGACGAGCGCACCACCCGGACCAACATCGACGATTTCTTCGGCACCTACGAAACGAACGCCTGGCTGCTCGGCCTGACCGCCAGCTTCTGATGTCCAGCTCGACCAACCCGATGCTCAGCAAGCTCATGGAGGAGCCGTCATGTCCGGCCAACGCATGATTCGCCGGCTCGCCACCGCCCTGGCGGTGGCAGCCCTCGCCGCGCCCTCGTCCTTCGCACAGGGAGCGAATTTCACCCGTTACGTCGCCCTCGGCGACAGTCTGACCGCCGCTTTCATGAGCGGCGGCCTGATCGACGAGGTTCAGCGCAACAGCTATCCGGCCCTGATCAACACCCAGGCCGGCGGCCGCGCCGATTTTCAGCAGCCTCGGGTGGGGACTCCCGGCATCCCGCCCCTGCTCGACCTGGTCAGCCTGCGGCCGCTGCTGATCGCCCCCAAGTCCAACACCAACGGACTGCCGCTGAACCTCGGGTTGCAGCGGCCCTACGACAACCTGGCCGTGCCCGGCTTCCGGGTGCGCGACGTGCTCACCAACCCGACCGGCAACGGGCTGGTGGACCTGATCCTGCGGCCGCCCGGCTTCGGCAATGCCTCGGCTCTCCAGCAGGCCTTGCTGCTGCAACCGACCTTCGTCACGCTGTGGATCGGCAACAACGACGTGCTGGGCGCCGCCACCAGCGGCATCGTGATCGACGGGGTGACGCTGACCCCGGTCGCGCAGTTCGACCAGCAGCTGCGCGCCATCGTCGGCCCCATCCGCGCCGCCGGTGCCAACATGGCGATCGCCAACATCCCGAACGTCACAGGGATCCCCTTCGTCACCACGCTGCCGCCGGTGGTGGTCAACCCCACCACCCAGCAGCCGGTGCTGGTCAACGGTCAGCCGGTGCGTCTGCTCGGCCCGAACGGCCCCCTGGCGCCGACCGACCGGGTGCTGCTCACCGCCACCACGCCGCTGTCCATGGGCATCGGCATCCCGAGCTTCCTGCCCGGCGGCACCGGCCAGCCCCTCGGCACCCAGTTCTTCCTCGACGGCGCCGAGCTGGCCACGCTGAACGCCCGAGTGATGGCCTACAACAACGTGATCCGGCAGGTGGCGTCGGACGCCGGAGCGGCCCTGGTGGACATGAACGCGGTGTTCGGTGAGATTGCCGCCGAGGGCCTGGACATCGCCGGCATCGAGTACTCGTCTGCGTTCCTCACCGGTGGCATCTTCTCCTACGACGGCGTGCACCCTACGCCGTTCGGCTACGCCTTCACCGCCAACGAGTTCATCAAGGCGATCAACGAGCGCTTCGACACCGACATCGAGCTGGTGGACCTCTTCCGGTTCACCTTCGGCAGCGACGCCTCGGCGGGCACCTTCACGGGCTCGGCGGCGGTAGCCAAGGACTTCGTGTTCTCGGAAGCGGCCTACGAGAGCCTGCGCCGCAGCCTGCGTACGCCCTCGACCGAGCGGCTGCTCGAGATCCTGCGCCAGCGGGGTCAGGACGAAGGGCCCACCGGCGGTCCGGGTCCCACCGGTGACCGTCCGGACACGCCGGCCAAGCGCCCCGACCGCAACCGCCCCAACGCCGACGGCTAGGCCCGTCCCAGCTCCGGCCGACCTCGAGGCCCCCGGGATACTGGGGGCCTCTTGCGTCTTGTTTATGCTACAGTCGCCCGTCCCATGGATTGGATCGTCGTCCGCGGCGCTCGCGAGCACAACCTCAAGAACCTCCACCTCGAGATCCCCCGCAACCGGTTGGTGGTGATCACCGGGGTGTCCGGGTCGGGCAAGTCCTCCCTGGCCTTCGACACCCTTTTCGCCGAAGGCCAGCGGCGCTACGTCGAGTCCCTCTCGGCCTATGCCCGGCAATTCCTGGAGCAGATGGAGAAGCCGGACGTCGACTCGATCGAGGGCCTCTCGCCGGCCATTTCGATCGAGCAGAAGTCGGTCTCCAAGAACCCCCGCTCCACCGTCGGCACGGTCACCGAGATCCACGACTACCTACGCTTGCTCTTCGCCTCGGTCGGCGTGCCGCACTGCCCGAGCTGCGGCAAGGTGATCCGCCCCCAGACCGTGCAGCAGATGGTCGACCGGGTGATGGCCTTGGCGGAGAGCACCAGGCTGGTGCTCTACGGCCCCTTCGTGCGGGGCAAGAAGGGGGAGTACAAGAAGCAGCTGGCCCAGATGTCCCGCGAGGGCTTCGTGCGGGCGCGGGTGGACGGTGAGCTGATCGACCTGGGCGGCGAGCTGCCGGCCCTCGACAAGCAGAAGAAGCACACCATCGACGTGGTGGTGGACCGTCTGGTGGTCAAGCCGGGGATCGAGAAACGGCTGGCCGATTCCCTCGAGACCGCCCTCAAGGTGGGGGAGGGGCTGGTGGTCCTCGCCCCCGAGGGCGCGCCGGAAGAGACCCTGTCGCAGAACTACTCCTGCTCGGAGTGCGGCAGCGGCCTCTCCGAGGTCACCCCGCGGCTGTTCTCTTTCAACAGCCCCTACGGCGCCTGCCCCACCTGCTCGGGCCTCGGCTCCCTGATGGGCGTGGACGTCGAGAAGATCGTGCCCGACCCCGAGCGCTCGATCGACGCCGGCGCCATCGCCCCCTGGCCGGAGGGCTCCCGCTCCTGGCGCATGCGCATCATCGGCACCCTCGCCGAGGACATGGGCTTCACCCTCAAGACCCCGTGGAACCGGCTGAGCGAGGTGGCCCAGCGGGCGGTGCTCTACGGTGCCGGCGACCGCGAGCTGAACTTCGAGCTGTCTGGCAAGAAGTCGAGCTACAGCTGGCGGGGCACCTACGAGGGGGTGATCCCCCTGCTCGAGCGGCGCTACCGGGAGAGCGAGTCGGCGGGAGTGCGGGCCGAGATCGAGAAGTACATGTCGATCAACGTCTGCCCGGCCTGCCAGGGCCGGCGCTTGAAGCCCGAGGCCCTGGCGGTGAAGCTCGCCGGCCGCTCCATCGACGAGCTCTCGCATCTGGCGGTCGCCGAGCTCAAGGGCTGGATCGGCGGCCTGGAGCTCTCGGAGCGCGAGGTCAAGATCGCCGGCAAGGTGCTGCAAGAGATCCGCGACCGACTGACCTTCCTGGACGACGTCGGCGTGGGCTACCTCACCCTCGAACGCTCCTCCGCCACCCTCTCGGGGGGTGAGAGCCAGCGCATCCGCCTCGCCACCCAGATCGGCTCGAAGCTGATGGGGGTGCTCTACGTCCTCGACGAGCCCTCGATCGGCCTGCACCAGAAGGACAACGCCCGCCTGATCCAGACCCTCCAGGGCATGCGCGACCTGGGCAACTCGGTGCTGGTGGTGGAGCACGACGAGGACACCATCCGCTCGGCCGACTGGGTCATCGACCTCGGCCCCGGCGCCGGCGTGCATGGCGGCGAGACGGTGGCCGAGGGCACGCCGGAGCAGGTCGCTGCCCACCCGACCTCGCTCACCGGCCGCTACCTCCGCGGCGAGCTACAGGTGACCGTGCCGAGCCAGCGCCGCAGCGGTCGCGGCAAGCCCCTGGCGATCCTGGGCGCCCGCCACAACAACCTGCAGAACATCGACGTCGAGATCCCCATCGGCGCCTTCACGGTGGTCACCGGGGTCTCCGGCTCGGGCAAGAGCACGCTGATCAATGAGATCCTCTACAAGGCCCTGGCCCGGCACTTTTACCGCGCGAGCGACAAGCCGGGCGAGCACGACCGCATGACCGGCCTCGAGCAGCTCGACAAGATCATCGCCATCGACCAGAGCCCGATCGGCCGCACCCCGCGCTCCAACCCGGCCACCTACACCAACGTCTTCAATCACATCCGCTCGCTGATGGCGATGGTGCCGGAGGCCCGCACCCGCGGCTACGGCCCGGGGCGCTTCTCCTTCAACGTCAAGGGGGGCCGCTGCGAGGCGTGCAGCGGCGACGGGCAGATCAAGATCGAGATGCATTTCCTGCCCGACATCTACGTGACCTGCGAGGTCTGCGGCGGCAAGCGCTACGACCGTGAGACGCTGCAAGTGCGCTACAAGGGCCTGAACATCGCCGAGATCCTCGACCTGCCGGTGGAGCAGGCGCGACAGTTCTTCACCGCGATCCCGGCGGTCGAGCGCATTCTCTCGACCCTCGACGAGGTCGGGCTGGGCTACATCCGCCTCGGCCAGCCGGCTACCACCCTGTCGGGCGGCGAGGCCCAGCGGGTCAAGCTCTCCCGCGAGCTGTGCAAGCGCTCGACGGGCAAAACCCTCTACCTGCTCGATGAGCCGACCACCGGCCTGCACTTCGACGACGTGGGCAAGCTGCTCGCCCTGCTGCACCGGCTGGTCGAGCTGGGCAACACGGTGCTGGTGATCGAGCACAATCTGGACGTGATCAAGACCGCCGACTGGGTGATCGACCTCGGCCCGGCGGGCGGGCGCGATGGCGGCCGGGTGGTGGCCCTGGGCACTCCCGAAGAAGTCGCGCAGGCCGAGGCGAGCTACACCGGCCAGTACCTGAAGCGGATGCTCGACGGCGCCCCGGTTGCCGAGCCGGCCAAGAAGAAGCGCGCCCGGCGCTGAGGCCGGGAGCCCTCACCCCCTCGTTCCCCCTCTCCCGGCCCGCCCACACCATCCCTCCGGGAGAGGGGGAGGCCGGAGTCCGATGGCTCTTTGTCACCCCCGCGAAAGCGGGGGTCCATCCCCTCCTGAGCGATGCCAAGACAAGATGGATTCCCGCTTGCGCGGGAATGACGACGGGGAAGGAAGCGGCCTCCGGACCCCTCTCCCGGAGGGTTGGTGTGGACGGGCTCCCTTCGTTGAGCTCAGGGCAGGGTCCGAGGGGCAGGGGTGAGGGTCCTATTCCTCCACCCGCCCCGCCAACCAAAGCACCTCCCGCTCGCGGCGGCCGTAGCCGCAGGCGGTGACCAGCTCCCGGGCGCGGGCG
>JBIOYC010000085.1:0-11947 GCA_044869955.1 Thermoanaerobaculia bacterium | reverse complement strand
GGCGCGACGGGGTAGCGGGTCAAGGGCGCGCGAGCCAGGGCGGCCAAGCGCTCTGGGACCGCCCCGGCTTCGAGAGAACCGTCGCGGACCAGCCGCCCGAGGGCGGAGAGGACCTCGGCGTCGAGGTGGGCCGGGGCAACGCTGGCCGTACCCCGAAGCTGGCCCCTCGCCTGCTCGCCGGCGGCCGTACCGAGGAGAACCTCGACCATCGCCGAGGCATCAACGACCAGCGGCACCCGCGAGCACCTCTTCCTCGTCCTCCAGGCGCGAGTCCCGGACCGCTTCGGCCCCCGAGATCGGGCCGGGGACAGCCGGCAGCCGGCCCAGCTCACCCAGCCATTCATCCATCGTGGGGAGGGCGCAATGGTCGGCGAGGACCGAGGCCACGTACTGGCGCAGGCTCAGGCCGCGTTCGCTCGCTCGACGTAGGAGCTTGGAGTGGACCTCGTCAGGGACGTCGCGGACGTAGAGGGTGGCTGGCATGGTCCTCATGCTAGCATGGTGGAGCATGAACAGTGGCAAAGTGCAAGCGCTGTCCGACGGACTGCCCGAGCCTGAGGAAGCTCTCCCCGAACCGGCGCGGATCGATCCTCTGGCAGGCCTGCAAGGGGCCCTCTCACATCTCGCGCCCGAGAAGCCGGTGTCGGTCGAGGCCATGAACGAGGCAATTCGCGAGAGCGCCAGGCTGAGATTCCGTCGGTCCCAGCGCTAGTCGTCATCGAGCTCTCCTCCGCAGCGTCGCCCGGGAGGCCCCTCGGCTCCGCTCGGGGCGACAGCTGGGCATCCGCCAGATTCGAGCACCAGAACCCGATAGAGCCCCGCCTGTCCCCGCGGCTATAGTGCCGTCCGATGGCACCCCCTCGGAATCAGGATCCCCATCTCGAACGCCTTGAGCAGGCGGTCGCTGCGTTGCGCAACAGGCCCGCGGCCTTTGCGGATACTGAAGCGCTGGCAGCGGCGGCTGGGGTGGGGGCTTCTGATCTCGATGCCCTGTTGCGGCAGCACTTCCACGCCACGCCGGCGGCCCTGCACGCCGCTGCGCGGGTGGAGAAGGCCCGGCAGCTGCTGCTCGGGACGGCTCGATCCTTGGCGGACATTGCCCAAGAGGCCGGCTTCGAGGGTCCCTCGGCCCTCGAGGAGGGCCTGAAGCGGCGGCTCGGCCTGGGCTCGCGGGCGCTGCGCCGGCTGCTGGGGGCGACCTCGTTCGAGCTGGCCCTGCCCGAGCCCTTCGCCGTTCGATGGCTGCTCTCCTACCTCGGCCGCGACCCGGGGAGCCTGGTCGATCGCGCCCGCGCCGACGGCTACGAGGCCGGGGTCTGGCTGGCCGGGGTGCCGGCGCGGCTGTCGCTCACCCTCGAGCCGGGCCGGGCTCTCGTTCAGCTGGACGCTGACGGCAAGCTACCCGAGCCAGCGGCGGCCGAGGCCCATCTGGCTGTGTTGCGGCGGCTCGGTTTGACCGGGGATCCAGGGGACTTCGAGCGGCTGGCGGCCGGAGATGTCGAGGTCGCCCGCCTGGTCCGCGCGCGGCCCGGGCTGCGCCTGCCCATGACCTTCGACCCTTACGAGGCATTGCTGTGGGTGATCGTCGGCCAGCAGGTCACCCTTGGCTTCGCCTTCACCCTCTTCAGTCGGCTGGTCGAGAAGGCCGGCCGGCCGGTGGGAGACGGGTTGTGGGCGCCGCCGCGACCGGAGGGGATCGCGGCCCTCACGGTCGCCGAGCTGGCTCGGGTGCAGTTCTCGCAGCGCAAGGCCGAGTACGCGATCGAGCTGTCGAAGCGCGTCGCGGCGGGGGATCTCGACCTCGTCGGGCTGGGCCACGGCTCCTTTACTCGCGCGGAGCGGACCCTGCTCGACGAACGGGGCCTCGGGCCCTGGTCGGTGGGCTACCTCTCGATGCGCGCCCTCGGCTTTGCCGACTGCGTGCCGGTGGGTGACGCCGGCCTGGTGCGAGCCCTCGTCCGCTTCTTCGGCCTGCCGGCACGGCCGGACCCGGCCGAAACCCTTCGCCTGATGGCTCGATTCGCCCCCCACCGCAGCCTCGCCACCTTCCACCTCTGGCAATCTCTGGAGGACTCGCCATGACCTGCTACGTCCGCACCCTGGGCTCGCCCTGCGGCCCCCTGCTGCTCGCCGTCGACGACCGCGGAGCCGTGCTCGGCATCGAGTTCGTGGGCCCCGAGGAGAGAGAACCCCCCTTCCTCAGCCGCCTCGTGCGGCGCGGGGTCGCCGTCGTGGAGAGTGAGGACGCCACGGCGGAGCTCGCCCGCCAGCTCGAGGAGTACTTCGCGGGTGAGCGGCAGAACTTCGAGCTGGAGCTGGCGCCGGAAGGGTCCAGCTTCCAGCTGCGAGTCTGGGAGGAGCTGCAGCGCATCCCCTACGGCGAGACCCGCAGCTACGGCGAGATCGCGGCGGCGATCGGCCGGCCGGACGCCAGCCGGGCGGTGGGATCCGCCAACGGCGCCAACCCGATCCCGATCGTCGTGCCCTGCCACCGGGTGATCGGCGCCAACGGTTCCCTGACCGGTTTCGGGGGAGGGCTCGCGGCCAAGAGGACCCTGCTCGCCCTCGAAGGCAATCCGGCGGGCCGGGATCTGTTCGATGGCTGAGACGGAACTCACCGCCGGACCGACGCAGAGCCCTCACCCCGGCCCCTCTCCCGGCCCGCCCACTCCGGCCTTCCGGGAGAGGGGGCCGGAGGGGGGGACCCGTCGGCTTCGCTCGGGATGACAGATTCGTAGGCTGGGTTAGGCGAGCCCGCGAGCCGTAACCCAGCTCCGGCTGGCGTTCCCGGAGCTGGGTTACGCCGCAGACGGCTAACCCAGCCTACCCGGGCTGCCTGCTGGCTCTCTCCGGCTTCCCCCTCTCCCGGAAGGCCGGTGTGGGCGGGCCGGGAGAGGGGGAGCGAGGGGGTGAGGGCCTGCTATGCTTCCAAGCCATGCTCCCCGCCCCGAGCCCGCGCTCGCCCAGGAGACTCTCGATGCGCTCGAACCGCACCGCCCTCGCCTGTCTCGCTCTCGCACTTCTCACAGCTCCCGTCCTGCTGGCCCAGCCGTCCCTGCGCCCCGCCGTCCAGCCCGTGGACGACCCGGCCTTCCGTGCTGCCCACACCCTCAGCCTGCCGGCTCTCGACCGCCCTCTGCTCGCCCTCGAGGACGCCGAGCGCGAGGCGCGTGGCGAGCCCTACCGCTTCGCCGTCCCGCAGGCGGTCTTCCACTCCCCGCACGCCGATGGCCAGTGGGAGTCTCTGGAAGGCGGCCTGCTCCGCTGGCGGCTGCGGGTGACCGCGGTCGAGGCGGAGTCCCTCAACTTCGGTTTCACCCGTTTCCAGCTACCCCCCGGCGGCCGGCTCACCATCTACTCCGCGGACGGCAGCCAGGCCCTGCAGCCGTTCACCGCCGCCGACAACCGGCCTCACGGTGAGCTGTGGACGCCGGTGCTGCTCGCCACGGACGCGGTCGTCGAGGTCACCGTGCCCGAGGCCGAGCGGGGCCAGCTGGACCTGGTGCTCGGAGCCATCAACCAGGGCTACCGGGGCTTCCGCTCGGGCGGTCCGGACAAGTCCGGCTCCTGCAACGTCGACGTGATCTGCCCCGAGGGCGACGCCTACCGCGACATCATCCGTTCGGTGGCCCGCATCACCATCAGTGGCGCCTTCCTGTGCTCGGGGAGCTTGATCAACAACACCGCCCAGAACCTGCGTCCCCTCTTCCTCACCGCCGACCACTGTGGCGTCTCCACGGGCAACGACCAGACCGTGGTGACCTACTGGCTGTTCGAGAACACCACCTGCCGGCCCCCTGGCAGCGCCGAGAGTGGCGGCAATGGTGACGGCTCTCTTTCCCGATCGGTCAGCGGCTCGACCCTGATCGCCAACTATCCGCCCTCCGACTTCTCGCTGCTCGAGCTGTCGAGCACGCCGCCGTCGTCCACCCACCGGCCCTTCTGGGCAGGTTGGGACCGCGGCGGCGCCGCGCCGGGCAGCGCCATCGCCATCCATCACCCGCAGGGCGACGAGAAGCGCATCAGCTTCGAGAACCAGGCCACCTCGGTGACCTCCTACCTCGATAGCGCCAGCCCCGGCAACGGCACCCACATCCGCGTGGCGGACTGGGATCTCGGCACCACCGAGGGCGGCTCCTCGGGCTCGCCTCTGTTCAACAGCAGCAAACGGGTCGTGGGACAGCTGCACGGCGGCTTCGCGGCCTGCGGCAACAACAGCGCCGACTGGTACGGCCGCCTCAACACCTCGTGGGCGGGCGGCGGCACGGCCGGCAGCCGGCTCTCCGACCACCTCGATCCCCTGGGCACCGGGGCGACCAGTCTGGGCGGCACCCAGAGCTCCGGCGGCGGGGGTGGCTCGGCCCCGGCGGCGCCCTCGAACCTGACCGCCACCACCCAGTCGACCACCATGATCCTCCTCGGCTGGCAGGACAACTCCAACAACGAGAGCGACTTCCGCGTCGAGGGGGCGATCGGTAACGGCGCTTTCTCGGAGATCGGCACGGTGCCCGCCAACACCGTCGGTGTCCAGGTGATCGGCCTCACTCCGGCCACCACCTACCGCTTCCGGGTACGGGCGAGGAACGGCAGCGGCAACTCCGCCTACTCGAACATCGCCAGCGCCACCACCCTGTCTCAGGTCTCGCCGCCGACCGCTCCCGACCAACCGGGCGCCGACACCCTCTCCGCCTCCTCGGTGCTGGTCGAGTGGCGGGACCGCTCGAACAACGAGACCGGTTTCGACGTCGAGGCCCGGCTGGTGGGCCAGATCGCCAATGGCCAGCTGTCGTTCGACAACGGCGTCTTCACCAACGTCGGCTCGGTGGGCGCCAACGTCACCCAGCTCACGGTCACCGGGCTGTCGGCCAGCAACCTCTACAACTTCCGGGTGCGGGCCAAGAACGCCGCGGGGAGCTCGGCCTACACCCAGGAGGTCTCGGCGGCCACCGAGACTCTGGGCAGCCCGGGGGCCTGCGTCGAGGGCGGCAGCTCCCTCTGTCTGGTGGGGGATCGCTTCCAGGTCAACACCTTCTGGCGGGTGGCGGCGAGCGGCACCAGCGGCACGGCTACGGCGGTGCCCAGCTCGGATCTGACCGGCTTCTTCTGGTTCTTCAACGCCGCCAACATCGAGCTGGTGGTCAAGATCCTCGACGGCCGGCCGCTCACCGGCACCTTCTGGGCCTTCTACGGTGCTCTCTCGGACGTCGAGTACTGGGTGGTGATCACCGACAGCCAGACCGGCAACCGCCGCGCCTACTTCAACCGCCAGGGCAACATCTGTGGGGTCGGCGACACCGGCGCTCTGCCCGGCAGCGCGCCCCCGCCGGAGCTGGCCTCGGCCGGCTTCCAGGAGCTTTCGCCCGCAACGGCGACCTCGGCGGCCCTCGCCACCAAGGGCGGCTGCGTCGCCGACGGCGACACCCTCTGCCTCCTCGGCGGTCGCTTCGCCGTCGAGGTGGACTGGCGCCTGCCGGACGGCACCACCGGCTTCGGCACCGCGATCCCCGGCACCGGCGACCAGAGCGGCTACTTCTGGTTCTTCAACTCGGAGAACCTCGAGCTGGTGGTCAAGGTGATCGACGGTCGGACCCTGAACGGTCGCTTCTGGGTCTTCTACGGCGCCCTCTCGGACGTCGAGTACCACTTGACCGTCACCGACACCCAGGACGGCGAGGTGGCCGCCTACGACAACGTCCAGGGCAACATCTGCGGGGGAGCGGACACGGCTGCCCTCGACGACTGATCCTCCGGGCCCGGCCGGCGCGCGGCCCCGCGGGAGTTTCCCTTCCGCGGGGTCGTCGTGTCTAAAGGGGGGTAAGGAGGATCCGTCATGTTCGAATCCAGCTTGTTCGCCAGCCGCCGAAATGCTCCCCCCCGCCGCCGGGCCCTTTCCTTCCTCGCGGCGTTTTCCTTGAACGTCGGTGTGATCTTGACCGTGCTCGTCGTCCAGGCCTGGAACATCGAGGCTCTGCCCGATCCCGCCGAGCGCACGGCCTTCTACGAGGTGATCACCGTCCAGATGCCCGAGAGCGGCGGCTCTCCCCCGCCGCGGCCACCAGCCCCCGAGCCCACCCCGCCCAAGCCCCCGCCGAGCGAGCCCGTCCAGCCGACCGTGGTCGAGGAGTTGGAGGAGGTCGAGGAAGAGCCCGTGGTCGCCGACACCGTGCCCCTCGACGAGCTGCTACCGACCTACGACGACATCGCCGGTAGCGGACTGCCGGGCAGCGTGGGCGAGGGCACGGGAGAAGGTGTCTTGCCGGGCGAAGGGACGGGCCTGGGAGAAGGTGAGGGGTTTGGCGAGGGCGAGACCCTCTACGAGGTGGGTGGGGACGTCACCAAGCCCGAGAAGGTCTACGGACCGCCGCCTCTCTATCCGGAGTCCGCGCGCCGGGCCCGCCTGCAGGGGACGGTGGTCGTCGAAGCGATCATCGACCGTAACGGCGAGGTCACCGACGTACGAGTCCTCAAGGGAATGCCGGGAGGCCTGGACCGCGCGGCCATCGAGGCCGTGAGCGACTGGCGCTTCACTCCAGCCACCCGCCAGGGCGAGCCGGTGCCGGTGGTGTTCCGGCTGACGGTGCAGTTCAGTTTGACCTGAACGAGGCCGTAGGGGCAGGCCGGAGGCCGGGAGGGCCGACACGTTGGTCGGCCCCTACAGGATCTCCCTCCGGTCGTAGGGGCGGACCGATGTGTCCGCCCTCTTGGCTCTCATCGATTCAGATTCAAGATCAGCTGCCGGTAGAAGCGGATCCCGCCCTCCCATCCCGCCACCGAGATGCGCTCGTTGGCGTTGTGGTAGCGGGAGAGGTCGTCGTCGTCGACCCGGATGGGCAGGAAGCGGTAGACGTTGTCCGAGAGCCCCGTGTAGTAGCGGGCATCGGCGGCGCCCATCAGAACGAACGGAGCGACGACGGCGCCCGGGTAGACCTCCCGGACCGTGCGATGGAGTCGGCGGAAGGCGTCCGAATCCGTCGGCGAGACGGCGGAGGGCTCCGAGGGCGAGCCGGGAGCGGGGGCGATCTTCACCCGTGGATCGCCGACCACCCGGCGCACCCTCTCCTCTACGCTGGCGGTGGTCTCACCCGGCCGGATGCGGAAGTTCACCAGCGCCTGGGCGCGAGTGGGGAGCACGTTCTCCTTCACGCCGCCCGAGATCACGGTCGCAGCGGTGGTGGTGCGCAGGGCGGCGGCCGACGACGGCTTGGCGGCGAGGGTGCGCTTGACCAGGGGAGTGAACAGCCAGAGGTTGGCGAAGATCACCCGCCGGCCGAGGCCCATCTCCGGCCCGAGGAAGGCGAGCATCTCGCGCACCGGCAGGTCCAGGTGGAGCGGAAAGGGATCCGCCTCCAGCCGGGCCACGGCGGCGGCGACGAGGCCCACGGCGGTCTGCCTCGGCGGCATCGAGGAGTGCCCACCGCCGTCCTCGGCGCTGAGCTCGAGGGTCAGGTAGCCCTTCTCGGCGATGCCGAGGTAGGCGCTGGTCTGGGGCAGGACGCCGAGGCCGTCGCCGACCGCGCCCCCCTCGTCGAGCACCATCTCGAGACGGGTACCCTGGGCCTTGAGGTGCTCGGCGATCTTCGCCGCTCCCCCCTCACCGCCCCGCTCCTCGTCGTGACCGAACGCGAGGTAGAGCGTGCGCTCCGGCTCGAACCCCTCGCCCAGCAGCGCCTCGACCGTCTCCAGGATGGCGATCATCGAGCCCTTGTCGTCGAGGGTGCCGCGGCCCCAGATGAAGCCATCGGCGACGATCCCGGCGAAGGGCGGGTGGGTCCAAGTCGCCTCGGTGCCGGGCTCGATCGGCACCACGTCCCAATGCGCGGCGAGCAGGGCCGGCTGCAGCTCCGGGCGGCGACCTTTCCAGGTGAAGAGGAGGGCTTCGCCGCCGGGCCTCTCGAGCTCGAGCGAGGCATGGACCCGAGGATAGGAAGCGGCGAGCAGAGCCACGAAGTCGGTGAACGCCTGGCGGTCGATCCGGGTCGGATCGTCGAAGGACACCGTGGGCACCCGCAGAGCCTGCTGCAGGCGGGGCAGGGCGCCGGCATCGACGACCACGGCCGGTGCCGCCGTCACCTCCGGCTGGCGGCTGCGGAAGCCTGCCGTGCGCACGGCCAGCACACCCAGAAGCCCGAGCAAGGCGATCAGGAGCCAACGCAGCCGGCGCACGGCGCTCAGCTCCCCTTGCGGCGTCGCGCGGGCGGCCGGCGGGTCTCCGGCTCGTCCTCGCGCTCGCGCTCGGGAGCCGGTGCCGGCTCCGTCGCCGGCTCCCGGGTCACGGCGAGGCCGTCGGTGACCAGACGGCGGAGCAGAGCGCTGGTGCCCAGCCCGGCGCTTTCGGCGGCGAGCTTCAGGGCTTGGTATTGCTCGTTTGTGAGCGAGACCTGGATTCGGATCATCGTTTGTGGCTCCCGGGGGTTGCAGCGGAGATACTACCGCGCTAATCAGATCCCTACCCCTGTGTAGACCAAGGATCCCCGTCGCCAGACGATCCGCACGATGAAGACCAGCGCCAGGCACCAGGCCAGGGCGATGGCCAGGCCACTGGCCCAGGCCCCGGCGTCGACCCGACCCACCAGGGTCATGGCCGGAAAGTGGAACAGGAAGCGGAAGGGCAGCAGGTCGAGCCAGAGACGAGCCCAGGCGGGGAAGAGCTCGAGCGGCAGCATCTCCCCACCCAGCAGATGCGAGACGAAGCGCAGCAGCACGTTGAGCGACCACACGTTGTCCGCCCAGAAGGCCACCGACTCGATCAGGAAGGCGATCAGGAAGGCGAGCACGTTGCCCACCGCCAGGGCCACCACGGTGCGGGCCAGCGAGCCCGCCGACACCCGGCCCAGGCTGTCGAGGTCGAAGACCAGCGCCGCCCAGCCGCCGAAGAGCAGGAGCTGAGTCAGCACGGGCACCAGCTGCCCCAGGTGCTCGGCGTACTTGAAGCCGAAGTAGCCGCCGGGGAAGAGCAGGTAGCGGGTGAGGCGGCCGTCGTAGAGGTCCTGCGCGATCGAGACCTGGCGTTCTTCGCCGCTCGCCACCTTGCCGAGCAGCAGCACCAGCACGTAGTAGAGGACCATCCCCTCGCGGCTGAAGCCGGCGACCTCCGAGCGACCGGAGGCCGCGAAGATCGCGTCCCAGAGGAACCAGGCGACGGTCATCCGGACCGTGAACGCGACCAAGGTGCTGATCCAGAAGTCCGCCCGGTAGCTCATCAGCTTGCGGGCCTCGCCGCCGGCGATGGCCGCGAACGTGGCGGCCCTCATCGCCCGACCTGGCCGCGGCCCCGGAGGATCGCCTCGATGATCACGGCGATGTCCTCCTCCTCGATGGCGAGGTCGGCCACCGGCAGGGCGGCGAGCAGATGGCCGGCCACCTCCGGCACTCGCTCTCGCGCGACCTCGAGCCGCAGGGCATCGCCGTCGCGAGTCAGCACCCGGCCGAGCCGTTCGAGGTCGACGGCGGCCACCCGCTCCGCCAGCTTCTCGGCCGAGACCTCCGGGTCGAGGCGGGCGGTGAGCACCTTCTTCTCGCCGTAGTGGCGGCGGATGGCGGCGAGGGGGCCGTCGTAGACCAGCTCCCCCTCGCGCAGGATGAGGATGCGCTCACAGAGGCGCTCGATGTCTTCCATGTAATGGCTGGTGATGATCATCGCCGGCCGGTGGTCGCGCCGGTAGCGCAGCAGGAACTCGCGGATGGCCCTCTGCGCCGAGAGGTCGAGGCCGATGGTCGGCTCGTCGAGGAAGACCACCCGCGGCGAGTGCAGCAGGGCCGCGATCAGCTCCATCTTCATCCGCTCGCCCAAGGAAAGGCGGCGCAGCTGGACCTTCATCAGGTTCCCCACCTCGAGCACCTCGGCGAGGTAGGCCAGGTTGGCGTCGAACGCGTCGTGGGGGATCTGGTAGATCTCGCGCAGCAGCAGGAAGCTGTCCGCCGCCGGCAGGTCCCACCACAGCTGGGCCTTCTGGCCCATCACCAGGGCGATCTGGCGGCGCATGCGGTCGTCCCGCTGCCAGGGGTCGAACCCCAGCACACGGGCCGAGCCGGCGGTGGGATGGACGATGCCGGCGAGCATCTTCACCACCGTGGTCTTGCCCGCGCCGTTGGCCCCCACCATGCCGACGATCTCGCCCTCGCCGATGGCGAAGCTCACTCCCTTGACCGCCTCCCGTGCCAAGCGCTGGCGCCGGAACAGGGCGCGCAAGGACCCCTTGAGCCCGGGCTCCTTCTCGTGCACGAAGAAGGTCTTGCTGAGGCTCCGAGCTTCGATCATGAAGGGATCGGACAGCCTGTTCAGTCGTTCCGCAGTGCTTCGAGGAGGTCTCGGGCGTGCGGGCAGGCTCGTTCGACTTCGCGGGGATCGATCTCGGCGAGGATCTCGAAGGAGACCTTGCCTTTGGCGTAGCGGCGTGGGCCGCAGTCGGCGGAGGCGCGGCCCAGTGCTTCCAGCACCTTCGCCTTGGAAACGGCTTCCAGTTCCGGCCACTGGGGCAGGTGATTCTCCTTGAGCCTGCTCCCGAAGAAGGACCGCAGCGTCGCCCGGTCGGCAACGAACCAGGTCTCCATCACCTGAACCATGAGGAAAGCCTGATTCTCGAGAGCCTCAGCAGGCCGGTGCCAGCCATCTCGCTGCTGGAGGTGCTGCCAGACGGAGTGCCCATCTTCGACTGCTGCTTCACTGTCGACCAGGAGCATGGGCAGGTGGTCCGATGGCAGGTTGGCAATCGCCGTGTTGAAGGCGTCGAAGGTAGCGAGCCGGCTTCCGCCCCGGACCACCCGGGGCATCCTGCCTCCGAGTCCCGCTCGCTCGAAGAAGCGTCGCCAGCCCTTGCGGAACGACGTTTCGAGCCGCTCGCCCTCCCCGCCACCTTCGATGTAGAGCTTCACGCTCACCAGCGATTGCCCCCCAGCTCACCCATGCTCCAGAGCTGCCCCAGGGAGTATTTCTTGAGCCAGGCGTCGAGCGCCTTCGCGTCCAGGCGCTCGAAGCGCGATTCTCCTTTCTCCTTCTCGCAGACGATCACGGTCTCCGGGTGATCGGAGAGGGCGTCGACGAGCAATCGAGAATGAGTGGTGACCACCAGCTGCGTGCGCTCTGCGGTCTTAACCAGTAGCTCGGCGACGTGAGGGATGACGTCCGGATGCAGCCCCAGTTCGGGCTCTTCAATGGCGATCAGAGGTGGGGGCTCGGGATGGAGCAGGATGGCCAGCAGACAGAGGTATCGAAGCGTGCCGTCCGAGAGGCGGGTGGCGGGGATCTCTCGACCAGCGCTCTCCTCCAGGAGCAACAGGACATTGCCGCTGTCTACCGACAGGTGGAAGTCCACGATGCCGCTATAGAGCTGCTGGAGGGACGCGAGGAAGCTGGACTTGACCCGCGCGCGGATCTTGGACAGCACTAGCGCGAGGTTCTCGCCGCCATCGACGAGGAAATCCGAGCGTCCATGCGAGCTCTGTTCGCGGCGCAAGGGCGCCGTTGGCCCGAAGGACCAATTCCGGAACAGGCGGATCTGCTCATACTGCTCTTGGAGCCAGCTCAGCTCCGGATAGCGCTCCGGATCTCGCACCTGCGAGAGGATCGACTGCTCCGGCTTCACGGTCTCGCGCTTGAGCCGACGCGCGTGCCCTTGAAGCTCATTCAGGACCGGCTGGCCGCGTTGGAATCGGTAGTAGAAGTACGGTGTCGGCCACTCGGGGACGGCTCTCGCGCTTTCAATCGTCTCGTCAACCACCTCGAAGCGCGTGCCGTTGTCGGCGATGCTCAAGCTGTGGAGCAAGGGTTGATGGCCACCGGTGTAGGCCACCACCACCTCGATCAGAGCTTCCTCCGGTACATCTGGTCCCTTCCACAGCCACTCTCGAATCCCCCCCATCTCCTTGACGGGCTGCGGCAGGTTGGTGGGGGCGGCGCGGAGGAGGGCTAGGACCTCGAGCAGGTTCGACTTGCCGGAGCCGTTCGGCC
>JBIOYC010000084.1:0-7053 GCA_044869955.1 Thermoanaerobaculia bacterium | reverse complement strand
ATCGGGTCGAGGTCCGGGTCGTTGACGTTCGGCGTCACCAGGCCGCCCGGGTTGTCCGGGTCGAAGCCGTAGCCGTAGTAGAAGTACAGCGAGTCGCGCTCGGCATCGTCGATCACCAGGTCGCCGTCGGCGTCGGTGAAGTAGAAGTAGGCGTAGCTGTAGCCGCCGGTGGGGTTGACCCTGAAGAGATAGGGATTCTGGCCGAGTTGCTCCGCGTAGCGGGAGAAGCTGCCCCGCAGCAGGGTCTTGCGCTCCTCACCCAGGGCGTAGGTCACGCCGAGTCGCGGCACGATGGTCTCCCACTCGAAGCCACCGGCGTCGTTGCCCTGGAAGTCGAGGGGCGGCAGCAGGCCGAGGGCCTGGGAGTTGCCGGGGTTGGTGGTCGCCAGGTTCTCACCGGACTGCTTGTCGTAGCGCAGGCCGGCGGTGATGGTCAGCCGGTCCAGGGTCATGGTGTCCTGGACCCAGGCCGACTCATACTCGGAGATCACCGCCACCGTGCGGTCGCGAGGATAGACCGCGAGGTGGGTGGCGCCCGGCTCGGCCGGCCCCAAGGCGATGACCCGGCGGCCACGCGGCCAGACCGTCTCGGAGAAATTCTCCTGATCGCGGAAGCCGATGCCGAACTTCAATTCATTGCTGGTCGGCCCGGCGTTGAAGAAGTAGTGGCTGTCCACCCGCCACTGATCGATGACCGCTTCCTGGGTGAAATCGAAGTTGCTGCCCCGGCGCACGCCGTTCTCGTCGTCGAAGACGTCGGCATCGAGGCCGCCCTGGCCGGCGAGGGTGAAGATCCCGTCGTCGCGGGCCCACAGGGCATTGAACACCCAGTTCGAGCTCGGGATCCAGCTGCCCTCGATCTTGTAGATGTCCTGGGGGGTCGTCTGGTCGAGCGTCGCCTCGGGGGCCCGGGTCGGGCCGGCACCGCGGCCGAACTTGAGCTTGTCGTTGGTCCAGTAGTGCAGGACGCCCGAGAGCTGGGAGCCGGCCTGGAGGTTGAGCTTGACGTTGTAGTCCTCGAGCTCCGTGTTGTCGTTCTGCTGGGAGCTCGCGGAGCCCGCGGCCGTCGGCACCAGGTTGCGGATGTCGCTCTTGCCGTAGGAGCCCCACAGCCAGACGTGGTCGCGCACGACGGGCCCACCGACGTCGGCGCCGTACTCCTGGACGTTGTCGATCTCGTTGCCCACCCGGTCGTCGGCGGTGCCCGGCTCGTCGATGATCACGCCGGGCTCGGACTGCAGGCTGCCGTCGGTGCGCAGGTAGCGGGCGTTGACCTTGAGCTCGTTGGTGCCCCGCTTGGTGACCTGGTTGATGGTCACGCCGCCCGTGGCCACCGCGACGTCCGCCGAGGAGACGGTGAACTGCACCTCCTCGTAGGCACCGAAGTCGAAGTAGACAGCCGAGGCGCCGACCGCGTTCATGTCGGTGAGCACCACGCCATCGATGGCGAAGACGTTGTCGCGGCCGCTCGAGCCGACGCCCAGGAAGTTCGACTGCTGGCCGCTCTCGTTGCCGCCGACGTTGAAGCGGTCGACCTGCACGCCGGGAGCCTGCGACAGCAGGGACCAGGGGTCGCGGGCGGTCGGCACCTTGTTGAGCTCTTCCGGGGTGACCACCGAGCCCCGGTGGACCCGTTTCTCGTCGAGCAGGGGAGTCTCCCCGGTGACGGTGATGGTCTCGGAGAGCTGAGCGGTCAACTTGATCTCGAGCGAGACCCGGGCGCCGACGTTGACCGCCACGTCCGGCAGCTCGACCGTCGAGAAGCCCTCGAGCTCAGCCTGGACCACGTAGATGCCCGGCGAAAGGTTGATGAATCGGAACTGGCCCACCTCATCGGTCACCTGCACCAGAGGGGCGGCAACGCCCGTGGCGGTGACGGTGACACCGGGAAGGGCTTGACCGTCCTGGTCCGTGACCACGCCGTACAGGTTGCCGTACTGCAGCTGTGCCGCGGCCGGCACGGCCAGGGCGGCGAGGAGCGCCCCCAAGACCGCCGCGGATCTCCACCGAAGAGCTCTCATCGAAGTCTCCTTGTGCTACGCAGGTTGCCCGGAATCTTAGCGCAACGGCCCCCGGCTCGGACGCATGGCGCTCACACGGTTGTCACACGCCGTCGTTGCGAGGCTGGTAGCGTCGGGCCATGAAGGCCCTCTTCCTCACCCTCCTCCCCTGGTGGCTCGGCGCCGCCGAGGCCGCCGAGCCCGCGCCCCGCCACGTCGTGATGGTCTCGATCGACGGTCTGATGCCCGAGACCTACCTGCGCCCGGACGAGCTGGGGCTGGCCGTGCCCACCCTGCGCCGGCTGGTCGCCCAGGGTGCCTTCGCCGAGGGCGTGACGGGGGTGCTGCCCACCGTCACCTATCCTTCCCACACGACGTTGATCACCGGCGTGCCGCCGCGCCTTCACGGCATCACGGCGAACCGCATCTTCGACCCCGAGGAGCGCTCCGCCGAAGCCTGGACCTGGTACGCCCGCGACGTGCAGGTGCCGACCCTGGTCTCCGCGGCCGAGGCCCGCTGGTTGACCACCGCCGCCGTGGCCTGGCCGGTGACCGTGGGCCTGGTGGCGGACTTCAATCTGCCCGAGATCTGGCGCTCCGGGTCGACCCACCCGGACGACCTCAAGCTGCTCGACCTGCTCTCGACGCCTGGTCTGCTGCGGGCGGTCGAGACCTTCCGGGGCCGCCCCTTCTCCTACCCACCCACGGACGAGGAGCGCCTCGACGCCGGCCGCTACCTGATCGAGACCCAACGGCCCCATCTCCTGCTGCTCCACCTGATCGAGGTCGACTCGGCCCAGCACGACTTCGGGCCCGGCAGCCCGGAGGCCAAGGCCGCCATCGAGGGGGCGGACGCCCGCCTCGGCCGGCTGCTCGAGAGCGTCGGTCGGGCCGGTCTCGCGGCCTCGACCGCCGTGGTGGTGGTCTCGGACCACGGCTTCCTGCCGGCCGGGCGCGCGGTGCGGCCCAACACCCTGCTGCGCGACCTGGGCCTGATCGAGCTCGATGAGCAGGGCAAGGTGCAGAAGTGGCGAGCCTTCTTCCACCCCAGCGGCGGCTCGGCCAGCCTCTATCTCGACGAGACGTCGGGGCCGATCGATCTGGCGGCCCTGCGTTCGGCCTTCGAGGCCCGGGCGGCCGACCCGGCCTCGGGCCTGCTGCGCGTCCTGGGGCCGGAGGAGGTGCGCGCGATGGGAGGCGACGCCCTGCTGGCCCTGGACGCCCGGCCGGGCTTCTCCTTCACGGGCTCGGCCGCCGGTGAGTGGCTGGGGGAGAGCAAGTTCCGCGGCACCCACGGCCATGCACCGGACCGGCCGGAGCTGCGGGCGTCGCTGATCTGGGCTGGCCCGGGCCTCGACCGCAGGGGCAGCCTCGGGCTGGTGCCGATGACCGCCATCGCCCCCACCGTCGCCCGCTGGCTGGGCTTGACGCTCGCCCCCGAGGCCGCCCAAGCGCTCCCCCTCACCCCGGCCCTCTCCCCCGTGCCGGGGGAGAGGGGGCTGGACGGCACGCCCTCTGCCGCTCCGGCTCCCTCGCCTCCATGAGAAAGCACAGCTTCCTCTCCGGTTCCCTCGCCCCCTCACAAACGGACAGCAGCCTCCCCTCCGGTTCCCTCGCCCCCCGCAGGGGGGAGAGGGCCAGGGTGAGGGGGTCTTCCCCGCTCTCGCCTACAGCTTGAGGGCCAGCTTGACCATGTCGTGGGCGTCGCCGTCGGGATCGACGCCGTAGCCTGGGGCGAGCTGCTGGGTGAACCCCAGTCCGCTCAGGGTCTGGACGGCGTCCGCCTCGAGATCGGCGATCAGCATGCAGGAGAGGTGGCGTAGGCCCTGGTCGCGGGCGATCGAGATGAAGGTGTTGATCAGGGTCGTGCCCAGGCCGAGGCCACGATAGCTGGGCTCCATCAACCACTTGACCCGCCCCACCAGACGCAGGGGGCCGCGGTCGCGGCGGTGCAAGGTGGCGTCGGCGACGACTCGGTTGCCGTCCAGGGCGAGGAGGGGGAGGACCTTGCCGTAATCGAGGTTGCGGGCCCAGCCGGCGACGATCGCCGGATCGTTGATGTTGTCCCAGGCGAAGCGCCGGACCGCGGGCGGTAGGCCGTGGAAGAACTGATAGAGGGCCTCGGCGTCGCGCTCGGTGAAGGGGCGGATCAGGAGCCGCTTGCCGTCCCGGAGAACGGCCTCCATGGGGAAGCGATAGGACATGCCGATCCTCCTCGCAGAAGCCGGCGGCATCGGCGGAGCCGCCAGCAGAACGTGAGTGGGGCCAGACGACCGACCCTGAGATTCCGATCTCGGGATCCTAGCAGCCCGCCCTACCGAGCGCTCGGCGCCCAAGCCTCTGTCGACGCAGCCGTATTTCACAGATTGACGGTTATTGCTGCCCATAAGTACACTAGCCGCATGGAGAAACCAGCCAACAGACCGCGCCGCCGCAAGCCGATGGTCGGCCCGGCGATCTACGTCACCATGTCCGCCGAGGCTCGCCACCGCCTGAAGGCGCTTTCCGATGTCCGAGGGAGTCACGCGTACGAGCTGCTCGAGGAAGCGTTCTGGGCCTACTGGCAGGCCCTCCCCGAGAACCGCGAGAAGCGCACCGCCGAGACCATCGCCGCCACCCTCGACGAATGGGAGGCCGAGAAAGGCGAGGAGGCGGCCGAGGACGCGGGACCTCGACGGCGAGAAGAGCCGTGATCCACTCCTCCGCCTTGCCACGGCTGCCACTCCGTGGCGCACACTCCGAAGAGGACGGTCCGAGCCGACCGGCATGGGGTCGGTGCGGCCTTTTGCCGTCTCGAAGGAGTGTGCGCGATGCGTATGTTGCGTCGTGTCTCAGCGGGAGCAGTGCTGCTGCTCCTGCTCGCCGGCCCCTGGGCGAGCCCGGCCTGGGCCGGGCCGCCCGCCCGTTCGGCGCTCGGCCCTCTCGAAGAGCTGTTGGAGGCCCTGCGGGCCCTGTGGGACGGCTCCTGGGAGAGGCCGGGGTTGCTGGAAGACCCAGCACACTGGAGCAAGGAAGGTTCCGCCGTCGACCCGCACGGTCAACCCGCCCCTCCCGCCGGCTCCTGGCCCGCCGGCTTGGCCTCGCCGGACAAAGCCGGTTCGGCCATCGACCCACACGGCCATCCCGCCCCAAGCTCAAGCTCCTCGCCCACGGGCTCCGGGCCCTGAGCCCCCACCCGGGCCGGCGTCTCCTCGTCGGGGCGCCGGCCCCTCGTCTTCTTTGCACAGCATTTCCAACAGGAGGGAAGTGACGATGTCGGACGATCATCTGACTCGCGAGCTGCTGCGGGGCGTCGAGCGAGGAGAGCGCACCCCGGGGGACCTGGTGTCCCTGGTGATGCACCACCTCTTCGAGCTCTGCCCCGTGTGCAAGTCCGAGTTCGAAGCCTTCGACGAGGAGTCGCAGTGGAAGGGCTGGAAGGTGGCGGACTACGAAGAGCTGTTCGAGAAGGTGGGCTCCCGGGCCTCGATGGAGGCCGTCATCCTGGAGGAGGAGCGAGCCCAGGCCGCCTTGGACCTGCCGGACCTGCTCGGCCTCTCCCCCGAGGGGCGGGAGCGCTTCCTCGCGTTGCGCCCTCGGCGCTTCGCCAGCCCCTCTCTCGCTTCTCTCCTGCTCGAACAGAGCCTCGAGCGGATGCCCGGTCTCCCCCGAGAGGCCCTGGACCTCGCCCGCTTGGCCAAGCGGGTGCTGCTCGACACCCGCGCCTCGATGGTGGCCACCGAGGTTTACCTGCGTGCCCGCGCCCACGAAGGCAACGCCCTGCGCGCCCTCGGCCGCCTGGAGGAGGCCGACGAGGCCCTGCGGGACGCCCGCTTCTTCCTGCGCGGCGAGGGCGGCGGGGACCGCCGGGTGCGCGCCGAGCTGGACTCTTTCGAAGGCTCTCTGCGGCGAGCCCAGCGCCGCTTCGACGACGCCGAGAAGCTGCTGGAGCGGGCGCTCACGGCCTACCGCTTCGAGCAGGACGGCCCCCAGCAGGCCCTCACCCTGATCAAGCTGGGATACGTCTACCGTGAACAGGGGCGTATCGAGCGTGCCATGGTTGCGACCCGCGAGGCCCTCGAGCTGGTGGACGCCGCTCGCCACCCTCGGCTCTACCTCTACGCCCATCAGAACCTCGCCCACTGGCTCTGTGATGCCGGCCAATTCGAGGAGGCCCAGCGCACCCTCGCAGCGGCGCTGCCGCTCTACCACCAGGCACCGGAGCCTCTCACCCAGCTGCGAGCCTTGTGGCTCGAGGGGCTGATCGCCCAGGGCCTGAGGGAGGTTGCCACGGCCGAGCGCTGCCTGGTCGCCGCGCGGGGCGGCTTCCTGGAGGCCGAGCTGCCCTACGACGTGGCCTTGGTCTCCTTGGATCTCGCGGCCCTCTACCTCGAGGAGCGGCGCACCGCGGAGGTCAAGGCCATCGCCGAGGAGATCGTCCCCACCTTCGAGCGCCTGGAGGTGCACCGCGAGGCCCAGGCGGCCGTGATGCTGTTCCGCGAAGCGGCCCGGCTGGAACAGATCACCCTCGAGCTGCTGCGCCAGCTCCACCGCTACCTGGAGGCGGCCCGGTGCAACCCGGCCCTGGCGTTCCAGCGGCCGTCCTGAGCGCGGACGAGCTGGCCCGCCTCTTCGTGGGGCTGGTGCCCAACTTCGAGCGCATCACCCGCGCCCACAACGTCCCGGCGGCGGACGCGCAGGACCTCATCCAGGACTTGGCGCTCGCCGCCCTGCGCAACGTCCACCGCATCGAAAAGCCTCGGGAATGGTTGGTGGCCGCCATGAGGAAGCACTGCTGGCTCTACTGGCGAGCCCAGCATCGGCGGCAGTGGCTGGTGACCCGGGACCCCGCCGTGCTACCCCACCTGGATCGCGGGCACTGCCCCCACCAGCTCGTCGAGCTGCGCCACGACCTCTCCCGCGCCCTGCGCACCCTCAAGCCCAAGCCCCGCAACCTCCTGCTGGCCGCCTACGTCGTGGGCTGGCCCTGGGGCGAGGCCGCAGCCCGCACCGGCTACCGCCGCGGGAGCGTCGGACGGACCCTGCAACGCTGCTTCCGCGAGCTGCGGCGGAC
>JBIOYC010000083.1:0-49541 GCA_044869955.1 Thermoanaerobaculia bacterium | reverse complement strand
CGAGACGGTCGGGGGCGTCACTCCCGATGCGCCCGTTCCCTAGCCCGGGGCGCTCGATCGATCGACCGATGGACCAGTTCCGCGTCATCTCGCCCTTCGAGCCGCAGGGCGACCAGCCACAGGCGATCGAAGCGCTGGTCGAGCGCGCCCGCGCCGGCGACCGCGAGCAGGTGCTGCTCGGCGTCACCGGCTCGGGCAAGACCTTCTCGATCGCCCGGGTGGTGGAGGAGCTCAACCGGCCGGTGCTGGTGCTCTCCCACAACAAGACCCTGGCCGCCCAGCTCTACCAGGAGTTCAGGAGCTTCTTCCCGCACAACGCCGTCGAGTACTTCGTCTCCTACTACGACTACTACCAACCCGAGGCCTACGTCCCCCAGAGCGACACCTACATCGAGAAGGAGACCTCGATCAACGAGGAGATCGACCGCCTGCGCCTGCGGGCGACCAAGGCCCTCTTCGAGCGCCGCGACGTGCTGATCGTGGCCTCGGTGTCGTGTATCTACGGCCTCGGCTCGCCGGAGGCCTTCTTCGGCATGTTGCATTTCTTCGAGCGCGGCTCCACCGAGGGTATGGACCGGGCCCTGCGCAAGCTGGTGGACATGCAGTACCAGCGCACCCAGCTGGACCTCGCCCACGGTCAGTTCCGGGTGCGCGGCGACGTGCTGGAGATCCTGCCGGCCTACGACGACATCGGAGTGCGGGTGGAGTATTTCGGCGACGAGGTCGAGCGGGTGGTCCGCTTCGACCCGTTGCGCGGTGACGTCTTGGAGGAGGTCGATCGCATCGGCGTCTTCCCGAAGACGCACTACGTGACCCCGAAGGAGCGCCTCGAGAAGGCGATCGAGGGCATTACCCTGGAGCTCGCCGAACGCCTCGCCGAGCTCACCGACGGGGGCAAGCTGCTGGAAGCCCAGCGCCTCGAGCAGCGCACCCTTTTCGACCTCGAGATGCTGCGCGAGGTCGGCTACTGCCACGGCATCGAGAACTACTCCCGCCACCTCTCGGGGCGAGCGCCCGGCGAGGCACCGCCGACCCTGCTCGACTACTTCCCGTCCGACTTCCTGCTGGTGGTGGACGAGAGCCACCAGACCCTGCCGCAGGTGCGGGGGATGTATCACGGCGACCGCTCGCGCAAACAGACCCTGGTGGAGTACGGCTTCCGCCTGCCCAGCGCGGTGGACAATCGGCCCCTGACCTTCGACGAGTTCGACCAGCGCATCGGCCAGCGGATCTACGTCTCGGCGACGCCCGCGCCCTGGGAGCTCGAGCGCACCGGCGGCGTAGTGGTCGAGCAGCTGATTCGGCCCACCGGTCTGATCGATCCACCGATCGAGGTGCGGCCGGCCCAGGGCCAGGTCGACGACTTGGTGGGGGAGATCCGCAAGGTGGTGGCCCGCCGGCAACGCGTCTTGGTGACCACCCTGACCAAGCGCATGGCCGAGGAGCTGACGCAGTACCTGGGGGAGATCGCCATCCGCGTGCGCTACATGCACAGCGACGTGGAGACCCTGGAACGGGTGGAGATCCTGATCGCCCTGCGCCGCGGCGAGTTCGACGTGCTGGTGGGGATCAACTTGCTGCGTGAGGGGTTGGACATCCCCGAGGTGGCCCTGGTGGGCATCCTCGACGCCGACAAGGAAGGCTTCCTGCGCAGCGAGACCTCGCTGATCCAGACCGCGGGAAGGGCCGCCCGCAACCTCGAAGGCCGGGTGATCTTCTACGCCGATCGAATCACCGACTCGATGCGGCGGGCGATGGACGAGACCGCTCGCCGCCGCGCCAACCAAGAGGCCTACAACCTCGAGCACGGCATCGAGCCGCGGTCGATCCTCCGCGACATCCACAGCCCGCTGGTAGCGATGAGCAACCTCGACCTCTACTCGGCGCGGCCCGGGCTGGCCATGGAGGTCGCCGAGAACCTCGAGATCCCCCTCGCCGAGCGCATCGCCCGCCTCGAAAAGGACATGAAGGCCGCCGCCAAGGCCCTCGAGTTCGAGCAAGCCGCCGTCCTGCGCGACAAGCTCCGCGAGCTGCGGGAGCTGCAGATCTATTCGGGATAGTGAGGCTGCGGTCTCTTCAAGAGGACAGCCACGGCACCGTAGACGCTTCCTTCCAGCGCCTCCAGAGAGTGCTCGATGTCTTCCAAGCTGCCCAGCTTGCTCGTCCAGAGACCGCTCTCGACCTGTCGGGCCATATGCGTCGGCCTGTTCCTGAGCTGGTAGATGGCGATTTTCTGGTTCCCCGGCTCGCGGAGCGCCGAGTCGCAGCTCGAGTATCCCAGCTGCTCGAACGCCGCTACGAAGGCATCGAGAGTCTCTGACCGCAGGACTCCAGGAGGCCAGTAGGCGACCTCGAGAGGATCGGGCCACCACCAACGAGTGCTGTCGCCGGCTGCCCAAGCGATGCAGTTATACCTGGGATCTTCGGGGCTGGTGACCTGGTGCTCGGACTCTCGAAGGCCGGGGAACGAATCGCGAAGGTCAGAGATAGCCACGCTCTCGACCCCACGCCAGCCATGCTTCAGCCATGGCCGCCACTTGCCCTCGGGTCTCGGGCGGGACCGGGTCCTCCCCGCTTACTGCCTTGAGAGCCCAGAACCACTGCTCCGGAAGGCGACGAAGCTCCTGGAGCATGAGACCGATGGCGACCGGCCCCATTCCGATGATGCGCTGATAGGCCGGGTGCATGGCCTTCTCGGTGGGGGAGCTCGACAGGGCCGTGGCGCGGCGCCATTCCTCGGCCAGCTGCCCGAACAGCCTGTTCTGCTCGGCAGTGGGCTGGACCGTTCGGCTCTGCTCTACGACTTGGGCCACGAGCTTGAGAATACCACCGAGCCAGGACAGACCGGGCAGCCAGGGTCGTGGGGGCTGAGAGGGGCCGGCGGCGAAGGCAAACAGTAGACTTCTGCCCGTCATGGCCTCCGACCAAGTCGTCTCCCGCATCCGCGAGCTGCCCGATCAGCCGGGGATCTACGTCTTCAAGGACGGTGCGGGCAAGGCCCTGTACGTCGGCAAGGCGAAGTCCCTGCGCAAGCGGGCGGCGAGCTACCTGGCGCGGGAGCACGAGCCGCGGCTGACCTTGATGCTCGAGGAGGCGGCGGACCTCGAGTTTGTGGCCACGGACACCGAGGCCGAGGCCCTGCTGCTCGAGAACAACTGGATCAAGCGCCGCCGGCCCCGCTACAACGTCCTGCTGCGCGACGACAAGACCTACCCCTACCTGAAGCTGACCGCCGAGCCCTATCCGCGCATCGTCTTCACTCGCCGCATCCGGCCGGACGGCGCCGACTACTTCGGCCCCTACCTGCCCGGGGGGCTGGCCCGCAAGGCGATCAAGCTGGTGCAGAAGCTGTTCGGCATCCGGGTCTGCCGCATCGAGATCGACGGCTCCCTGCCCCGGCCCTGCCTCTACCACGGCATGCACCGCTGCCTGGGCCCCTGCGTTGCCGGCCTGACCACGCCGCAGGCCTATGCCGAGGCGGTGGAGCAGGCGAAGCTCTTCCTCTCCGGCCGCACCGACGCACTGGGGAAACGCCTGCGCCGCGAGATGCTCGAGGCCTCCGAGGCCTTGGAGTTCGAGCGTGCGGCCCAGCTGCGCGACACCCTCTCCGAGGTCGAGGCCACGGCCCAGCGACGCAAGCTGTCGAGCGTCGAGGACGAGGACCTCGACGTCTTCGGCGTCAAGGTGGCGGGAGGTCACGCCGCCGTGGCGATCCTGATCATGCGCGGCGGCCAGGTGCTCGATCGCCGCGAGCTGTTCTGGGAGGGCGTCGGCGACATCGATCCCCACCGGCTCCTCTCCGAGGTCACGCCCCAGGTCTATGACCGCACCACCTTCGTGCCCAAGGAAGTCCACCTGCCGATGCCGATCGAGGGCGACGAGGCCCTGGCCGACTGGCTCTCGGAGAAGAAGGGGGAGAGGGTCTACCTGCGCATGCCGGTGCGCGGGCCCAAGGCCGAGCGGGTGGCCCTGGCCATGCACAACGCCGAGCTGGCCCACCGGCGGCGCTTTCGCGGCGTCTCTCCCCACGCCGCGGCGGCCGAGTCGCTGGTCCGCCATCTCGGTCTCACCGATCCGCCGCGGCGGATCGAGGGCTTCGACATCTCGAACTTCCAGGGCGCGCAGACGGTCGCCTCGCTGGTCGTCTGGGAGGAGGGCAAGATGAAGAAGGGCGACTACCGCAGCTTCAACATCGAGGGCCTGGACCGCCCGGACGACTTCCTGTCGATGCGCCAGGCCGTGCTGCGGCGCTACCAGCGGCGGCTCGACGAGCTGGGCGACATGCCGGATCTGATCCTGATCGACGGCGGCCGCGGCCAGCTCAACGCCGCCCTCGCGGCTCTCGCTGAGCTGGGGGTGGAGGAGACGCCGATCGTCGGGCTGGCCAAGCGCGAGGAGGAGCTCTACCTGCCGGCTCGCCCCGAGCCCTTGGCTCTGCGCCGGGACGACCCGGGGCTCCAGCTCTTGCAGCGCGTGCGCGACGAGGCCCACCGTTTCGCTGTCGGCCGCCACCGGCGCCGGCGCTCGAAGGCCACGCTCCAGAGCCGGCTCGAGGAGATGCCCGGCATCGGCCCGGCCCGGCGCCGGCGGCTGCTCACCCGCTTTGGCAGCCTGGAAGCGATTCGCGCCGCGAGCGAAGCGGAGCTGACCGAGCTGGTAGGGCCGGTCCTCGCCGGCCGCCTCTGGCGCTTCCTGCGTGAGTCCGCGCCGATGCCCGTAGAGTAGACTTCTTCGTCTATGGAACGACTGGCAGGCGAGTTGGCGGTCGTCGACTTGCGGGACATCGTCCGTTCGCTCCTCCTGGAGCGCGAGAGCGGAGTCCTCGAGGTGACGGTGGAGGAGGGCAAGCGTCGCCTGTTCTTCCTGGACGGTCAGCTCTACTTGCCGCCCACCAGCCCCCTGGCCAGCCAGCTTCTGAGCCAGCTGCGCCAGCCCGGGGGCGAGGCGCGGGTCGCCGAGCTGATGGGTCGGATGGCCGCCGTGCTCCATCGCTGGCAGGACGGCTTCTTCACCTTCGACCCGGGCCGCGCGGCCGTGCCGCACGAGGCCGTCGGGCCCCTGCCGACGGTGGAGCTGGTGCTCGCCTGCGCGGTGATCGACGAACCGGACGCCGAGCTGCTCGAGCGGCTGGGCGGCGAGGGGGCCGAGTGGTCGATGAGCCGCGGGGCGGAGCTGCCGGCCGTGCGGCTGCAGCCGGGAGAAGCCGGGCTGCTCGATCGCGTGCTAGAACCGATCACGATCGGAGCCCTGCTCGCCACCGAGCCGGACCGCCGCCTGACCCTGACGCGCCTCTGTCGCCTGGAGGCGATCGGGCTGATCCATCGCGATCACGGCGAGACGACCGAAGACCTGCTGGTGACCCACGAGATGCGCCGCCGCTTCCTCGAGCGGGTCGGGGCCGAGCTGGAAGCCCGGCCGGTGACGCTCGACCGGCCCTCCCACCGCGAGAAGGTGGCCGGGTTGCTCGCCCGCCTCGGTCAGATCAGCCACTACGAGCTGCTCGGGGTCGGCGGCACGGCGGACCCGGCGGAGATCCACTCCGCCTATGCCGAGGTGGCCCGCCTGGTGCACCCCTCGCACGCCGAGCGGCTGGGTCTGGTGGGCCGGGAGGAGGCCCTGAGCGTCCTCTTCGAGCGAGCCACCGAGGCCTACCTGGTGCTCTCGGACCCCGACCGCCGCGCCCGCTACCATCAGGAAGTGCCGGCTCCCGCCGTGGTTTCGAAGTCGCGCAGCGAGACCACGCCCGAGAAGAGCCGCGAGCAGGCCCAGCGTCTCTTCGACCAGGCCCGCGAGATGCTCGCTCGCGAGGAGTACCACTACGCCTACGAGCTGCTGCGCCGTGCGGTCGAAGCGGATCGCCGCCCCGAGTACTTCACCCTCCTCGCCGAAGTGCAGCAGAAGAACCCCAAATGGCTGCACCATGCCGCCGACAGCCTGCGCGAGGCCGTCCTCCTCGATCCCCAGAACATGGCGCTGCGGCTCGAGCTGGCGGCGCTGTTCGAGAAGATGGGCGACGGCCAGCGGGCGGTGGCCACCTACCGCAGCATCCTGGTGCGGACCCCGGACAGCCCCGAGGCTGTCGCGGGCCTCAAGCGGCTCGGGGCGCCCCGCTCGGTGCCCCGCCCCCCGGCGCCGCCGACCGCCAAGAAGAAGGGCCTGCTGCCTCGGCTCTTCGGTCGCGACAAGAACTGACCTACAATCTCCCGGCCGGAGGGTTCCGGACGGTCGCTGCCCCGGTTCGCCGGGGGAGAGGAAAGTCCGAACTCCCACGGGCAGCATGCTCGCCAACGGCGAGGCGCGGCGACGCGACGGAAAGTGCAACAGAGAGCAGACCGCCTCGGGGAGACCGGCCTGGCTGGGCTTCTCGCGGTAAGGGTGAAAGGGTGCGGTAAGAGCGCACCGCTCGGCCGGCGACGGCGCGAGGCACGGCAAACCCCATGCGGAGCAAGACCAAATAGGGGAACGGATCTGCGGGCCGCCCGTCCCGCTCCGGCCGCTTCGGCGGTGGGACCGTTTCCGGGTAGGTTGCTGGAGACCGGCGGCAACGCCGGTCCTAGAGGAATGACCGTCAGCCGGGCGCGAGCCCGGTGACAGGATTCGGCTTACGGACCCCTCCGGCACTTCAGCTCATGTCCATCCCCGCCGTCTACCCGCCCCCCGTTCGCCCGGGGGAGAGGGTGGGCGTCGCCGCCCTCTCCGGCCCCCTCGACCCCGGGCGTCTGGAAGCGGGCATGGTCGCCCTGGAAGCGATGGGCTACCAGGTGGTGCCGGGGGACAACCTGGTGAGCCGAAGGGGCTACCTCGCCGGCAGTGACGACGAGCGGCTCGCCGCCTTCCACCAGCTGGTCGCCGATCCCTCGATTCGGGCGATCTTCTTCGCCCGCGGCGGCTACGGCGTTACCCGTCTGCTCGAGCGCATCGACTGGGACCTCCTGGCCGCTCATCCTCGACCCTATTTCGGCTACTCGGACCTCACTCCCTTCCTGGCGGAGGTGGTCGATCGCCTGGGGTGGGTGACCTTTCACGGCGCGATGGTGGCCGCCGACCTGGCCCGGGGCCTCACCCCGGGGGAGGCTTCGGCGCTGGCGTCGGCCCTCGCCGGCAAGCCCGGGCCGCCGATGTCCCTCGGCGGCTGGGTTCGTCCCGGCCTCGCCGAGGGCCCCCTGGCCGGCGGCTGCCTCTCCCTGCTCGCGGCGACGGCCGGCACTCCCTTCGCTCCCCGGCTGGCCGGCCGGGTGCTGTTCCTGGAGGACATCCAGGAGCCCCTCTACCGCCTCGACCGCCTGCTCACCCAACTGCTCGCGGCCGGCCTGCTCGAAGGCGTCCTGGGCGTCGCCCTGGGGCGCTTCGATCCCCTGGCGCCGGATGATCCAGGGCTCCTCGAGCTAGTGCTCGACCGGCTCGAGCCCCTCGGCGAGATCCCCGTCGCCTGGGGCCTTCCCTGCGGTCATTCCCGCCCCAACTGGACGCTGCCGCTGGGCGCCCGCGTGCGGCTCGGGGGCCAAGCCCCCCTGCTAGCTGTTGTAGGCTAGAGGACCATGTCCCCGCCCGTGTTCAAGAGCACCAGCTCGGCGAAGAAGCCGCTGGGGGAGTTCTCCGTCTCGGTCCCGACCGGAGAGTACGTCTTCCGCGAGGGCGAGCTGGGCACCGAGATGTACATCCTGCACGAGGGCAAGGTCGAGATCCTGCAGACGGTCGGAGGGGAAGAGAAGGTCCTCGCCGTGCTCGAAAAGGGTGACTTCTTCGGCGAGATGTCGATCCTCGAGGACCTGCCCCGCACCGCCTCGGCGCGGGTCTCGGCGGACGCCAAGCTGTTGCAGATCAGCAGCGCGACGTTCTCCCAGATGCTGCGCGACAACCCCGAGATCGCCGTGCGCATGATGCGCAAGCTGTCACGGCGCCTGCGCGAGGCCGACCGCCAGCTGCAGGAGGCCTTCTCGCGGTTCGGCGCACCGCCGGCCGACGCCCAGCCCGAGATTCCCGCTCCCGACCGGGTTCCCGAGCCGGTCGCTGCCGAGGATCTGGCCGCCGAGCGGCTGATCCACGACAAGTCGAAAATGGAGTTTCCCTTCTCCCGCGGGTCGGAGACCACCATCGGCCGCAAGGACCCGGTGACCGGCATCTACCCGGACATCGACCTCACCCCGGTCGACGGCCAGCGCTCGATCAGCCGTCGCCACGCCAAGATCTACCGCCGGGGCGGCAAGTACTTCCTCTCCGAGGAGATCGGTACCATGAACGGCACCTTCCGCAACGGCCAGCGACTGGAGACCGGGGTGCCGATCGAGATCAAGCCGGGGGACGAGCTGCGCTTCGGCATGGTCATCACCGCGTTCCACTTTGACTGAGCGGAACGATCGCCTCGCCGAGCTGCGCTTCGAGACTCCCCTCTCCCTCGCCCGGGGGATCGGCCCGGCCCGGGCTCGCGAGCTCGCCGCCGCCGGCATCACTACCGTCGGACAGCTGCTCTGCCACCTGCCTCATCGCTGGGAGGACCGCCGGCGTGTGCTGACGGTGCGCGAGCTCGCGGCCCCGGGAGCCGTCGCCCTGCGCGGGCGGCTGCACGACCTCAAGGCGGTGCGGGTGCGGCGCCGCGGCCTCTCCCTGGTCCGCGGGCGTTTCGAGGACGCCACCGGCAGCCTCGGGGTGGTCTGGTTCAACCGGCCCTACCTGCCCGGCTGGGTCGACGGCGGCGGCGAGTACCTGCTCTACGGCGAGGTCAAGGCCGTGAGCCAGGAGCGCTTCGAGCTGATCAACCCCAGCTGCGAGCGGGCCGAGGAGGCCGTGCACGGCGCCCGGGTGGTGCCGGTCTATCCGCTGTTGGGAGCGCTCGGGCCGGCCCTGCTGCGGCGGATCTTCGCCGGCCTCCTGCCGCGGGTGGACTTCTCCTCGGTGCCCGAGCCCCTGCCCTCCGACCTGCTGCGCCGGCGCGACCTGCCGACCCTCGGCGAAGCCCTGGCCCGACTGCACGCACCGGGCGAGGAGGTCGACGTCGAGGCCCTGAACGAGCGGCGCGACCCTGGCCTGGTGCGGCTGATCTTCGGCGAGCTGCTCGAGCTCCAGCTGGCATTGGCCCGCCTGCGCGAGCGCGAGATCGGTGCGCTCAAGGGCCACGCCTACCGCCTCGACGAACAGGTGCGGAAGGCGGCCCGCGAGGTCCTGCCGTTCCGCCTCACCCAGGCTCAGAGGAGGGCGGCGAAGGAGATCGTCGACGACCTCCTGGCGCCGCGGCCGATGTTGCGGCTGCTCCAGGGGGACGTGGGCAGCGGCAAGACGGTGGTCGCCGCCCTGGCCATCGTGGTGGCCGTCGAGAGCGGCCTCCAGGCGGCTTTCATGGCGCCGACCGAGCTGCTCGCCGAGCAGCAGTTCCGCACCCTCGAGCGCCTCCTCGGTCGCCGCTACCGGGTCGCCCTGCTGACCGGCTCGGCGGATCGCTCGGGGGCCGCCGAAGCCGCCCGGGAGGCGCTCGCCCGGGGCGAGATCCAGGTCGCCGTGGGCACCCATGCCCTGATCGAAGAGCGTGTGCGTTTCGCCCGCCTGGGCCTTGCGGTGATCGACGAACAGCACCGCTTCGGGGTGGTGCAGCGCCAGCTCCTGGAGCAGAAGGGGGACCGTCCCGACCTGCTGGTGATGACCGCCACGCCGATTCCCCGCTCCCTGGCCCTCACCGTCTACGGCGACCTCGCTCCCTCGGTGATCGACGAGCTGCCGCCTGGCCGCCTGCCGATCGCTACCCGGGTGGTGCCCGCCGCGAAGCGACGGGAGGTCTATCGAGAGGTCCGCGCCGGCCTCGACCTCGGCGAGCGGGCCTACGTGGTCTTCCCGCTCATCGCGGAGAGCGACCTGGTCGAGGCTGAGGCCCTGACCAGCCTGGGCGAGAAGGTGCGCGCCTTCCTCGCTCCCCATGCCGCCGCCTTGCTCCACGGCCAGGTGCCGCCGGCCGAGCGCGAAGCCGCCCTCGCCGCCTTCGCCCGGGGCGACGTCTCGGTGCTGCTCGCCACCACCGTGATCGAGGTCGGCATCGACGTGCCGGAGGCGACCTGGATGGTGATCGAGAGCGCCGAGCGCTTCGGCCTGTCACAGCTCCATCAGCTGCGCGGCAGGGTGGGCCGGGGCAGCGCCGCCTCCCGCTGCGTGGCCCTCCACGGCAAGCTCTCGGCCCAGGCCCGGCGGCGGCTGGACGTCTTCGCCGGCACCACCGACGGCTTCGCGATCGCCGAAGCCGATCTCGACCTGCGCGGCCCCGGGGACCTGCTCGGCACCCGACAGGCCGGGCTGCCGCGCCTCGCCGTCGCCGACCTCGGCGCCGACCGGAGCTGGCTGGAAGCGGCCCGTGAGGAAGCGGCCCACCTGGTCGCCCGTTGGCAGGACCCCGACCTCGCCGCCCTACGCTGCCGGCTGGAGCCCGGCGAGCCGGACTGGCAGGGTCCCTTCGGAGGTGGGTAGACTCCGCGGCATGTACGGAAGAGCGATCTGGCGGGTCTCCTGTCTGGCGAGCCTGGGCTTCGTGACGACGGCGGTGATGGGCTGGCGCGGCGGCGGCTTCGAGACCCCGCACCTCCTCGCGGCCCTGGCCTCGACCCTGGTGCTGGTCTTCACCCAGGTCTGGGGGATGCTCTACCTGCGCCTCGCTGCCGGCGAGGTGAAGGTCGCCGACGGGGGCAGGGCCTGGACCGAGGTGGTCCTTCCTCTGGCGGTGATCGCCAGCGTCCTGGTGAGCTTCGGCCTCGGCGGCGCGGCCTTCAGCTACTCGCGTGCCGGGGCCCTCCACGGCCCCGCCTTCTGGCTCAGCCTGGCCCTGCAGGCCCTCGCCCTGGCGCTGACCCGGCGGCGCCTGCGCGCCCTCGAGAGCGCGGTCGCCGCGGCCGTCGGCCAGGGCGCCTGATGCTATCCTCTCGCCTTCCAACCGGGGCCCAGGCCCCCGGCTGCGGGAGCCTTTCACCATGAACGAGAGTCTCGTCCTCTCCGGGATGCGGTCCACCGGACCGCTCCATCTCGGCAACTACTTCGGTGCCGTCCGCAACTGGGTGGACCTCCAGGACCGTTATCGCTGCTACTACTTCGCCGCCGACTGGCATGCCCTGACCAGCGAGTACGCCGACACCTCGCAGGTGGCGTCGAACACCCTCGAGGCCACCGCCGACTGGCTGGCCTCGGGGCTCGACCCCGAGAAGTCGGTGATCTTCGTGCAGTCGATGGTGCCCGAGCACGCCGAGCTACACCTGCTGTTCTCGATGCTCACCCCCCTCGGCTGGCTCGAGCGGGTGCCCACCTACAAGGAGCAGATCAGCCAGCTCGACAACCGCGACCTCACCACCTACGGCTTTCTCGGCTATCCCGTGCTGCAGACGGCGGACATCCTGATCTACCGGGCGGACCTGGTGCCGGTGGGGGAGGACCAAGTCAGCCACCTCGAGCTGTCGCGGGAGATCACCCGGCGCTTCAACGGTTACTATGGTCCGGTCTTCCCGGAGCCCAAGCCCCTGCTCACCCCCGCCGCGCGGGTGCCGGGCCTGGATGGGCGCAAGATGTCGAAGTCCTACGGCAACGCCATCTACCTCGCCGACTCGCCCGAGGCGATCCGCCAAAAGTGCAAGGAGATGTTCACCGACCCGCAGCGCCTGCGCCGTGCGGACCCAGGGCGCCCCGAGGTCTGCAACCTCTTCGCCTTCCACCAACTGGTCTCGCCGCCCGAGCTCCGCGACGGCGTCGCGCGCCGTTGCCGGGCCGCCGAGATCGGCTGCGTCGACGACAAGAAGCTCCTCGCCGAGCGCATCATCGAGCTGCTGACCCCGATCCGCGAACGCCGCGAGGACCTGATGGCTCACCCGGACACGCTCCTCGACGTGCTCAACGAGGGTTCGGCCAAGGCCCGGGAACGGGCCCGGGAGACCATGGATGCCGTGCGCGGGGCCATGGGACTCGACTATCGCCGCCTCGCAAGCCGGCCATGACCCTTTCGACGAGAGCCACGCCGGGCAGCCTCCTGCCCGAGGCGTGGCGGGTCCACCTGCCGATCTTCGAGGGTCCCCTCGACCTCCTCCTGCACCTGATCAAGGTCAACAAGGTGGAGATCACCGACATCCCGGTGGCCCAGATCTGCGACCAATTCCACGACTATCTGGCGCTGATGGAGAACCTCAACCTGGACGTCGCCGCGGAGTTCGTCTACGAGGCGGCGCTGCTGATCCACCTCAAATCGCGGCTGCTCCTGCCGCGGCCGAAGAACGAGGCCGGCGACGAGGAAGACCCGCGCGAGGAGCTGGTGCAGCGGCTCCTCGAGTACCGCCGTCTCAAGGAAGCGGCGCAGTCTCTGGCCGAAGTGGAACAGCTGCGGGCCGGGATCTGGACCCGGCGGCCGGTGCCGATCGAGGGCGAGGAGCCCGAGCTCGACCTCTCGGAGGTCTCTCTTTTCGACCTGCTGGGTGCCTTCCGCCAAGCTCTCGACCGCTTCGACCGCGAGCACCCACCGCCGATGCACGTGCGGGCCGAGGTCTACTCGGTGCGCCACGAGTTCGATCGCCTGATCGGCCTGCTCGCGGCCGGCCGACCCTTCGACCTGATGGACGACCTACGCGCCCGCTCCTGCCGAGCCGAGGCCATCGCCACCTTCCTCGCCGTGCTCGAGCTCGCCCGCCTCCAGCTGGTGCGGCTGCACGCCACCGAGGCCGGCGACGTGCTGCTGCACCGCACCACCCGCGAGCTGTCCGCCGAGGACCGGGAGACCGTCCAGGCATGACCGCCCGTGCCGAGATGGAGGCCGCCCTGGAGGCGATCCTCTTCGTGTCTGCCGAGCCGATCCCGCGCGACCGCCTGCTCGAGATCTTCGACGCCGACGAGAGGGCAGAGGCCGCGGAGGCCCTGGCCGCCGTGGTCGCCCGCTACCAAGCCGACGAGGGCCGTGGCGTGCTCGCCGAGGAAGTCGCCGGAGGCCTGCGCCTGGCCACCCGTCCGGACCTGGGGCCCTGGCTGCGGCGCTTCTTCGAGGTGCGCGGCTCGGCCAAGCTGTCGATGGCCGCCCTCGAGACCCTGGCCATCGTCGCCTATCGGCAGCCGATCACCAGCCCGGAGATCCAGGAGCTGCGCAACGTCAACCCATCGGGGGTGCTCAGGACCCTGCTCGAGCGCCGCCTGATCAAGATCGCCGGACGCAAGCCGGTGGTCGGCAACCCCATGCTCTACCGCACCACCAAGGAATTCCTCGTGCACTTCGGCCTGCAGAGCCTCAAGGAGCTGCCGCCCCTCGAGGAATTCGAGGAGGCCCTCGGCCTGGGGGGCGACGAGGCCGCCGGGGAGATCGCGGCAGGCGCGCCGGCCGGGGGCGACGAGATCCCGCACGATACCGAGGAGGCCGTGCTTCGCGAGGCAGCGGCCCTCGACGAGCTTGAGGTCGAGCACGAAGAGACTGCCGACCCTGTGGAGGTGGAACGGTGAGCGAAGAGCGCCTGCAGAAGCTGCTGGCCCGTGCTGGCGTGGCCTCGCGGCGCCACGTCGAGGAGCTGATCCGCGAGGGTCGGGTGACCGTCAACGGTGCTCCGGCAGGCCTGGGGGACAAGGCCGACCCGGAGCAGGACGCCGTGAAGGTGGACGGCCGTCGCATCGACCTGCGCCGCCGTCCCGAGGTCTACCTGGTGGTCAACAAGCCCAAGGCGGTGATGTCGACCGTCTCGGATCCGCAGGGTCGCCGCACTGTCATGGAGCTGGTGCCCGCCGGCCTGCGCAAGGGCCTGGTGCCGGTGGGACGCCTGGACTTCATGACCGAGGGGCTGCTGTTGATGACCACCGACGGCGAGTTCGCCCAGAAAGTGAGCCACCCCCGCCACGGCTGCGTCAAGGTGTACGAGGTGAAGGTGAGCGGCCGGCCGGAGGAGGGTCAGCTCGATCGGCTGCGGGGCGGCATCGTGCTCGAAGGCAAGCGCACGGCCCCGTGCCGGATCGACGAGCACCGGGCCAGCGGGCCGCGATCGGCCGAGGAGAACTCCTGGTGGCGGGTCGAGCTCTCCCAGGGACGCACGCGGCAGATCCGCGAGATGTTCGCCCGCATCGGCAACTCGGTGCTGCGGCTGCGGCGGGTCGGCATCGGCTCGCTGATCGACCCCGACCTGCCCCTGGGAGCCGTGCGCGAGCTGACGCCGGAGGAGGTCGAGAGGCTGCTCACCGACCCCACCCCGCCGCGGCCCAAACGGCGGCCGCGGGTGGAGCGGGAAGGGCCACGGCGGCCGGTGGCCGAGAAGGCGGGCACCCCCCGACAGGCTCGGGGCGAGCCGTCTCGGCAAGCTCAGGGCAAGCCGGTCTCTCGGGGCGCTCGCGAGGACGCTCCCGAGAAGGCCGGCACGCTTCGGCCGGCAAAGGGCAAGCCCCCGGCGCGAGGGACGCGGACGGCCTCGCCCGAAAGGGCTGGCACCCCTCGACCAGCTCAGGGCAAGCCGCCGGCACGGGGGCCCCGCAAGACGTCTGCTCCCCGCGGGTCGGCCCGGCCGCCGGCCGGGAGTGGTCCCCGGCGGGGCGGTTCGCGACCCTCGGCCGGTAAGTCGGGGACGCCGCGCGCGGGCGGCCGGAGGCGGCCATGAGCTCCTTCCGGGCTCCCGAGCACGTACGGCGCATCCAGCCCTACTCGGGCGGCCCGCCCGTCGAGCAGCTCGCAAGGCAGCTGGGCGTGGCGCACGTTTGCCAGCTGGCCTCGAACGAGAACACCGCCGGTCCTTCGCCGCGGGTGATCGACGGTCTGGCCCGCGAGGGAGCCGGCCTGGGCTTCTACCCGGACGGCGGCGGCAGCGAGCTTCGCCAGCGTCTGGCGGCTCTGCGCGGGGTGGATCCCTCGCAGGTGACCCTCGGCCAGGGCTCGGGCGAGGTGATCGACCTGATCTGCCGGGCCTTCCTCGCCCCGGGCGACGGCGTGGTGGTCTCCGGTCTCCACTTCATCCAGTACTCGCTGTCGACCCGGCTGCAGCAGGGCAGGCTGGTCGAGGTGCCGGTTCGCCCCGACGACCTCTCGGACGATCCGGAGGGTTTCGCCCGGGCGGCAGCCGGGGCACGGGTGGTCTTCCTCGCCAACCCCAACAACCCGACCGGCACCTACGTCGGCTCCGACGAGCTGGCCCGCTACTTCGACCGGGTGGGGGACGACGTGCTCACCGTGGTCGACCAGGCCTACCAGGAATACGTCGACCGGCCGGACTACCCGGACGCGGTCCGCCAGCTGCTCGAAGGTCGCAACGTCCTCGTCCTCGGCACCTTCTCGAAGGCCTACGGCCTGGCCGGGATGCGCATCGGCTACGCCCTGGGGGCTCCCCCTCTGATCGAGGACCTCGACTGCGTACGGGCGCCGTTCAACACCAGCTTTCTGGGCCAGCGGGCGGCCCTCCTGGCTCTCGACGACCCCGAGTGGGTGGCGGCGAGCCGGGAGCGCAACCTGCGCGAGAGGGCGCGGCTCAGCGCGGAGCTCGAGCGGCGGGGGGTGAGGGTGACTCCCTCCGCGGCCAATTTCGTGCTCGCCCACTTCGGCGTACCGGCCCGCGAGCTGGCAGCCGGGCTCGAGCAGCGAGGCGTGCTGGTGCGGGCTCTGGGCTTTCCCGCCCTGCGCGAGAGCTTGCGCATCACCATCGGTCTGCCCGAGGAGAACGACCAGCTCCTCGCCGCCCTCGCCGAGCACGGCTTCCCCTCCCGCGGATGAGCACGGGCCCCCTGATCGTCGCCGTCGACGGTCCGGCCGGCGTGGGCAAGAGCACGGCGGCGCGGCTCCTGGCCGAACGTCTCGGTGTGCCCTACTTGAACACCGGGGCGATGTATCGGGCGGTGGCCCTCGATGCCCTCGATGCCGGTCTCGACCTCGCCGACCAAGCCGCGGTCGAGCGCTTTGCCGAGCGGTTGGACCTGCGGGTCGAGGGGGCGCCGGAGCTCGCCGGCGGCCTGCGCATCCTCCTCCGCGGTCAGGATCCGGGAGACCGCCTTCGCAGCCCGGAAGTCTCCGACGCCACTTCGCGCATCGCCACCTACCCCGGGGTCCGCAAGCGGCTGGTGGACTTGCAGCGGGAGGCCGCCCGGCGCCTGGGCGGGGTGGTCGAGGGACGCGACATCGGCACCCGGGTTTTTCCCGGCGCCCCCTTCAAGTTCTTTCTCGACGCCCGTCCCGAGGTGCGCTTCGAGCGCCGCTACCGGGAGCTGGCGCGGGCTGGCAAGGAGGTCTCGGCCGAGGCGATGCGAGCGGAGATGGAGGAGCGGGACCTGCGCGACGCGGGCCGCTCCGAGTCGCCCCTGGTGGCGAGCCCGGACGCGATCGTCCTCGACACCAGCGACCGCAGCCCGGCCGAGGTGGTGGCGGCGATGCTGGCGCGGATCAACGCTCGATGAGGACGAAGCGGGCTGGCTCGAAGCCCCCTTCCGAGCCGGCCCGCAGACCGACACCGGGTGAGCCACGGGGTGCGAAGCAGTCGGAGAGGAAAAGCCACCGGCCGGAGCCGGTGCGGGCGAGCTGGGTCAGCTCGACCAGGGTGCCGGTGTCGGCGGCGACCTCGAGCGGCACGTCCGCGAGCAGGCGGAAGCGGCCCTGCTCGTCGATCTCGCTGAGGAAGAGCGTGGGCTTCTTGCCCGGCCGCCGATCCCACCAGGCAAGGCCGAGCGGAGCACCGAGGGTGCCGTTCGGCACGTCGAGGTCGAACTCGGTGCCGAAGGTCCAGATCTCGGTCCGTTCGATGCCCCACGGCCGCCAGCGCGAGCCCTGCCAGGTGGCGCCGCGGTCCGGGCTCAGGTAGACGTCGCCATCAGCGGCGACGTACACCGCGCCCTGTCGGCCCAGGGGGTAGAGGGAGCCTTCCTGGCTCTCGGGCAGGCGGGGCAGCCCGGCCGCCCAGGTGGTGGGGCTGCCCTGCTGGGGGAAGAGGGCACTGCCGCTGACCACGGCCTGCGGGTCCTCGGGCGCGGGGAGGGCGGCGGGGGAGCCCACGGCGAGGGCGGACAGGCGGCCCTTCGCGACCCACGCCCCGGCCTCGAAGCGCCAGGCCGCGGTGTCCACCCAGCCGGTCGCGTCGGAAGGGGTGTGGACGACCAGCCAGGCGGCGCCAGAGCGGTCGTACAGACTGGTGAGGTTGGCCACGCTCGCCACGGCCAGGGGTTGACCGAGTGGCCGCCACCCCGTGCCCTCGAGGCGCAAGGCCCGGACGCAGCCCTCGCCGCAGCGTTGCCAGGCGAAGAGGGGGCCAGCGCCCACCGAGCCCGCGAAGAGGGAGGGCAGATCGAGAGCCCGGGCCCTCTCGGAGCGCTCGGTGACGCTCACCAGCACCAGGGCTCCCGTCTCGTCCTCGAGGGCGTAGGAGAAGCTGCCGGCCGCGGTGTCGGCGCCGAAGAAGGTCAGGGGTCGGGGTTCGGGGCAGAGGGCCCCGCCGGCGGCGCCCGGCATGGCCGCCAGGCTGCAGACGGCGAGGGCGACCAGGGCTCTCATCGGAACAGATGGGAGACGGAGCGTCCCCAGTGACGGCTGCCGGAAGCCTGCACCCGCTCGATGCGCTCCTCGGCCAGCCGGGCCGCGGCGGCAGCAGGCAGCAGCCCATCGCGCTCGGCGATCTGGAAGACCCGGGAGACGTTGGCGTAGATGCCTTCGGCCATGCGCAGGGCCCGCTGCCGGTGGTAGCCGTGCTGGGAGAGCTCGTTGTAGACGTTGATCAGCCCACCGGCATTGATCACGTAGTCCGGCGTGTAGAGGATCCCCCGGGCGGCCAGAGCCTCACCGTCGCGCTCCTCGTCGGCCAGCTGGTTGTTGGCGGCACCCGCCACCGCCCGGCAGCGCAGGCGGGGGATGGTCTCCTCGTTGAGCGAGGCGCCCAGGGCGCAGGGGGCGAGGACGTCACAAGGGACGTCGAAGATCGACTCGACCGGCACCAGCTCCACGCCGTGCTCTCCGGCGGCCCGCTGGCGGCGGTCCGCGTCGATGTCGCAGCCGAAGACCTTGGCCCCCTCCTTGGTGAGGTATCCCGAGAGGTGGAAGCCGACGTTGCCGAGACCCTGGACGGCCACCGATCGTCCGGCCAGGTCGGGGCTGCCGAAGATCCTGTCCACCGCCGCCTTGAGGCCCTGGAGGGTGCCGAAAGCGGTGACCGGGGAGGGGTCGCCGCTGCCGCCCACGTCCTCCGGCACGCCGGTGACCCAGCGGGTCTCGGCCTGGATGTGGTGCATGTCTGCCACCGAGGTGCCGACGTCCTCGGCGGTGATGTAGCGCCCGCCGAGCAAGTCGACGAAACGGCCGAAGGCGCGGAACAGCTCCTCGCTCTTCTGCGTCTTGGGGTCACCGAGGATCACCGCCTTGCCGCCGCCGAGGTCGAGCCCGGCTGCGGCAGCCTTGTAGGTCATGCCGCGGGACAGCCGCAGCACGTCGGTGACGGCCTCGTCGAGGTTCGCGTAGGGCCACATCCGGCAGCCGCCGAGAGCCGGGCCGAGGGTGGTGGAGTGGATGGCGATGACGGCCCTGAGGCCGACCTCCGGCTTGTTGCAGAAGAGCAAGCTCTCGTGTCCGGTCTCGGCTACCTGCTGGAATAGGTCCATGCGTTCTTCACACCTCGCTCCGACGGTGGCGGGCACAGGGTAGGTGACTGTTCTGCGGGATTGCGGCTGGCGGCCGGGCCAACCGCGCGAGCATAGCGGATCGACCGCGGCCCGCCAAGGCGAGCCGCGGCGGGGGCCTATTGGCCGTTGGCGGGAGGGGGGAGGCCGCCCGGAGAGGTCGTGGCAGCAGGCAGGGCGGTGGGCTTGGGCTCCTCCGGCTGGAGGTGGATCCGTCGCACGTAGAGGCTGCCGGTCGCGGCCTCCACGCCCACCACTCCCCAGACGATCGACGAGCCCGCGGGGGCATCGGCCGTCAGCGTCGGGCCGGCGGCGACCGGCGCGTGGAGGGAGCGGTCGAGCTTGAGCAGCTTGGGCTGGGTGGCTCCGGGGCTGACCTCGATCACCACGCTGTAGAGCTCAAGGGACTTGGCGAGCGTCTCCCGCGGCCAGACGGGCTCGAAGCGCAGCTTGCGCTGACCGCCGGTGACGTTGGCCGCGAACTGCCCTTCGAGGCGCAGGAAGCGGGGCTCCAGGAGAGTGCGTCGGGCCTCGCCCTGGGGGCCGCGGAAGACCAGGTCGGTGATCAGGAAGCGTCGCTCCTGGACCGTCAGCTCCTCGAAGGGGCGGCGACCCGGGCCGCCCTTGGGCGTCCATACGGTGACCCCCGGCCGGTTGACCCGCAGCTCGAGGGATTCGGCCGCTCCCGGGCTCGAGGGGTAGTAGCCCAGCTCGTAGTAGGCCGCGGTCCAGTCCACCACGCGGTCGGTGAGCAGGTCGGTGTTGACGTGCGCGATGACCTTGCCGCCGCTGACCTCGGCCATCTGTTGCAGGGTGGTCTCGCCGCGGGAGATCGAGTTCAGGTAAGCGTTGGCGTCGCCGGCGATGTCGAACTCCGTGCCCTCCTCGATGCCGGCGTCGGTGAGCAGGTCGGTGTTGACGAAGAGGGGCATCGCCCCGCTCTGGGACAGGGCCCGGAGGGCTGCCTCGTAGTAGCCGCGGACCGGAGCGTGGCGGTCCCGGAACTGGACGCCTTCGTTGTAGATGCCGGTGTCGATGCCCTGGGAGAAATAGAGCAGGAGCTTCGGCCCATGCAGCTGGCGCACGAAGGTCGCGAAGACCTGGAGTGCCTCGGCCTGGGCCCGTGCCTCGGTGGCGTAGAGGGTCTGCTCCATGCCGTGGGACTCGATGTAGGCGTCATAGACGTTGTCCAGAGCCTGGGCGTTCTTGCCGCTGCCCTCGGGGATGGTGGGCAGGTCGGCACGCACGCGCAGGCGCTCGACATTGGGGCGCAGCTCGCCGACCAGCTCGAGCACCCGGGCCCGGCCGCTGTCGTCCGCCGGCACCGGCCCCAGCTTTTGTTCGAAGCCTCTCTGGCTGTCGTAGGTCAACAGATAAACCCAGTCCGTGTCGGGCAACCGGGCGAGCAGCCTCTCGGCCGCGCGGCGACTGTTCTGGACCCCACGGGGGGTGGAGAAGGCGAGGTCGAAGAGCATCAGCACGTGACGGCGGGTGGTCGGCGGCAGTAGCCTCTCGATCGCCGCGTCGCTGCCCTCGATCCGCTGCGGAGCTACCGGCGCGCCGTAGCGGTCGAAGGCCGCCAGCTCCACGCGCCGGCCATCCACCCACAGCTCGATCTCGCGCGCTTCGAGGTCGAAGACCGGATCCTCGTGGGCGTCGACGGCGTAGAAGGGCACGGTCAGCAGCTCGACCTCGACGGTCTCGGTGTAGCGCTCGGGCTCGATGGTCGGTTGCTGGGCTCCAGCCGACCCGGCATCGAGATGCAGCAGCAAGGCGAGGGTCATCGCAGCTTTCATCGGGGCACCTCCAACAGGAGACGACGGTACCAGGTCCGGCCGCTGCCGGCCTCGACCACCACGATGCCCCAGATCGCCGCGCCGTCGCGGGGCAGCACCGTCTCGAAGCGGCTCGGGCGGCTGCTGCCCTCGGCCTCGGAGCGTTGGAAGTGGCGGACCTCGGGCCGGCTGTCCCCCGGGCGGACGGCGAGGAGCACGTCGTAGACCTCCAGGGTGCTCGCCGAGGCCAGCTCGCCCCAGGCCGGCTCGAAGACCAGGCCGGTACCGTGCTCTAAGCGGCGCCCCGCCACTCTGCCGGGAATCTGTTGCAGGTCGGTGGGGTCGTGGGTAGGTGGCAGGGCCTCCGGGCCTCGATGGACCAGCGCGGCCACCCAGTCCTTGCCGCCCAGCTCGGGATGGTTGTGCTGTCCGCGCGTGCCGTGAGGAGCCGCCAACACCTGGGCGCGTACACCCGGCCTGCGGATGCGGATCTCGAGGGACTCCCGGCCCGGAACCGGCAGGCTCCGGTCGTGGTAGGTGCCGATTTCGTAGTAGGCGGCGGCGACCGCCTGGAGGCGGCGACCGAGGAACCGGGCGTCCGGCCCCTCGGCGTAGAGCCCGCCGGCGGCCTCGCCGAAGTGGCGCAAGCTGTCGCGGCCCACCGAGGTCGGTCCGCGCGAGTTGATGAAGAGAGTCACGATCCCGGCGTCCGCCAGCCGCTTCAGGGGGCCCTCGAAGGCGTCCAGCAACGGCGTCTGGTAGCGGGCCTTGACGTGGTAGAAGCCGGGACCGCTGCCCGCGCGCAGGCCCTCGTCTCCCTCGAAGAGGAGCTGGGAGCTCGGGCCGTCCGAGAAAAAGGCGAGGAGCTTGGTGCCCGGCAGCGAGCCGAAATGCCCGGCGAGCGCGTCGAAGGCCGAGGCGAGGCTCTCCGCCGCACCGCGGTACTGGCCGAGGCCGGAGGCTCGGATCACGTCCATGTCGAAGTGGATCTGTTCCGACGGCACCCCCAGCGCACCCCTGCCGCCGGCCGAGCTGCTGCCCGCCGGGGAGTTCTCGATGCCACTGCCGGCGTTCAAGGTGAGCAGGGTCGAGGGCTCGACGGTCTCGAGCTGCTCCAGGACCCGCTCGGCCTGAGCCGCTGGCGCTCCCGCCACCAGGGTCCTGAGACCGCTGGCGGGGTCGAAGACGAGCAGGTGCAGCTGGTCGGTCGGGGAGACCCCTTCGAGCAGGGTCTCGATCGCCTTGCGGGTGGTCCGGAGACCGCCCGGGGACTGGAAGGCCTGGTCGACCAGGAGCACCAGCTGGCGCGGCGGCGGCGCGAAGCGAACCTCACCGAGAGTCGGTGAAGCACCCGGACGATGGGGAGCGCTGTCGAAAGAATCGACCCCCACCGGCTTGCCGTCGATCAGCAGCTCGATCTCCTCCTGGCGCAGGTCGAGGATCGGCTGGTCGCGGGCGTCGACAGCGAAGAAGGGGACGCTGAAGAGCTGGACCTCGAGAGTCTCGCCGAAACCGGGAGAGGGCGGCGCGGGAGCCTCTCCGGCGAGGGGAGCCGAGAGCGCGAGAAGGGCGAGGCCGGTGACGATGAGGAGTCGCGTCATGGTCGAGTCCCTCCGAGAGGACGGTCTGGGGCCGCTGGTCGTTGCTGGGCGAGTGCTTCAGCAAATTCCATACCTGGGGTCATCTCTTCTCCAGGAGCTACGAGATCGACGCGAGCGTCCCGCCAGGAGCGGGCCCCGGCCGTAGAATCCAATTCGATGGACTCAAACCGCCGGACCTCTCTCGTCCGCGAGTGGGCCCAGGACCTGGGCTTCGACCGGGTGGGCGTGGCCCACCTCGACCCTTTGCCCCACGGCCCGAGCCTGCTCGCCTGGCTGGAACGGGGCGACCAGGCGGGCATGGAGTGGATGGGCAACCGGCTCGACGCCCGGCTCGACCCCTCCCGGCTGTTCCCCGGCGCGAAGGCCGCGATCTGCGTCGCCCTCCAGTACCACCCGCCCGAGGGTAGCGAGGAGCCCGCGGGGGACCTCTGGCCCCGGGTCGCCCGCTACGCTCGGGGCCGGGACTACCACGAGGTCATGGGGGAGCGGCTCGCGGCCCTCGCCGTCCGCATCGCCGAGGCCTTCCCGGGCACCCAGAGCCGCGCTTACGTGGACACCGGACCCGTGCTCGAGCGAGAGCTGGCGGCCCGGGCGGGGTTGGGGGCCGTGGGCAAGCACACCCTGCTGCTCCATCCCGAGGGCGGCTCGTGGTTTCTGCTCGGCGAGCTCTTCACGTCCCTCGATCTCGATCCCGCCGAGCCCCTGGCCGACCTCTGCGGGCGCTGTCGCCGCTGCCTCGACGCCTGCCCGACCGGCGCCCTGCCCGAGCCCTATCGCCTCGACAGCCGGCGCTGTATCAGCTACTGGACGATCGAGCATCGCGGCCCGCTGCCCGAAGAGGCGCGGGAGATGGTGGGGGAGTGGGTCTTCGGCTGCGACCTCTGCCAGGAGGCCTGCCCCTGGAACCGGGGCCCCCGCCGCCGGGACACGGCAGACGAGGCCTTTCACCTGCCCTCCGGGCGGGCGGAGCTGGACCTGGCCGGCCTGCTGGGCCTGGGGCGCGAGCAGTACGTCGAGAGCTTCCGCGGCTCGCCGATGAAGAGGGCCAAGCTCTCCGGCCTGAAGCGCAACGCCGCCGTGGCCATGGGTCACCGCCGGGACGCGCGCTACGTCCCCGCACTGCGGTGGGCGCTCGAGGACGAGGACGCCGAGGTGCGCGGCCAGGCAGCCTGGGCCCTCGGCAGGATCGGCGGGGAGGGTGCTCGCGCGGCCCTCGAGGAGGCACTGGCCAGGGAGACCGACCCCGGCGTTCGCGCCGAGCTCAGCGCGGCGAGGGCGCGGTTGACACCTCCCCCGGCCGCCCCTATACTCCCAATCCCCGAGTTCTCAAAGGTTTAGCGGATCCACCCCGCACTGACACTCGGACGAACAGGCGCAGCGCGCCTGAATCCCATTAACAAGGAGGTCTTACTTTTCCATGCAGTCCACCGAAGAGCATCGCGAGGCGGAGTCCGCGCCCATCCCCGGGGCCGAGGTCACGCCGGAGCCAGAAGCGGCTCCCACAGCCCCAGAGGCTGGCGCAGTGAAGAGCCGCACGCGGGAGGACGCGCCCAGCCGCGCCCTCGACGAGGACGAAGACGCCCTCTTCGCAGATCCCAAGGATCACCCCGAGTACCAGAAGTTGGTTGCCATGTACGACGACAGCATGCGCAACCTCAACGAAGGCGAGATTGTCATCGGGCGGGTGATCGGAGTCACCGAGAACGACGTCATCATCGACGTCGGCTACAAGTCAGAAGGTCTAGTCCCGAAGGGCGAGTTCCTGGATCGTGACGGCAACCTGAAGGTCGCAATCGGGGATGAGGTGGATGTCCTCCTCGAGAAGACCGAAGACCAGGAAGGTCACGTTCTCCTTTCCCGCCAGAAAGCCGAGCGCCTCAAGCGCTGGACCGATATCGAGACCGCCTTCCGGGACGGCACCATCGTCGCCGGTCGCGTCATCGATCGCATCAAGGGAGGCCTCACCGTCGACGTCGGCCTGCGCGCCTTCCTGCCGGGCTCCCTGGTCGACATCAAGCCGGTCAAGAACCTCGAATCCCTGAAGGGTCAGGAGCTCGAGTTCAAGGTCATCTCGATCGACCGTCGTCGCAACAACATCGTGCTCTCCAGAAAGGCCGTGCTCGAGAAGGAATTCGCCAAGAAGAAGGCGGAGACCCTCAAGCGGCTCGAGACCGGCGCCCGGCTCACAGGCGTGGTCAAGAACATCACCGACTACGGTGTGTTCATCGATCTGGGCGGCATCGACGGCCTGCTGCACATCACCGACATCTCCTGGGGCCGCGTCAACAAGCCGAGCGATCACTTCTCGGTGGGCGACGAGGCCGAGGTGGTGGTGCTCAAGTTCGACCCCGACACCGAGCGTGTCTCCCTCGGCTACAAGCAGAAGTCGGACGATCCCTGGACCCTGGTCGACAAGAAATATCCGCCGGGCTCGCGCGTGCGCGGCACGGTGGTCAGCCTGGTCGACTACGGCGCCTTCGTCGAGATCGAAGAGGGCGTCGAGGGTCTGATCCACGTCAGCGAGATGTCGTGGACCAAGAAGGTGGTCAACCCGGCCAAGATCCTCACCGTGGGCGACGTCGTCGAGGCGATCGTCTCCGAGCTCGACATGGAGCAGCGCCGGATCAGCCTGTCGTTGCGCCAGACCGAGCGCAATCCGTGGGAGGAGCTCTCCGATCACTTCCCGGTGGGCAGCATCATCGAGGGTCGGGTGCGCAACCTCACGGATTTCGGCGCCTTCGTCGAGATCCTCGAGGGTATCGACGGCCTGATCCACGTTTCCGACATGAGCTGGACCAAGCGCGTCAAGCATCCCGCCGAAGTGCTCAAGAAGGGCGAGCTGGTGCGCGCACGGATCACCAACATCGACGTCGAGAACCAGCGCGTCTCCCTCTCGATCAAGGAGTTCATGCCCAACGAGTGGGATGATTTCGTGTCGCAGTTCAAGGTCAGCGACGAGGTCACGGGGCGCATCGTCAACATCACGGATTTCGGACTTTTCATCGACATCTACCAGGGCCTCGAGGGCCTGGCGCACGTCAGCGAGATCGAGGTCGCCGGCAAGCTCGACGAGACCTTCACGGTCGGCCAGTGGGTGACCGCGAAGATCCTGCGGATCGAGGGTGACGAGAAGAAAGTCGGCCTGTCGATGCGTGGCGTCCTGCAACCGTCCGCCGAGGAGATCGCGGAGCTCGAAGAGCAGCTGAGGAAGGCGCTCGAAGAGCGGGTCCGCGCCGCAGCGGAAGCCGAAGCCGAGCTCGGTCTGGAGCCAGAAGTCGAGGGTTGAGCCGCTGGAGCGAGCCGTCGTCGGTGGCTGGCCAACCAGCTGCCGGCGGCGGTGATTTCCATCAAGCAGGGATGACGTCGGGGGTCACGGTGTCGATCAAAGATGGCATGACCAAGGCCGAGCTCGTCGACGAGGTCGCTCGCACGACCCAGCTGACGAAGAAACACGCCGAAATCATCGTCAATACCGTCTTCGACAGTATCGTCATTTCACTCAAGGCCGGGGAGAAGATCGAGCTTCGGGGCTTTGGCAGCTTCCGCATCCGTCAGCGCGGTTCTCGCCTGGGGCGGAACCCGAAGACGGGAGATCAGGTCGCGGTGCCGCCCAAGCGCATTCCGTACTTCAAGCCGGGCAAAGAGCTGCGCGACCTGCTCAACGGCGAAGACTGAGGTCGCGTTCGGTGAAAGACGCTGCGCGGGACCGGCGGCCGCCGGCCGAGATCGCCCTGGCCTTGGTGGCGGGTTGGTTGATACCCGGAGCCGGGCATTTCCTGCTGGGGCGGCGGCGGCTGGCCCTTGTCTTTCTCGCCATCGTGGTGACCATGATCGCTCTCGGTGTCGGTCTCGCAGGCGAGCTCTACCGACTGAACAGTCCCGAGCTGCTCTCGAAGCTGGGCGCCGTGACCGAGATGAGTCTGGGTGTGCCTTATTTCCTTCTCGAGCTGGGCCTCGAGTACCAGGGCAAGATCCGTGAGGTCGGCTACTCTTACGGCACCGCCTTCCTGCTCACGGCGGGTTTGATGAACGTCCTGCTCCTGCTCGACGTCTACGACCGCGCCGTGGGCCGCAAGGAGTAGGCCATGATCGGTCATTTTCCCCTGATGATCGTCTACTCCCTGCTGGTGGCTCTCTTCCTGTCCCTGCTCTGGCAGAGTGATAAGAAGGCGCGCATGCGCCTCTTCCTGCAGGTTTTCCTGGGCATGGTCCTGGGAGGTCTGGTGGTAGCCTGGCTGATGTTCCCCTTCCCCTCGGGGCCGCCGGCTCCCTTTCCATGACCTCGCTGTTGATCGTCGCCGGCGAGGCGTCCGGAGACCTCCACGGCGCACGACTGCTGGCAGCGGCTCGCCGCACGATGCCCGGGATCGAGGCGTTCGGGCTGGGTGGCGACGAGTTGGCCGCCGCCGGTTTCGATGCCGTGGCGCACAGCTCGGAGATCGCCGTCGTCGGCATCACCGAGGTCCTGCGGGTGCTCGGCCGTGCCCGCCAGATCTTCCGCCAGCTGATCGAGGAGGTCGAGCGCCGGCGCCCCGAGGCGGCCGTGCTGATCGACTCTCCCGAGTTCAACCTCCGGCTGGCCAAGGAGCTGCACGCTCGAGGCGTCCGCGTCTGCTACTACATCAGCCCACAGATCTGGGCCTGGCGAAAGAGCCGGGTCCGGACGATCGCCCGGCGGGTCGATCGCATGTGGGTGCTCTTTCCCTTCGAGGTCGATTTCTATCGCGGCTCTGGGGTCGAGGCGGTGTGGGTCGGCCATCCCTTGGTCGACGAGGTACCGGAGCTGCCGCAGGTCTGGGACCAGGGTCCGCCGGTAGCGGGAGAGCCCTATTCCGTGGCCCTGCTGCCCGGCTCTCGTGGCAGCGAGATCGACGCCTTGCTGCCGACCCTGCTGCGGGCGGTGGACCTGCTCGGCCGCCGGCTGCCAATCCGGCCCTTCCTCGTCCGGGCGCCGACGGTGCCGGCGTCGCGGCTCGAGGAAGGCATGGCCGCTGCCGGCGTCCACTTGCCAGTGGTGAGCGAGAACCGCTTCGAGCACCTCTCCCGGGCCCACCTCGCCTTCTGCGCCTCGGGTACCGCCACCCTCGAGCTGGGCTTGCTCGGCACTCCTCAGATCGTCACCTACCGGGTCGGGCGCTTCACGGCCTTCCTGGCCAAGGTCCTATTGCAGGTGCCGAGGATCAGCCTGGTCAACCTCGTCCTCGGGCGGCAGGCGGTGCCCGAGCTGCTGCAGGACGAAGCGACTCCGGAGGGGCTGGCCTCCGCGGCCCGAGAGCTCCTGCTCGACCCTCGCCGGATCGCCGAAATGCGGCGCAGCCTCGCCGAGCTGCGGCCCCGGCTGGGGGCTTCGGGCGCGGCGGAGCGGGCGGCCTCTGAGCTGGTCGAGGAGCTTTCGCGGTGACCCCAACGGCCCTGCTCGGCCGCTATGCCCGCCGCTACCTGCACTGGGCCTCCCTGGCCCTGGCCTCGATCCTGGTCTATGGTCTCGCCACCACGGCCACGGTGGTGCTGATGCAGCCGATCTTCGGCGAGGTCCTGCTGGCCGGCGACGAGGCTCCCTCCGAGCTGCGGCTGCTGGGGGGTGGGGGCGAGGAGAAGCAGGCGGGACCGGAGAAGCCCGAGCCCGGCTGGAAGAAGGGGCTCGAGAAGCTCAACCTCAAGGACCAGCTCCTGGGCAGCTACGAGAGCCTCAAACGGCGGTTGGGTGTCCGGCCCGATCAGGTGGTGTTCTTCGTTCCCCTGCTCTTCGTGGTCGTCTTCCTACTGCGCAGCGCCGCCGACTTCATCTCCGGCTATGCCTTCCAGCGCATCGGTTTCGGGCTGACCACCGACATCCGCAACGACCTCTATCGCTCGGTGCTCGGCCAGTCCAGCCGCTTCCACGCCGGCCATCCCTCGGGCGAGCTGGTGGCGCGGGTGATCAACGACGTGGCCCTGATGCAGAGCGCGGTGTCCAACCGCCTGCTCGACCTATTCCAGCAGGCCTTCACCCTGCTGCTGCTGCTGGCGCTCCTGATCTCCTCGCACTTCAAGCTCGCCCTGGTCTGCCTGATCGCGGCTCCCCTGCTGGTGACACCGATCGTGCGCTTCGGCAAGAGCATGAGGAAGACCAGCCATCGGATCCAGGAGCGGCTGGCCGACCTGACCGCCCTGCTGGCCGAGGCGATCCGCGGCCACCGGGTGGTCAAGGCGTTCGGCATGGAGGAGTTCGAGATCGGGCGCTTCACGGTCGCGAGCGAGCGCCATCTGAAGGTGTCTCTGCGCTCGCAGATGCTGGCCCACCTGTCGGGGCCGGTGGTCGAGTCGCTGGGAGTGGTGGGGGCGGCCGCCCTGCTGGTCTACTCCGGCCTCGCCGTGCGCAGCGGCAGCTTGACGGCGCCGGAGCTGGTCACCTTCCTGATGAACCTGTTCATCATGTACGACCCGATCCGCAAGCTGAACAAGGTCAACCTGATCCTCCAGCAGGCCATGGCCGGGGCACAGCGGGTAGCGGGCATGCTCTCCCTCGAGACCGAGATCCGAGACCGGCCGGGTGCCACGCCGCTGGCGGCCATCCAGGAGGGCATCGGCTTCGACGAGGTCAGCTTCCGCTACGAGCAGGAGCAGGCGCCGGTGCTCGACCGGCTCAGCCTCGAGGTGAGGCGCGGCGAGATCGTGGCCCTGGTCGGGCCCTCCGGTGGGGGCAAGACCACCCTGGTCAACCTCCTGCCACGCTTCTTCGACCCGGACTCGGGCCGCATCACCCTCGACGGCCGGGACATCCGCGATCTGCCCCTCGCCAACCTGCGCTCGATGATCGGCATCGTCACCCAGGAGACGATCCTGTTCGACGAGACCATCCGCAACAACATCGCCTACGGCCGCGCCGACCTGCCGCTCGAGCAGGTCAAGGTGGCGGCCCTCGCGGCCTACGCCGACGAGTTCATCCAGAGGCTGCCCAAGGGCTACGACACGATGGTGGGGGAGGCGGGCATCCGGCTCTCCGGCGGGCAGCGGCAGCGGCTGGCGATCGCTCGAGCCCTGCTCAAGAACGCGCCGATCCTGATCCTGGACGAGGCGACCTCGCAGCTGGACACCGAGTCCGAGTCCCTGGTCCAGAAGGCCCTCTACAACCTGATGGAAGGGCGCACCACGTTGGTCATCGCCCACCGCCTGTCGACGGTGACCAAGGCGGACCGCATCGTGGTCGTCGAGGGCGGCCGGATCGTCCAGGAAGGCAGCCACGAAGAGCTGCTGCGCGCCGGCGGCACCTACAAACGCCTCTACGACCTGCAATTCCAAGACTGACCAAGAGGGCGGACACGTTGGTCCGCCCCTACAGAATGGGTTCCAGTGGTCCTTCGTAGAGGCTGCCCCTACAGCCGCTTCAGCCGGAACCGCCAGACTTTGCCCGAGGTGCCACCCTTTTCGGGCGGCGCATCGGGGCGGATCTCGAGGCGGTAGAAATACCAGCTCTCCTCGGCCCACCAGGGCTTGTGCACGGCGGTGGGCTTGCCGAGGGTGAAGTCGAAGGTCGAGCCCCCGGAGGGCTCGAAGAGGCGCCGGCGCAGCTCGCCGCCGGCCAGCTCCGCGCGGGTCGGACCGGTGGCCTCGAACTCGAGCCGCAGGGCCGCGAGGGGGCTCGGGCTGGCGACCAGCAGCTCGGCCTCGGGCCGGCCCTCCAGTCGGAACCGCTTGCCGCCGTCCTCGACTCGCACCTCGGTGCCCAGGGGCTTCACCCACAGCTCGTCGTGCACCACGTCCTCCTGGCCGGAGGGTTTGAGGTGGTCCTGCGTCGTCTCGTAGGGCAGCCAGGCCCTGGCGCTTTCCGAGACGTACCGCCAGCCCCCCTTCTCGGTCAGCGGGTAGGCCGTGGGAGCCAGCCAGGATGGGGCGAGGAAGGGTGCGGCCGCCAGGGTGACGGCCAGCGGCCAGACCCACGGCCGAGGGCGGCCGCAGAGGAACCAGAGGGCGGGATAGACCGGCAGGAAGTAGCGGTTGGCCAGGGCGGCGCCGCCGCCATAGAAGTTGAAGGGACGGACGAAGAGGAAGCCGATCACGGCCAGGGCCACCGCGAGCAGCAGAGCCCAGCGCCCGCGGTCCTTGCGGAAAGCGACCAGGCCGAGGACCAGGGGCAGGTAATAGGGCAGCAAGCCGGTGTTGCGGCCTGCCAGCAGGTAGAGGGCGTTGTAGGCCGTCAGCCGCGGCTCGAGGTCGTAGGGCAGCAGCCTCTCGCCCTCGGTCCAGTTGCCGGGTCCCCGCCGGGCGACCAGCCGGGACCACTCGCCCGCCCCGAGATCGACCTCGGGAAAGCCCGTGTAGGAGTAGAAGGCCAGTCGCTCGCCGCCGTAGCTCGTCCAGCTGTCGCTGCGAGCGTAGCTCGTCGCCACGGAGATCCCGGCCACGAGCAAGGCCCCCACCGCCAGGGCGGTCAGGCCGCGGCGGCGCCGCTCCCGGGGCACGGCCAGTGCGGCCGGCAGCAGCAGGCCCAGATAGAAGGGACGGGACAGGGCGACCGGCGCCAGCAGGGCTCCCACCGCCGCCCAGCGGAGCAGGAAGCCCTTGCCCTGATGCTCTGGCCGCTCGCCCCAGATCTCCGGTAGCGAGCCCGGGGCCTCGCGCTCGCGGTAGGCGAGGGCGAGCGCGAGGGCGGTGAGGCAGGCGAGGAAGAGGTCGGCGTGGGCCCAGAAGGCGTTCGCGAAGGTGATCGAGGCGAAGACGAAAGCCGCCACCCACAGGGGCGCCGTCTCGCCCAGCCGGCTGGCGAGAGTGCGGGCGGTCAGGAGGGCGGCGAGGGCGAGCAGGAGGGCGTTGGCGATCCCCGGACCGCGGGTCGGCGACAGTCGCGAGAAGGGCGCGAGGAAGGCGGAGTAGAAGGCCGGCTTGCCGTAGGTGAAGGAGGCGCCCCGGTCGGTGCTCTGCAGGATCACCCCGTCCGGCTTGCCGCCCCAGTGGGCGACGAAGCGCTCGTAATCGCCCTTCTCATAGGCCAGATCGAAGTCCCAGGCCAGGCTCTCGGCCTGCATCAGATAGGTCGCCTCGTCTCCCATCAGGCCGGGCCAGCTGCGGCGATCGAGGGTGGCCGCGGCGAATAAGAGGCCGGCGAGCAGCAGGCCGAGCACGGCCCAGGGGAGGCTTCGACGCATCGGGGGGCAATCTTAGTCGCCGCGGCATGGAGGATGCACCTGGGTCCTCACCATGCCGATCGGACATCCGTCTCCGCTCCGGCGCTTCGCGCTGCCGCTCCTGACGGTGGGCTCCCTCGCCTGTGGGCCGGCCGTGGAGCTGCCGCCCTCCCGGGCAGAGCAGGCACCGGAAGTCGGCTCGCCGACGGAGCGGGGCTTGCCGGCCGGTGGCTTCGCGGTCTGGGAGTCGAACCGCGACGGCGGCTGGGGGATCTGGACCCAGCGCTTCGACGAGCGGGCCCCCCGCCGCCTCTCCCCGCCCGAGGCCGGCCGCGACCATTGCTGCGCCCACGTCTCGCCCGACGGAGTGCGGGTGGCCTACCTCTCCCGCCCGACCCTCGAGGACTATCCCGAGAAGCCGATCGACGGCGAGCTGCGGCTGATCGCGGCGGACGGCTCCCAGGGGCGGAGCCTGGGCCCGGCCCGCGCCCAGGTCTGGGCCAACCGCTCGGTGGTCTGGCGGAGCGAGTCGGAGCTGATCCTGATCGGGGCGGACGGTCTGACCTACCTCCACGACCTCACGACCGACCGGCGGCGCGCCCTGACCAAGGCTCCGGACTCCCTCGGCTGGCTGCTCGACCCCACGCTCCGCTACGCCAGCCGGGCCCAGCCCAGCTTCTCCCCCTACGACTCGCGGGCGCAGACCATCGCCACCCTCTTCGGCTTCCGGGGCTGCGAGGCCTACTTCTCGGCGGACGGGCGGTGGGGCTACTGGGTGGAGCGGGGCGGGGGGCCGATCCGGCGGGTGCGCCTCGCCGATCGGCAAGTCAGCGAGTGGATCGCTCGGGACGATCCCCGCCTGCCGGAAGGTCGCCGCTACGTCTACTTCCCGATGCTCTCGCGGGATGGCCGCTGGCTCGCCTACGGAGCCTCCGGTGGGGGACACAGCCACTCCAAGGCCAACTACGAGATCTACCTGGTGCCGGTCGACGACGAGATTCTGGACCTGGCCGGAAGCCCCGTGCGCCTCACCGACCATCCCAAGGCCGACCGCTACCCGGACCTCTGGGTGCCGCCCTGGCGTCAGCCTCACCCTCGGGTATCATCTCGCCGGGCCGGGCGCTTGGTCGGCCCCCACGATCCGTGAAACTGCCCCCCACCTTGAGGAGCTTCGCCCGCGGTCTCGTCGAGCTGTCGGCGGCGGCGACCGGCACGCTGATCCGGGTCCAGACCCGCGAGCCGGCGGTGGCCCTGACCTTCGACGACGGTCCGGATCCGCGCTGGACCCCCCTCCTCCTCGATCTGCTCGCCCGGCACGGGGCGCGAGCCACCTTCTTCATGGTCGGCAAGCAGGCCGTCGCGCACCGGACGGTGGTCGAGAGGGTGGCCGCGGAGGACCACGCGATCGGCAACCACACCTGGGACCACCCGTCGCTGCCCACCCTGCGGAGTCCCTATCGCCGGGCGCAGCTGCGGTGGGCTCGGGAGGGCCTGGCGCCCTGGGGGGACCGGCTCTTCCGCCCTCCCTACGGCCACCAGACCCTCGCTTCCCAGCTCGATACGGTGGCCGTCGGTTACCGGGTGGTGGGTTGGAACGCCCTCGCCGAGGACTGGCTGGACGATCCCGCGGAGGTTCTGGTGGCCCGGGTGGAGCGCCGCCTCGTCCCGGGCTCGATCGTGCTCCTCCACGACCGCCTCGCGACCTTCGTCGACCCCCGCCACGCCGACCGCGGGCCCACCCTCGAGGCGGTCGAGCAGCTGCTCACCCGCCATGCGGGTCGCTATCGCTTCGTGACCGTACCGGAGCTGCTCTCCCTCGGCCTCCCGCGCAAGTGGCACCTCTATCGCCGGCCGAACCTCGACTGGCTGCACCGCCTGGCATGAGCCGCCGGGCGGAGAGCCTGCGCCTCTCGGTGGTGGTCCCCTGCTTCGATGCCGCCGAGACCTTACCTCGCCAGCTCGACGCCCTCGCCCGCCAGCACTGGCCGGGGGGTTGGGAGGTCATCCTGGCGGACAACGGCTCGAGCGACGGCTCCCCCGAGCTGGCCGAGCGCTGGCGCGACCGCCTGCCCGGCCTCAGGATCCTCTGTTCGACGACGGGGCGGGGACCGGCCCACAGCCGCAACGCCGGGGCTCGGGTCGCGAGCGGCGACGCCCTGGTCTTCTGCGACGCCGACGACGAAGTGGCGGAGGGTTGGCTCGAAGCCATGGGCCGTTCCCTCTGCGAGCACGACTTCGTGGCCGCCCGCTACGACGCCCGCAAGCTCAACCCGGGCTGGGTGGTGGCGGCGCGGGGCGAGCACCAGCACGACGGCCTCAATGCCTACACCTACCCGCCCTTCCTGCCCCACGCCGGGGGCGGTGGCCTGGGGGTGCTGCGTCGCCTCCACGAGGCGGCCGGCGGCTTCGACGAGTCCCTCCCAGCGCTCGAGGACACCGACTACTGCTGGCGTCTCCAGCTCGCCGGCACCCCGCTCGCCTTCGTGCCCGAAGCCGTAGTTCACATCTCCTTCCGGCCGGATCTTTCGGGCATGTTTCGCCAGAGCTTCCGCTTCGGCATCTACAACGTCCTCGCCTACCGGCGCTACCGGCCTCGCGGCATGCCCCGGCTGCCCTGGTGGCTGGGCCTCGCCAAGTGGGCTCGGCTGATCCTGACCCTGCCGCTGCTCGCGCTGCCCCGTCACCGGGGGGCCTGGCTCCATCAGCTCGCCTGGCGCTGCGGGCGGTTGGTGGGCTGCTGGCGCTACCGGGTCTGGGCTCCCTGATCTGCTATCGTCGCGCCGCCATGCGGCTCCTCGTCACCGGCCATCAGGGCTACCTCGGCTCCGTCCTCGTTCCCCTTTTCCGCGCCGCCGGCCACCAGGTCGTCGGCTTCGATACCGGCTGGTTCGATCCCTGCCAGCTGCCCGGCCAGCCCTTCGGGGAGGAGGACGTCCCGACCCTCGTCAAGGACCTCCGCGACGCCACCGTGGCGGACTTCGAGGGCTTCGACGCCGTGGCGCACCTGGCCAGCCTGTCGAACGATCCCCTGGGCAACCTCGACGCCGAGCTGACCTACGACATCAACGAGACGGGCTCGATCCGCCTCGCGCGGCTGGCCAAGGAGGCCGGGGTCGAGCGCTTCGTCTTCTCCTCTTCGTGCAGCACCTATGGCGCCTCCGGGGATCGCTTCCTCGACGAGACGGCGGCCTTCAACCCGGTCACCCCCTATGGCTGGTCCAAGGTCCGGCTGGAGCAGGCCCTGGCGGCGATGGCCGGCGAGGGTTTCAGCCCCACCTATCTGCGCAATGCCACCGCCTACGGGGTTTCGCCCCGGCTGCGCCTCGACCTGGTGCTCAACAACCTGGTGGCCTGGGCGGTGACCACGGGCAAGATCCACCTGATGAGCGACGGCACGCCCTGGCGGCCGATCGTCCACGTCGAGGACATCGGCCGGGCCTTCCTGGCGGTGCTCGCCGCGCCTCGCGAGGTGGTGCACGACCAGGCTTTCAACGTCGGCCGGACGGACGAGAACTACCGCATCCGAGAGCTGGCGGAGATCGTCGGCGAGACGGTGCCGGGAGCCGAGATCACCTTCGCCGCCGACGCCGGCCCCGATCTGCGCTGCTACCGGGTGGACTGCGAGCGGATCCGCCAGGTGCTGCCCGACTTCGTGCCGGCCTGGGACGCGCGACGTGGCGCGCTGCAGCTGGCCGAGGCCTATCGCCAGGCGGGCCTGACCGAGGAGGCCCTGCGCGGCTCCCGCTACATCCGACTGGGCCGGATCCAGGAGCTGCTGGCGGCGGGCGACCTCGAGGCCGACCTGCGCTGGCGGCAGGGCTCCGCCGGACGCTGATGGACTCCCAGCTCCGCCTCGCGGTGGTGGGCTGCGGCGCCGTGGCGGCCAGCCACTACCTGCCCTCGATCGCCGCTTCGCGCTGGGCCCGGGCGACGCTGCTCGTCGATCGCGACCAGGCTCGCGCCCGCGCCCTCGCCGCCCGCCACGAGGTGCCAGCCGTTTCGGGAGACGTCTCCGCCGTGGCCGAGCATGCCGAGGCGGCGGTGCTCTCCCTGCCCAACCACCTCCACGCCCCGGTGGCCGTCGACCTGCTGCGGCAGGGGATCCACGTCCTGGTGGAGAAGCCGATGGCGATCTCCGCCGCCGAATGCGACGCCATGATCGAGGCCGCGGCGGCGAGCGGCGCCGTGCTGGCGGTGGGCCTCCAGTTCCGCTCCTTCGACTCGACCGCCCTGGTCTCCGCCTGGCTCGCCTCCGGCATCCTCGGCCCCTTGCGGCGGTTCGAGCTGCGCCTGGGAGTGATCTCGCGCTGGCAGTTCGCCAGCGACTTCATGCTCCGCCGTGAGACCGCCGGCGGAGGCGTGCTCACCGACTACGGCTCGCACGTCCTGGACCTGCTGCTGTGCTGGCTCGGCGACTGGCGAGAGCTGGTCTATCGGGACGACGCGTGGGGGGGAGTGGAGAGCGATTGCGAGCTCGAGCTGACCATGGCCTCGGGGCTCCGCGGCTTCGTCGAGGTCAGCCGGAGCCGCAATCTCGCCAACACCTGCCGCTTCGAAGGCGAGACAGGCACCCTCGAGGTGGGCATCTGGGACCCCGACCCGCCGGTGATCGTCCGCATCGGGGGAGAGGAGCTGTGCCTCGACGGGCGCGCCCGGCGGGGCGAGGAACCGGGCCTGACCTTCAACGGTGCCTTCCTGCGCTCGATCGACGACTTCGCCCAGGCGATCCGGCGGGGTGGCGAGCCGCTGGTGCCGGGCCGGGAGGGGCGGCGGGGGGTGGCCTTGATCGAGGCCTGCTACGCCGCCCGCCAGCCGCTGCAGCTCCCCTGGTCGATCCAGCCCCGCCAGGGGGTGGTGCGATGAGGCTCGACGAGGCCCGCGAGGCCCTCGCCGGGCGCCGCGTGCTGGTCACCGGTGCCACCGGGTTCATCGGCGGCCGGCTGATCGAGCGGCTGCATCTCGAGGTTGGCGCCGAAGTGCGGGTGCTGGTACGCGGGGTGGCGTCGGCCTCCCGCCTGGCCCGCTTCCCCCTCGGCTTCGTGCGCGGCGACGTCACCGATCCCACGGCCCTCGCGGCCGCGGTGCAGGGCTGCGACGCGGTCTTCCACTGCGCCTACGGCACCAGTGGCAGCCAGCGCCACCGCGCGTCGGTGAACCGCGAAGGCACCCGCCGTCTGCTCGAGGCCGCCTCGAGCGCCAGGGTGGGGCGGGTGGTCCATCTCTCGACCTTGATGGTCTATGGCAAGACGGCCGACGGCGAGCTGAGCGAGGAGGCTCCGCGGCGCCGCTTCGGCAACGCCTACTCGGACAGCAAGCTCGAGGCGGAGGAGCTGGCGCTGGCCTACTCTCGTGCCGGCCGCGTGCCGGTGACGGTGTTGCAGCCGACGGCGGTGTACGGACCCTGGGGAGGCGTCTGGACCGAGGCCGTGCTGCGCTCGTTGCGGGCTGGCCGGGCGATCCTGGTCGAGGGTGGAGAGGGGATCGCCAATCACATCTACGTCGACGACCTGGTGAGCGCCATGCTGCTGGCGGCGGTGGCCGAAGGAGCGGTCGGGGAGGCCTTCCTGGCCTCGGCCGCCGAGCCGGTGACCTGGCGAGAGATGTACGGCCGGTTCGAGCGCATGCTCGGTCCGTCGGTCCGCACGGTGTCGCTGACCGAGGTCGAGGCGAGGGCGTACTGGAAGGAGTGCCAGGCCCGCCGGCCCTGGCTGATGGGTGAGCTGGCGTCCCTGGTCAAGCAGGACCGCTCGGTGCGCGACCGGCTCTTCGAGACCCGAGAGCTGCGGGCCCTGCGGGAGCTGGCGAGCGACCTGTTGCCCGAGCACTGGCAGCAGCGGATCAAGTCCAAGCTCTCCTCCCACGGGGTGCCAGCCACTTCGGAGGAAAGGCAGCTCCCCGTGCTGCCCCTGAGCCCGTCGATGATCGACTTCTTCCGCGCCCGCACCCGGGTGCGCATCGACAAGGCCCGGCGGATCCTCGGCTTCGAGCCTGCCTGGGACTTCGAGCGGGCGATGGAGGTCACGGAGCAGTGGGCGCGGTGGGCGGGGCTCCTGGCCTGAAGACCTGGATGCGCCAGGCTCCGCGCTTGCCGCGGACCTCGACCTCTTCGACCAGGGGCAGCTCGCGGACCAGGCAGCGCGCGATCGCGTCCGTCCTCGGCGTCCGGAACATCGACACCAGCAGCAGCCCCCTTGAGCTCAGGAGACCGAGGTAGCGCCGGGCCTGGCGAGTCGGTTCCTGGAGGTAGTAGAGGCACTCGTTGAGGACGATGGCGCCAGGAGTCCGGGCCGGAACGAAGGTCTCGGCGGCGGCCTGGAGCCAGGTGTCGCCCGGCGGACTGTGGAGGCCGGCCTTCGCGACGGCGGCCTCGGAGAGGTCGATGCCGGTGAAATGAAGCATCGGGTTCGAGCAAAAGCGCCGCAGGAGGCCCTCGCCACAGCCAACGTCGAGCACCTCCGAGAGACCGGCCTCCCGGGTCAGGAAGCCGGCGAGGGTACCGTAGCGAGCCGTCTCCGTGGCATGGGCAAGACAGTCCCAGCGTCCGGTCTGGTATTGCTGCTCCCACCGCCCTCGATCGAGCGGTACGTCACCCCGGCGGCTGATTCCCTCCCAGCGATCGACCCAACGTCCCAGCCAGCGCGCGGCAGCTGAGGAGCCACCGTAGAGGAAGCGGTAGTGGCACGCCGCCAGAGGCGCGCCCAGCCGGCGAAGGATGCGATCGGTGAAGGGCATGACCGGTGGGGCAGGCAGGCCGAGAGGCTAGCACATGGACCTTCCTCGGAGGTCCTCAGATCCCTCTCCCCTCCTCTCGATAGGGGGCGCTGCCCCATCCTCCGGGGCAGTCCGCCCACTCGCGCGGGTGTGGTCGCCGAGTCGGGCCGCTCTAAGCTGGTCGGCAACCGCAGCGTCGAAGAGAGGTGCCCATGACCGGTGATACCCCTCGAATCGAGCGCCGGAGGTTCCTCAGCTGGCTCCTTGGGACCTCGTTCGGCGGCTTCCTCGCCACCGCCCTCTATCCGGTCCTTCGCTACCTCAGCCCGCCGGACCTGCCCGAGGCCACCGCCGCCGAGGTCGAGGCCGGGGCGGTCAACGATCCGGAGCTCCTCGAGCGCGGCTTCAAGATCCTCCGTTTCGGGGTCGAGCCGGTGATCTTGATCCGCGTCTCGGACACGGACTACCGGGCCTTCTCGGCCACCTGCACCCACCTCGACTGCATCGTCGAGTACCGCAAGGACAGGCAGGCGATCTGGTGCAATTGCCACAACGGCCAGTACGACCTGGCCGGGCGCAACGTCGCCGGGCCGCCGCCGCGACCGCTGACGGTCTTTCAGGTTCATCGGCTGGCACGGGGAGGAGGGCAGGCCGACACCCTCGTGGTGCAGAGGGTCTGAGCCATGAGAGGCACCGGCACGCGAATCTACGCCTGGCTCGACGAGCGGCTCTCGCTCGGCGCCCTGCGCGAGCTCGCCGCTCACAAGACGGTCCCCGTGCATCGCTTCACACCGCTCTACTACTTCGGCGGCATGACGCTCTTCTTCTTCGCCGTCCAGGTCGCGACCGGCATCCTGCTGATGCTCTATTACCGGCCGTCGGCCGAGGAGGCCTTCGAATCGGTGGAGCTCATCATGACCACCGTTCCTTTCGGCTGGTTGATCCGCTCGATTCACTCGTGGTCGGCGAATCTGATGGTCTTCTTCGCTTTCGCCCACCTCGCCTCGGTCTACTTCCTCAAGGCATACCGGCCGCCACGGGAGCTGAGCTGGATCTCGGGTGTCCTGCTCCTGTACCTGGCCCTGGCCTTCGGCTTCTCGGGCTATCTGCTGCCCTGGAACCAGCTCGCCTTCTTCGCCACCAAGGTGGGGACCGACATCGCCGGCTCGATCCCCTGGATCGGTGGGTGGACCCTCCGCTTCCTGCGCGGTGGAGAACGGGTCTCCGGAGGCACCGTCGCGCGCTTCTACGCCTGGCACGTGGCGGTGCTCCCGGCGGCCACCACCCTGCTCCTGCTGGGCCACCTGCTGCTGGTGCAGCGGCTCGGCCTGAGCGTTCCGCCGGCCGTCGAACGGCAGGGAGGCGGGCACCGGCCGATGCGCTTCTTCCCCCATTTCGCCCTGCGCGAGCTGTTCGGCTGGACGGTGGCCGTCGGGGTGCTCGCCGCGCTCGCGGCCCTCTTCCCCTGGGAGCTGGGGGAGAAGGCCGATCCCTTCGCCCCGGCGTTTCGTGACATTCGGCCCGAGTGGTACTTCCTGTTCATGTTCGAGACCCTGAAGCTGGTCCCCGGGGGCGAGATCCTCGGTGTCGAGTACGAGGCCATCCCGATCCTGCTCTTCGGCCTCCTCGGCCTGCTGGTGCTGCTCGTTCCCTTCCTCGACAAGGGGGTGGTCCGGCGGGGCAGGAGCCCGGGGTTCACGGCAGTCGGGGCCGCCGCCGTGGTCTACGTGGTGGGCCTCACCGCCTGGGGATACCGCTCCCCGGTGCCGATCCTGGCGGTCCTGGCGACCGGGCTCCTGGTGGCGCTCCTCGGCTTCGCCACCCGGCGAACCGAGAGGAGGGAGCCATGAACCGCCCGCGCTCGATCACGGCGCTCGCCATCCTGCTCTGCGCCGGAGCGACTCCCCTCTGGGGTGAGGCTGCGGGGAGTGCGCCGAGGCCGACCTCGTGCACGAGCTGCCACGCCAGCGCCGACTTCTTCGACCAGGAGCAGACCCAGGTCGTGGAGGATTTCGCCGGTGACGTCCACGCCGAGGTCGGCCTGTCCTGCCACGACTGCCACGGCGGCAACCCGGACCCGGCGCTCGCCGAGGATCCCTCGGCCATGGATCCCGACTTCGCGGCCAACCCCTACCGCGGCAAGCCGGACCTGGCCGAGGTGCCGGCCTCCTGCGGTCGCTGCCACTCGGACCCGGCCCTGATGCGGCGGTTCCGGCCCGATCTCCGGGTCGACCAGGAGCGGGAGTACGCCTCGAGCGTACACGGCAAGGCTCTCGCAGCGGGTGATCGCAAGGTAGCCACCTGCGTGGCCTGTCACGGTACCCATAGCATTCTCCGCGTCAGCGATCCGCGCTCGCGGGTCCATCCCAAGAACGTGGCCGAGACGTGCCGGGGATGCCATGGCGACGCCGCGCGCATGGCCGGCTACCAGACCCCGGACGGACGCGACCTGCCGATCGATCAGTACGCGCTCTGGCGGCAGAGCGTCCATGCCCGGGCGTTGCTCGAGAAGGAGGACCTCTCGGCCCCGACCTGCAACGACTGCCACGGCAACCACGGAGCCAGCCCGCCGGGCGTCGACTCGGTGGCTTTCGTCTGCGGCCAATGCCACGGCCGCGAGGCGCAGCTGTTTCGACAGAGCCCGAAGCAGGAAGGCTTCAGGCGGCACAACGAGCTCCTCGCCACGGCTTCCGGTGCCGGCTGCTCGACCTGCCACGAGGCGCCCGAGCCGCAGGCCGAAGTCCGCCGGCTCCATGCCTTCTCCGAGTGCGCGACCTGTCACAGCAATCACGGCGTGGTGCGGCCGACCATGGCGATGCTCACGGGTCTCCCGGAGAGTCCCTGTGGCTTCTGCCACGAAGGGGTGGCCGCCCAGGAGGGCCAAGAGCCACTGCCCGAGCCGAGCCAGCGCAACTACCTGCGCACCCGGGATGCCCTGCTCGCCAGCGCGACGACCGCAGGGCTGGCAGGCGAGCAGCGTTTCGACTGGCTGGTCGATCGCGCCCTGAGCCTGCCCTTCCACACCCTGCCGGCACAGTCTTCCGGCACGGCCGGCCTGCGTCCCGAGTTCGAGCGCCTGTTCACCAAGTTCCGCATCGGCAAGGCGACCTTCACCTACCTGGACCCGAAAACCAACCAGCCGGTGGTCGGCCGGGTCGCGCGATGCGTCGAGTGCCACGGCGCCGAGCCGGCCTTCACCCGGGAGCCGTTCGGCTACCGCACCGGTGCCGCCCTGCTGGCGCGGATGAGCGAGCTCACGGCCTCGGTCGCCCGGGCCGAGCGGACCCTGCTGCGGGCCAGGAGAGGAGGGGTCGAGACCCGGCAGGCCCTGCAAGCCATCGATGGTGCCATCGATGCACAGATCGAGCTCGAGGTGCTGGTCCACACCTTCGCCAGCGACCCCGAGGGTGCGTTCGCCAAGAAACACGCCCTGGGCATGAAGCTAGCGCAGGAGGCTCTGGCCGCGGGCGAGACGGCGCTCGGGGAGCTGAGATACCGCCGCCGGGGGCTGGTCGTCTCGCTGGGGCTGATCGTCCTGGCGCTGATTGCCCTCGCCGCGAAGATCGGCGAGCTCTCGAGGCGCGAAGCGAGCGAAGCCTAGAGGGGTCTCTCGGCCAGCTGGTCGGGCGAAGGCCCCCTCACCCTAACCCTCTCCCCCCTGCGGGGGGCGAGGGAACCGGACAGGAATGGATCCCCTGCGATCCCTGTCTCATCCCTTCTGATCCCCTCGCCCCCCGTAGGGGGGAGAGGGTTAGGGTGAGGGGGCCGGATCGAGGGAGGCTTTGGCCAGCACCAGGTACTGCGCCCCCAGCGGGAACCTCGACAGCCACGGCTCCAGCCAGCGCAGGAATCCCAGGAATCGCGGGAAGAAGAAGAGGTAGTCGACACCTACGACCTCCAGCCCCGCCACGGTGACCCGCTCCCTCGTCTCGCTTGGAGGCAGCGGGATGGCGTCGCGGTCGAAGGGGATGCGGCTCATCACCCAGCGGGTCCCCGGGTTCCAGGGGTTGTTCTCCCACAGCGCGAGGTAGCCTCCGGGCGCGAGCGCCGCGGCGAGCTTCGCCAATGCCTCCGCCCGGTCGGCGGGCGGGATGTGGTGGAAGACGCCGTTGGTGTAGACGAGATCGAAGACGCCGGCCCCGGCCAGCTCTTCGAGGGGGAGGAAGGCCGCCCTCGAGTCGGTGACCGCTCGCCGGGCCACCTCCAGGGAGGCTGCCGAAGAGTCGACGCCGGTGACCCTGGCCTCTGAAAAGGCCTCGAGCAGGATCGGCACGGCGGTGCCGGTGCCACAGCCGAAGTCGAGGACGCGGCGGACTCCGGCCGCCCGGGCCCCCAGCCGTCGACAGGTCCAGGTGATCCGGCCGGTGGCGAAGAACTCCTTGCTCTCGCCGGAGAGACTCAACCCCCGGTTCAGCGCCTCGTCGTAGCCCTCGGCGTAGGCGTCGAAACCCGCTGGGGGCCCGCTCACCGCGAGCCCTCGCCGCTCCGCATGCCGAGGATGGCCGAGAAGAAGCCAGCCAGCACGGTGGTGAACCCCAGGGCCGTGGCGGTGGCGGCGGGGATCACCCTGCGCATGGTGGCCGCGTAATCGAGGTGGCCGAAGCCGCTCTCGCTCCAGCCCACCAGGACCGCGGCCAGCACGGCCGTACCACCGAGGATGGCCGCGAGTCCCGCGAGCAGGCTGCGCTCGAGGGTCGCGAAGCGATGGAAGTGGGCGAGGCGGGGATCCGGGGGCAGCAGCCCCTCGCGCACGGCCACGGTCTTGGCGAAGACCGCGAAGAGCACCGACTGATAGCCGCAGATCAGGGCCAGGCTCGAGTAGAGCAGCGTGTGGGCGTCGAGGACGACGCGCCCGAAGCGGACCCCCGGCAGGGCCAGCCCGAAGCCCAGCGAGCCGGCCAGCAGGAGCAGCAGGCCAGGCACCAGGAAGAGCCAGCGCGGGGTGCAGAGCAGGAAGAAGCGCAGGGTCCGCCAGCCGTCACGAAAGGTGCGCAGATGCGGGGGATGAGCCACTCTCCCGTCAGGGTGGAGGGTGATCGGCACTTCGGCGATGCGGGCGCCGGTCAGGCTGGCGCGGATGATCATCTCGGTGGCGAACTCCATGCCCTGCGAGCGCATCCCCAGCGCCCCCAGCCAGTCTCGCCGAAAGCCCCGCAGGCCGCAGTAGACGTCGTGGATGGGCGCCCGGAACCACCAGCGCACCAGGGCGGTCAGTGCCGGATTGCCGAGCCATTGGTGAAGGAAGGGCATGGCCCCCTTGACGATCCGCCCACCGCCGGCTGGCAGCCGGCAGCCCTGGACCAGGTCGTGGCCCTCGCGCAGCCGTGCGACCAGGCGGGGGATCTCGAGAAAGTCGTAGCTGTCGTCGGCGTCGCCCATGATCACGAAGTGGCCGCGAGCTGCCGCGATCCCGCCGGCGAGCGCCGCCCCGTAGCCCCGGTCGGCCACCGGCACCAGCCGCGCCCCCTCGGCTTCGGCAATGGCCCGCGAGCCGTCGGTCGAGCCGTTGTCGGCGACGATCACCTCGCCCTCGATTCCCGCCTCGGCCAGCGCTCGCCTCGCCTTGCGGATGCAGGTTGCGAGGGTGTCGGCCTCGTTGAGGCAAGGCATCACGACCGAGAGCTCGAGGGTGGACATGGTGGCCGAGATTAACCGAGGGCCACGGGCCGCGCCCAGAGCGGCCGCAGGAGGTGGAGCCAGACCTCGACCGCCGCCGCCACCAGCGCGCCGGGCAGGAGGATTCCCGCAGCGTCGAGGTAGCGGATCTGGGGTGGCTCGAGGGCCAGGCTGAGGGCCAGCGAGGCGAGACAGTAGGCCAGGGCGAAGGCCAGGAAGCCGAGGGACCTCCAGGGCGGCTCCGGACGGGCCGAGGCGGGGATCGGCTGGTGACGCCGGGCCAGGAGGTGCCGGAAGAGCAGGGCCAGCCAGCCAAGCCCCAACAACCGGGTGGACCAGGCGGCCAGGTACGAGCTTCGGAAGCGCCGGAGGGCGATCGCCCAGCCCTCTCGGAGCCAGCGCGCGTAGAGCTGTGGACGTTCCCGCACCAGAGCGAACGATAACCCGAGCAGGCGGCGATCCGCCTCGACGTCCCGCAGCAGCGTGACCCGCCGGGGCTTGTGGACCTTGGCGAGCTCGTCCCGGCCCAGCAGCCGCGCGGCCTCGGCGGACAGGCCCCAGACGTTGGAATCGAACTGGGACCGCCAGGCGGCGTAGGAGGTGGTGGCGTCGACGGGAGCCATTCCGCGGGCGGTGCGCTCGGCGAGGATCGTCGCCGCGAGCTCCTGGTGCTCGGGAGGCAGGCGGGCGACCATGGGCTCGGTCAGCCAGGAGGCGGTGAGACCGATCAGGTTGAAGCCGGTGAAGGAGACCGGTGCGAAGCTGCCGAGGAGGGCGAGGCGCAGACCGCACCAGAGCAGCAGGGGGAGGCAGCTCGCCAGGCCGAGGGGCAGGAGGGTGCGCCGGAGGGCACGGCGCCAGGCCGAGCGGCCTTCGTGCGCCAGCGCGAAGCAGAGCCCGGCGAGCGGTAGCAAGGGAACCAGGAAGAGATAGGCCGGCCGGATGAGCCAGGCGAGCAGCGAGGCCCCGGCCAGCGCGGACCAGCTCCACACGCCCGGGCGGGTGACACAGGCCAGCAGGGCGGCCACGGCCAGGACGCCGAGGCTGGCGCCCGGCAGGTCGCTCATCACCCAGGGGACGAACGTCTCGGCGAGCGGGGCGGTCGCGACCAGGCCCGAGGCGACCAGGGCAGCCAGCGGGGAGAGGCCGAAGGCGAGCAGCCCGGCACAGAGAGCCAGACTGGCGAGGCCGTGGAGCAGGAGCTGCGCCTCCGGCAGGCAGCCGAGCTCCGGACAGGCCGCCCGCACTCCCTTGAGCAGGAGGGGATAGCCCGGGGTCCGGATGGCGGCGAGCAGCGGCACCCCCAGAGGCTGCTGGGAGAGCAAGTGGAAGAGGGCGGCGTCCTGCCTCTCGACCGGGGCGCGATCGGTGCGGTGCTCACCGGCGAGCAGGATCAGGACGAAGAGGGCGAAGAGGCCGACGGTCAGCGCGCGCGCACGCTCCGCCAGAAAGGCGAGCAGCCGCCTCAAGCGCGTGCTCCTTCGGGCCGGATCCTGGAGGCGAAGAGCGACCGCCAGGTCTCGATCGCCCCGGCCGCCAGCGCTGCGGGCAGCAGCAAGACGACGGCTTCGAGGTAGCGTGGCTCGGGAGGCTCGACGGCGAGGGCGAGCGCCGCTCCGCCGAGGTAGAAGGCCGCGGCCACCACCAGCCAGGCCTGGGCGGTCGCGACTCCCGGCGTGGAAGGCGCTGTTTCGCCTCCCCTGCGCCGGCGAGCCAGGGCCGAGGCCGGCCAGGCGGCGACCCAGGCGAGAGCCGGGACGAGCACCCAGGGATCGCGCGCCAGCCGGCGCAGGGCGGCCGCCCAACCCGCGCCGACCCACCGCAGGTACTGCCACGGCTGGGCGCGGATCAGGGCGAGCGAGAGCCGCGTCAGCCGGCGGTCGGCTTCGACGTCGAGGAGGACCGCCGCCTGCTCAGGTGGGTGAGTCCGGAGGAGGTGCTGCTGCGCCTGCCGCCTGGCGGCGGGAGCCCCCACCTGCCAGACGTTGGGATGGAACTGCGCCCACCAGGAGGCGATCGGCGTCTCGAGTCCGATCGGCTCCAGGCCCAGCCGATGGCGCCGGCGGAGGATCTCCCGGGCCAGGCGGGCTTCCTTCAGAGGCAGGCTGCGCATCTCCTCCTGGTCGAGCAGAGAGGCCGTCGAGCCGATCAGGTTGAAGCCGGTGAACGACACCGGCCCGAAGACTCCGACGGCGACCAGTCGCAAGAGGCACCAGAGCAGCAAGGGGCCGAAGGTGGCGAGGCTGAGGCTCATCGCCAGCCGGCTCCGGCCGGGTCCTCCGTCGGTACGTCGAGCCTGGAACCGGCGCCCCAAGAGACCCACGCCGATCGCCAGGAGGGGCAGGAAGAGGTAAGCCGGCCGGATCAGCCAGGTCGCCGTCGTAGCGGCCGAGAGGGCGGCCCAGGCGCCGGGGCTCGGAGCCCCCAGGACCCGCAGCAGCGCGGCCAGGGTCGCCACGGCGAGGCTCAGCGCCAGCAGGTCGTTGCGCAGCTTCGGAGCCATGGCCCAGACCCAGGGATCGACCAGGACGAGGCCCGCGGCGGCCGTCGCGGCGAGCCTCGAGAGCCCGGCCCCGAAGAGGCTGGCACCCAGGGCGGCGGCCGCGAGGCCGTGGAGGGCGAGCTGCGCGGCCGGCAAGCAGGAGAGGTCCGGACAGACCGCGGCGATCCCGCGCAGGAACCAGGGATAGCCGGGAGTGCGGGTGCTGGCGAGGAGCTCGAGAGGACTGGCGTTTTCGGCGAGGAGACGATAGTGGGCGCTGTCGGGAGTTTCGATCAGGGGCCAGGACCAGGCGAGGGTGGCGAGGAGGGTGGCGAGCAGGGCCCAGGGGGTGGCGCGGGCGAGCCCGGCGGACAGGGCGAAGCGGGAAGGAGGCATGCAGGTGGGGATTGTAGCTGCGGGGCCTGCCTCGTTCGAGACAGGCCCCGCGCAACCCCTCCAAAGCTCCTGGATCAGAAGTCGAGCGTCAGCTCGACAGCAAAGACATCGGCCTGGTAGTCGCCGTTCGAGGCGTTGAGGAGCAGGGCACCGGGCAGGTAGTTGCGCAGGCCCTGGAGGATGAAGCTGTCGATCGTGAAGTCCTCGTAGCGGTACCAGAAGCCGAAGGCGGCCTTCTCGCTCAGCTTGTAGTCGAGACGGCCGATGAAGGTGAGCAGATCGATGTCCTCGTAGTTGTCGAAGTCGAGAGCGCTGGTCCGGGTGCCCAGGGGCAGGCCGCCGGCCACCGCGGCGAAGTCGGCGAAGCCGTCGGACTCGTTCCACTGGCCGGACACGTTGAGCGTGAACCTGTCGCCGAGCTTCGAGGTCAGCCCGAGACCGTAGGTGCTGTTCTTCTCCTCGAAGTCAGCCTGCCAGTTGTCGATCTCGCGGATCGAGGGGGTCGATCCACCCTGACGCGCGATCTGGAGCACGTCGCGATCCGCGAGGTGGGCGAAGGCGTAGAGATTGAAGCTCTCGCCCGGGTTGAACGAGATCTCGGCGTTGTACTGGAAGAGCTCGTCCGCCAGCAGTCCGAGCTCGCTCTCGTCGTAGTCTTCGTCGCGGCTGCTGGCGCCCACGGTCAGCGACCAGGAGTCGACGGGGAAGTACTGCACCTGAGCGTTCCAGCCGTTGAGCTTGCGCGCGGCCTCGTCGAACTTGCGCAGCAGCGGGGCGTTGTTCACCCCCTCGGGGTCGACGAAGCTGAGCTCCTGGGCCTCGACTTCGTAGCCGTCGATCGAGCGATCGCCGTACTCGTACTTCAGCCGGAAGCTCCATTGCTCGTTGGGCTGGCTGTCGAAGGTGAGGGCGAGCACGTCCTCGTCCTGGCTTTCGACCTCGCGGAATTCGCGATCCCAGGTTTCATGGCGATAGGCGAGGCCGAGGGAAGTGTTGTTGCTCAAGTCCCAATCCAGCTCGGCACCGACGTTCTGGCGGGTGTAGGAGTAGGGGACCGTGATCCGTGCAATGTCCTCCCACACGGACTGGAAGCGCACGTAGCCGGGAAACTCGATCCGTTCCGAGGTGTTGTCGTGGTCGTAGAAGCGGTAACGGAAGGTGAGGGAGAAGTCCTCGGCGAAGCGGGTGCCGGCCTCGGCGTTGAGGCCGAGGGTCTTGATCTCGAGGTCGGCGCTGCGCACCGGCAGGTTGGCGTTGTTGGTCGGGTCGAAGGTGGCCCCGGAGAAGTCGATCCCCCGGATCGCCGTGTTGAGGGTGTAGGGCAGCAGCGGATCGTCCTGGGACAGGATGCCGTAGGACACGCCTCCGCTCATCCACCAGCTGCCGAAGCGAGCCCGGCCGTCGGCGTATACGGTGTCCGCCTCGTTGTCGGCGGCCAGGTCGGCGGCGCCGCGGGTGGCACCGTTGATCGATGAAGAGCTCGGGCTCTGATAGGCGCTGCCGTCGGTCGAGTCGACGCTCCGGAACGGGTTGTCCCAGATCAGGGTGCTGACGTTGTTCTCGAACACCGAGCGGCGGTAGCCGAAGCGAACGCCGCCGTTCTTCACCCACCACTCACCGGAGAGCTCGGCCGTGGTGGTGTCGTAGTCGATCGGCTCGGGCAGCTCCGTGACGTTGTTGAAGCCGAAGGAGGCGCCGAAGGGGCGATTGCCGGTGCGGTTCTCGTGATTGACCTCCATCGCCCAGGCCAGCTTGCCCATGCGGCCCAGCTCGAAGCGGGCGCGGGTGCGATCGCGCTGGAGGGCGAGGTCGACCTTCTGGGCCGCCGCGAGGTACGGTGCCATCAGGTTGTCGAGGAAGGCGAAGTTGATCGCGGCCCGGTTGGTCGCGGCCTGGCGGTCGAGGACCCCTTGGATCTGCGCCTGCACCGGATCGGCGATCTCGTACACGCCGGGACCGGTCCGGCTCCACAACAACTTGGCGTTGTTGCCGAAGCGGTGGGGGATCTTGTTGTAGTCGAGCAGCACGTTCCAGCGGGCCGCGACGCCGTATTCGAGGGTGTAGCGGGCATCGTCGCGCGAGAGGTTGACCGCTCGGAAGTCGAAGGTGCGGTCGCCGTCCTCGCTCTCACCGGCGAGGTGGAGGGCGCCGCGGAAGCCGCTGCCGAGGTTACGGTACTCCTGGAAGCGCGCGGAGTCGGTGTCGACGTCGGTCTCGAGCACCCCGAGGACGACGGGATCGGCCCAGAGGCGGAAACCGTCGCTGCTCTGGGTGGCATCCTCGGCCTGGAGGGCCGGCCCGGCGACGACGAGGCCGACCAGCGCGGCGAGGATGAGGAGCTTGGATTGTTCCTTGCGCATGGCGTCCTCCTCGTGGCTAGTGGGCCAGGTAGGGGCTGGAGGGATGGTTGCTGCCGTGGATCGCCGAGTGGCAGTCCAGGCAGGCCCGGTTGAAGAGGCGGTTGCTCCCCGTGGCCGGGTTCTCCAGCGTCGGCGCCCGGAAGGCGTCGTAGAGGGTGCCGGGGTGCCGAGTATTGGAGTGGCACTGCTGGCAGAGGTAGGGCACCGAGGTCCGCTGCAGCTTGAGGTGGTTCGAGCCGTGCGGCGTGTGGCAGTTCATGCAGTTCTCGCGCACCGGCGGGTGCTCCCAGAGGAAGGGTCCCCGCTTCTCGGTGTGGCAGGTGTAGCACTGCTCGTTGACCGTGGCGGCGCGGATCATCTTGGGGGTCGGCGAGCCGTGCGGGTTGTGGCAGTCCGAGCAGGTGATCTTGCCCTCGCGCACCGGGTGGTGGGAGGTCTTCCAGATCTCGGCCCGCACGTCCTTGTGACAGCTGAAGCACTGCTCGGTGACGGTGGCGCTCGCCAGCTGGGCCTGCTCGCTCTTGGGCGAGTGCACCGAGTGGCAGCTGGTGCAGGACAGGCCACGCGCCTCGTGCCGGCCACCGTTCCAGAAGAACTGCTGCCCGCCGCTGTGGCATTGCTGGCAGGTGTCCGCCTGGGCGCGGGCCGAGAGCTTGGTGATGCTGGGCTGCAGCGAGGGGTTCTCCGGGTCGTCGGCGTGGGCGCTGCCGGGGCCGTGGCAGGTCTCACAGCCCTGGTTCGAGAGTTTGGCGAACGCGCTCTTGCCGTGGAGGGTCGGGGCCATCTGGTCGGCAACCTCCCCGTGACAGGCGACGCACACGTCAGCCCCGACGTAAGCGGGCGGGGACGAGGGAGCCGGCTCCGCCTGCTGGGGCGTTGCGCCTCCGCTCCCCGCCAGGGCGAGGAGCGCCCCGGCGATCAGCGGCAGAAACTGTCGGTGGGAT
>JBIOYC010000082.1:0-3583 GCA_044869955.1 Thermoanaerobaculia bacterium | reverse complement strand
CAACGTAAGGCGACTCGATGCGGCGGACGCGGTCGAGGAGGTAGGCACCGAGGCGAGCGGAGCGCTCGATCATCCCCTCCTCGATCAGCACCCGCAGGGCGGTGCGGGCGACCGCCACTCCCAGGGGGTTGCCGCCATAGGTCGAGCCGTGGTCACCGGGGTGGAAAACCCCCATCACCTCGTCGCTGGCGAGGAAGGCCGAGACCGGGTAGAAGCCTCCCGAGAGGGCCTTGCCGATGGTCACCGCGTCCGGGCGGATGCTCTCGTGCTCGAAGGCGAAGAGGCGTCCGGTGCGCCCGAGCCCGGACTGGATCTCGTCGAGGATCAGCAGCACGCGGTGGCGGGTGGCGAGCTCGCGCAGACCGACCAGGAAGCCCTCGGGCGGAATGACGATGCCGGCCTCGCCCTGGATCGGCTCGACCAGGATCGCCGCCGTGTCGGGGGTGATCGCAGCCTCGACAGCCGCCAGGTCGCCGTAGGGCAGCATGCGGAAGCCCGGGGTGAAGGGACCGAAGCCGTCGCGGTACTGGGCCTCGGAGGAGAAGCTCACCATGGTGGTGGTGCGGCCGTGGAAGTTGTGCTCGAAGGTCAGGATCTCGGCCCGGCCGGCGGCCACGCCCTTGACCTCATAGGCCCATTTGCGCGCGGCCTTGACCGCCGTCTCGACCGCCTCGGCGCCGGAGTTCATCAACAGCACGCGCTCGAAGCCGGACAGCTCGCAGAGCTCCTGGCAGAGGGGACCGAGCTGGTCGTTGCGGAAGGCGCGGGAGGTGAGGGGCAGGCGGCTCGCCTGCTCGATCAGGGTGGCGAGGATCTTGGGATGGCAGTGGCCCTGGTTGACGGCGGAGTAGGCCGCGAGAAAGTCCATGTAGCGGTTGCCCTCGACGTCCCAGAGCCAGATCCCCTCGCCCCGCGCCATGACGACGTCCAGGGGGTGGTAGTTGTGGGCGGCGTAGCGATCTTCGAGGGCGATCAGCTCAGCGCTCGAGAGGCGGGTTTCCACGTCCAGGTCGAGGGTCGCCATGGCAAGCTCCAGGGGATGAAAGGGTTCTGTCGAGGGCCTTTCGGGAGGAAGGAGAGGCAGGCCCCGGCCGAAGTGGCCAAATTCTACCATCCGCCCTTGGGCGGCCGTAACCCCCGGGCAGGTCCTCGTATGATCCCGACGTGCCCGCCAGCGGGATCGACCTCACCGCCTTCCTCGCCGAGCTCTCGGCCGACGCCAAGCTCGGTCCGGAGATCGCCCACGCCGCCTTCCTGCCGGCGGCCGAGGAGCGCTTCGGCGAGCTCGATCCGCCGCCTCCGGCGCCTCTCGCCCGGGCCCTCGCGACGCGCGGCGTGGGGCGCCTCTGGAGCCACCAGGTCGAGGGCATCCTGGCCGCCCGCCAGGGCCGGGACGTGCTGGTCACTACCCCCACGGCTTCCGGCAAGTCCCTGGTCTTCTACTTCCCCGTGCTCGAGGCGGCCCTCGCCGGTGTTCCCGGACGGGCCCTGCTGCTCTTCCCCCTGAAGGCCCTGGCCCAGGACCAGAAGGGCAAGCTCCGGGCCCTGGCGGCGGCCGCCGGGCTCGGGCCCGAGGACTTCGGCTGCGAGGTCTACGACGGCGACACCCCCCGCGAGGCCCGCCAGCGCATCCGCGAGAATCCGCCGCGAGTGCTGATCACCAACCCGGACATGCTCCACCTGGGCCTGCTGGGCAGCCCGGACCTCTGGCTGCCCTGGCTCGCCGAGCTTTCCTGGGTGGTGCTCGACGAGCTGCATACCTACCGTGGCATCTTCGGCAGCCACTTCCACCACGTGCTTTCGCGCCTGCTGCGCCTGGCGCGGGCCGCCGGGGCGAGCCCGGCACTGATCGCCTCCTCGGCCACGGCGGCCAACCCGGCGGAGTTCGCTGCCACCCTGACCGGCCGGAGCTTCCACTGGATCGAGGAGTCCGGGGCCCCGCGGGAGGGCCGCCACTTCCTCTTGCTGCGCCCGGCCGCCAGCCCCTACACCACCACCCTGCGCCTGCTCACCGCCCTGGTGCGGCGGGGGGCGAAGACCATCGTCTTCACCAAGGCCCGGCGGATCACCGAGCTGCTCTACTCGTGGCTGTCGCAGCAGGACCGCGAGCTGGCGAAGCGGGTGGCAAGCTACCGCTCGGGCTTCCTCCCCGAGGAGCGGCGCTCGATCGAGGCTCGCCTGGCAGCCGGCGAGCTCGACGCCGTGATCTCCACCTCGGCCCTCGAGATGGGCATCGACGTCGGCGGCCTCGACGCCTGCGTGCTGGTCGGCTTTCCGGGCAGCGTGATGGCCACCTGGCAGCGTTCGGGGCGGGTCGGCAGGGCGGGGCAGGAGTCCCTGACCGCCCTGGTCGCCTTGCCCGATGCCCTCGACCTCTACTTCCTCGACCATCCAACCCAGCTGCTGGAGCGGCCCTGCGAGAGGCTGATCGTCGATCCGGCCAACGAGCCGGTGGCCCGGGCTCACCTGGTGTGCGCGGCGGCCGAGCGGCCCCTCTCGCCCGAGGCCGACCGCGCCTACCTCGAGCCCCTGGCGCCGGTGGTGGGGGACCTGCTCGCCGAGGGCAGGCTGGTGCGGCTGCCGGACACAGGCGAGCTGGCCACCTCGGCCCGCCGCCCGCAGCGCGGGATCTCGCTGCGCGGCACGGGGGCGACCACGGTGATCTATGACACGGGAGCCCAGCGCTCGATCGGCACCATCGACGGCGTGCGGGTCTTCCACGAGTGCCATCCCGGGGCGGTCTACTTCCACGCCGGGCGGCAGTACCTGGTGCGCGAGCTCGACCTCGCCGCGCGCCGCGTGCTGGTCGAGGCGGCGCGGGTGGACTACTACACGACCCCGCTGTCGGAGAAGGAGACCGAGATCCTGGAGGTGATGGAGGAGCTGTCCCAGCCGCCGCTCGAAGGCCGCCTGGGCCGCCTGAAGGTCACCGAAAGGGTGATGGGCTACGAGCGCAAGCGCCTGGGCTCCCAGGAGCTGCTGGGGGCGGATCCCCTCGAGCTGCCCAGCTCCTCGTTCGAGACCGTGGGGCTGTGGTGGCAGGTGCCGCGGGCCCTGGAGGAGACCCTGCGCCTCGCCGGCCGTCACTTCCTGGGCGCCCTCCACGCCTCGGAGCACGCGGGGATCTCGCTCTGCCCCCTGCTCGCCCTCTGCGACCGCGGCGATATCGGCGGCATCTCCTACCCTTACCAGCCCCAGGTCGGCAGCGGCGCGGTGTTCATCTACGACGGCCACCCCGGCGGCATCGGCATCGCGGCGCGCATCTTCGGCGACCTGCCGGGTCTGCTCTCGCGGGTGATCGAGCTGATCGAGGGCTGCCCCTGCGAGGAGGGCTGCCCGTCCTGCATCCAGTCGCCCAAGTGTGGCAACGGCAACCGCCCCCTGGACAAGCAGGGAGCCAGCCGGGTGCTCGGGCTGCTGCTCGGCCGCGAGCTGCCGCCGCGGGAGGCGATCCTGGCCGCCGAGAGGCCCCTCCGCCGTCCCGAGACCAGCCCGCGCCGGCCCGAGATCGGCGGCCCGCTGGTGGTTCCAGTGCCTCCGGGACCCGCTTCCGAGCCAGCCGCAGTAGCCATTCGCAAGGCCC
>JBIOYC010000081.1:0-5550 GCA_044869955.1 Thermoanaerobaculia bacterium | reverse complement strand
TGCAGAGGCCCTCAGTCAGCGTTACGGCGAGGGATTGCCGCGTGCAGAAGTGAGCACCTTGCGGACAGTCCTTGCTGCGGGCCGGCCGGACGAGATCGAACGCCTGGCCGAGTGCATCCTCGCCGCGCAGGAGGGCCGGGAAACCTACCTGCGGGGCGAACCGGAGACAGCGCTCCCGGCTCTGAAGAGTGCCATTGTGAGGCTGGACGAAGGATCGCCGCTGGTCCTCTGGGCGCGCTTCTTTATCGCCGCCAGCATCGACCTGCAAGGCGACAAGCAGCGCGCGGAGGCGCAGCTCCTCGCCCTGGCGCGCGAGATCGAAGGCAAGCCGTACCGGACCCTCTCCGCCCGCCTCGATGCACTCCTCGGGCGAATCCGTAACAACACAGGCCGGCCGGAGCAGGCTGTACCGGGCCTGAGGCGAGCGATCCTGGAGCTAGAGGCAGTGGGCGACGACGAGAACGGCGCCTATGCCGAGACCCTGCTCGCCGAGAGCTTCCTGACGCTAGGTGAAGGGGAGGCCGCCTGGGAGCATTTCTATCGTGCCTTGGCGAAGGTCCGGCCGCTGGGAACTCCGCACCGGGAGCTCCAGGCGCTGAACGTGGTGGCGAGCTTCGCGCGGCAGCTCGGCGAGGATCGCGCCTCCCTGCTCTACCAAGATGCGGCGGTCGCAGTCGGCCCCAGGCTCGACAATGCGGCGTACTTCGCGGACGTGCTCTTGTGGCGGGGCCTGCTCAAGCATCGCCTCGGGGACGAGACGGGCGCGGTAGAGGATCTCGCGCGAGCCGAGGAGGAGAGCGGGAGAGTCCGGGATCCGCGGATCATGGCCCGCTTCAACGCAGAGCTCGGCCTGGCACGAGGGCTCATGCTCCGCGAGTCGGACCCCGAGCTCGCGGTCGCGGCGCTCTCCTCGGCGATCTCGTACTACTCCGATCTGCGGTTGTGGTCGAGGCTGGTCCTCTCCCACGAGGCGAGGGCCAGCGCCTATCGGCTGCTTGGCCGGCAAGAGGAGGAGCAGGATGACCTTCGCCGTGCGCTGGACCTGAGAGAGAGTCTCGGCGGCAGCCTGGCCGACGATTCCTTCCGCGTTTCGTTTGCCGGCGAGCTGGAAACTGCCTCGGACCAGCTCCTCCGCGAGATGCTGGCGGGCTCGCGCGATGCGCGCGGACTTCTGGAACACGTGGAGCGCGAGCGGGCCCTCAATCATCCCACCCGCGACGGGGGACGGTGGATCACGGCAGCCGAGCCCATCGCGGCGATCCAGCAGGCCTTGCCGCCGCGAACGGCGATGGTCGAGTATGCGGTTCTCCCCGATCGGCTGCTGACCTGGCTGGTGACGGGGTCGACGGTCGAGCTGTTCCTGGCGCCGCTGGCGAGCGGCGAGCCCGAGCTGCTGGTGGCGGGCTTTGCGAGCAGCAAGCGGCACTCTGGTGCCGGCGGGTGGCAAGCGCACGCAGAGCGGCTCGGTGAGCTACTGATCGCACCGATATCTTCCCGGCTCGAGCGCGATGGCATCGAGGCGCTGGTCATTGTGCCGGACGATCTCCTATTCCGCGTCCCCTTCGCGGCTCTTCCGCTGCCGGGAGGCGGATTCCTGGTAGAGCGCTGGGCGGTCGCGATGAGCCCCAGCGCGACCCTATTCGTGCGCGGCACGCGGCGGCTGCGTGCGCTCGCCGGCTCGGGACAGGCGGAGAAAGCGCTCGTGGTAGCGGACCCGGAGATCGACCGCGAGATCTGGCCGAGCCTCCCGGCTCTTCCCGAGGCGCGGCGAGAAGGCGAAGTGATCGCGGGCAAGTTGGGGGGAGCCACCACCCTGCTGCTGGGCGCGACGGCCACCGCCGAGGCGCTACGCCAGGGCCTGGACGCGGCGACCTGGCTGCACTACGGGGGTCATGCGCTCGCGCTGCCGGCACGGCCGCTCGATTCATATCTTTTGCTGGCGCCCTCCCCGGAGAGATCCGGCCGGCTCCCTGCCCGCGAGATCGCCGAGTGGGATCTCTCCCGCCTGCGGGCCGTGATCCTGGCGGCGTGCGGCTCGGCGGTTTCTCCGACCGAGGCCTGGCCGGCCGCCGTCTCGCTCGCGCGGCCGTTCCTCACTGCCGGCGTTCCCATCGTCATCGGCACCCTGCGGCCGGTGACGGACCGTGAGAGCCAACGCTTCTTCGAGAGGTTCTACGACCACCTGGCCGGCCACGGCTCGGCTTTCCGTGCATTCCACGAGACGCAGTTGGAGCTGATGCGGGAGGACCGAGCAGGCGGAGCGGAAGGCGAGTGGTCGAGTTTCGTGCTGTTTGGGGGACCGGACTTGGAAGCTGGAGATTCGAGAGGAGGATGAGATGCCCTATACGTTTCGAGTGATCTTCTCCGGGCCGTGCGCCTATGTGCCGAACCGGGTGGAGGGGGATAGCCGGGTGGCGAAAAGCTGGTCGGTGATCCTGCCGAACCTGAGCAAGCGATGGCCTGTGAAGGCCGATGGCGAAGCCACCGATGAAAAGACCGCGGACGGCATCAGCGTTGATCCGCACCTGGCCGTCCTTCAGTTCGATGAGACCGCGTTCGTGGTCGAAGAAGGCGGACTCGGCGACGGGAACAACAGGCGGCGGTCACCTGACGTGCGTTTGGGCCTCCGAAGGAGCGACGAGAGCTATGCCGAGTCATCTCTCTACCTGCTAGACGGATGGCGCGTTCACTTCGAGATTCCAGATGCTCCTGAGCTTGGGCTGGCGAATGCGGAGGTAGGGGATGACCTGCTGGGCGACAAGGACAGGATTCTGCGTCTCCCGGAGGAGCAGCGAAGGTCCCTGGTCTGGCTCCCTGCTCTGAGCTGGCTGCGGCCCGGCGTCGAGCACTTCGGTCGCGCCGACAGGACCTACTTCGGGACCGACGCCTACCCCAAGAAGGGCACCGTCGCGGGCCACGTCCTGCTCACCCACGGCGAGCTGGCGACGGCCGAGATCGACTCTGTGGTGCCCGTGAATCAGCCAAGAGAGGCGACCATCTGGGAGTTCCGGCCAAGGGACAATGAGGGCTACGGGGGTCGCTGCCAGGCAGTTGCCCGCAGAGTCATGCTGGAGGCGACGTGGTTGGAAAAACCGGTTACAGTCGTCCTTTCACCCTCGGCCAAGCGGCAGTTCAGATTGAAGCTCAAGGCGGCCCGCTCCACCGGCGTGGTGGAGATCGAGATCAAGAACCGCGAGCTCGAAGAGATCTTCCTGCCGGGTGGGAGCGAGAATGACTTAGAGGTTGATCTGGATGAAGACTTCCGCTACCTCTACTCCCATATTAAGGGCTACGATCCCCTTGCCAAGGACTACCTGCTTCCCCACAGGGTCAAAGGAGGTGGTGCTGGCAACAACAGCGCTACGTGCGGGGGCAAGCAGGGCAGCGGCTTCTCGAGAGAGCTCGCGTATGCTGTGTGCCAGTGGTGAGCCCGTCCGCGAAAACACTGACCATGCTCCGGCTCGAGCACGAGAAGTACCTCGAGATTGACCTCTCCGGTGCCAAGAACCGGCGTGCTGCAGCTCCGGTCGAGCTCGACAAGCAGCTCGCTACGCTCTGGTGCTGGGCGTCCTGCGCGTCGATGGTGCTTATGGCAGCTGGCAGAGACGTCGCCCAGTGCAAGGTGGCCTCGAAGCGCATCGAGAAGGCCTGCAACGACGACGACGAGGTGAGCGAGGGCGCGAATCAACCGCTGCCGGTCAAGCGGGTTGAGACCGTGTGGGATGACTGGAAAGTGAAGTCGAAGCCGCTCGGGAAGGTGCTCTCACCCGCAGATCTGGAAACCGAGATGGAGGCCAGCCGCCCGGTCGAGATCTTCCTTAGCAAGGACTGCGAGGACGGCCACCTTGTGCTGATCGTGGACCTGTTCGAGGATGAGGACGATGAGAACGGCAGGCTTGCTGTGCTCATTGCCGACCCAGACAATGGGGTCGCTTTTGTCCCTGCCTCGCTGGATGCCATCGGCAAGGAGCTGCGCCGCGGCCCGTGGTGCAACACCTGGAAGGACCTGCCCGCAAGCCAGCTATGACCTTTGAGACTCTCTCCGACGAGGTTCGAAAGAATGTCGCTGCCCAGGTGGCCGCGTTGCTCAAGGCATCCGCCGTCTGGGAGGCCACCGGCACCAAGCGCCCGCGGGAGAACCTGAAACTCCGCGAGTCCTGCCGCGAGCTGATCCTCGACTTGCCTCGCGACTGGCAGGCGGGCGGCAAGCTGGAGGCTTTTGTGCGGCCGCAGCGCACCTGGCACCACCAGCTCGGCTCGGACACCGAGCTCTACGGCTACGCGCGCACGATCCAGCGCGGGGGTGAGAGCTCTCCTCACTCCCTGATCGAGATCATCCCTTCGGCGAGGGTGGCCGCAGCAGTGGAATCCGGGATTCAGGAGCTGGATGCCGAGCCGCAGAAGCTCGAGCGCGTCTGCGCACGGGACGCGGAGCTTAGCCTTCTCTACGTCCCCCGCTACGATTACCACGCCTTCGTTCCCGAGCCAACGAGCCGGGAGGAGGGAGGCTGGGAGCTCCCAGGAGCGTACGAGCTTGCCCAGCAGGAGGCCAAGCCTGCCGTCGCGGCTGAGGCCGAGCGTGCTGGGCAGAGTGCCGGCGCACTTCTCGACCGCACTAAGCTCGTGCTTCGCCTCGCCACCCTGCCTTCGGCCTTTGGCGTCGATTCCCGCGCACCGCGGCTACTCCAGCCTGTGGGTTTCATCGACAGACTGAAGCAGCGTCTGAGCCGGCTTGTGAGTCGAGGGAGAAACCCGAAAGTGCCACGATAGGGGGTGGGATTCGCATCGCGAGCGAGGGACCTCCTCGAGATCGGCCTGCTACAGCTTTGAGCAGGAGGACGCCATAGCGGAAGGGTGATACCGTCTCTCGCGTGATCGCCTCCTCCCTGATCCGCGAAGCCCGCACCCGCGCCGGCCTCACCCAGACCGACCTTGCTCTCCGCCTCGGCACGACGCAGTCGGCCGTCGCCCGCTGGGAGAGCGGCTCGGTTTCGCCCCGGGTGGCGACGCTCGAGCGAATCCTGGCCGTCTGCGGCGCGCGGCCCACCTCGAGTGGGGTGACGCGGAGGACCGGCGCCAGATCCAAGAGCGCCTCGCCTGGACCCCTAAGCAGCGGCTCGACTACGTGGTGAGCATGCTCGCCTTCGAGGAGGCAGCGAGAGCCGCACGGCCGATGGGCAAGGTGCTCGCCCCTGGACGCCGTCGCCGAAGTGTGAGCCCCTGCTTGCGCCGTCGCAAGAGCCTCTTCGTCGACCAGGGAAAGCTCGACCGGGCGAAAAAGGCCTTCGGAGTGGCAACGGAAACCGAGGCCATTGACCGAGCCCTCGACCTCGCCGCGGGCTTCGGCGCTTTCCAGCAGGAGATCCGGAGCGGGATGGACGCGCTCCTCGGCCGAGGCGGCTTCGTCGATCGCTCGAACGACGCTTGAGGGCGAGTGACCTCGCCCTCGAGACGCGTCCCTTCTTCCTCTCCCTCCGCCCTACCCCCCGATCCTCGTCCCTGTCACTTCCTCCACGTCGATCGACAGGCCTACGCCGTAGTCGAGGTCGG
>JBIOYC010000080.1:0-7907 GCA_044869955.1 Thermoanaerobaculia bacterium | reverse complement strand
TCTTCCGAACACTTTGAGTGGTCACAGTCGCCGCCGGATGGTGAGAGGCTCGCAACTGTCGCGACGGACTGGAGTAGCCCCGAGATCAACCTTCCCATTACGCGCGAGAATGTTCTGAGATGGAAGGCTTTTCTCCTCGGACAACTCGCCTTTCTATGATTCAATGGCCAGTCACTCATCAGGCCCACTCCAAGACCAGCGATGTGGAAACGTTGCCCTGATGAAGCTCGAGCTCCCCCGCCCCACGATCCGAGCGGACACCCACCTGGAAGCACGTCGCCCCGTGGGCTGAGATCGCCACGGGATGGTAGGCTCCTTTGCCTGAAGCCACCCCATGTCCCTAGCCCCCCCCCACAAACCACCGACTCCCTTCGACCTCAAGGTCTTTGGCCTGCTGTTGGGCGGGCTGGCGATTTTGCTTTCGGGTTTGGTGGCCTGGCGGCCGCAGATGCTTTTCGGCGCTGCGGTGGCGCTCGGGGCAGGCTGGCTGGTGAGCGTGGTGCTGCGCCCGGAGCAGCGGCAGCGCTGGTCGGTGGGCACCGGGCTGCCGCTGGTCCTCGCCGCGGTGGCGGGGCTGGGGGAGCTGGGCGTGCGGTCCTCCTACCTCGCCTCGGCGGTGGGCCTCCTGATGACCGCCCTGGCTGCCGGAGTCCTCGCCTCGCCCGGCTTCGGCCGCTCTGTGCGCGATGGCTGGATGGAGGCCACGGCGCCGATGGGCTGGACGGTCTCCTGCCTCGTCCTGGGCATCACGTGGTACCTCGTCATCACTCCCATTGGCCTGGTCATGCGCCTGCTCCGCCGGGACCCTCTGCGACTCAAGCGGGACTCCTCGGCCTCGACCTACTGGGTGGACCACTCGATGCCTTCGGAGACCAGCCGCTACTTCCGCCAGTTCTGAGCTGCCGTGCTAGATTCCTGCTCGATTCCCACCAGCGGGCCCTGCGCCCGTCGTCCTTCGGAGGTATGCCCATGAGCCAGGGCTCGGACCCTCGAGCAGACCTCGCCCGCGAGGCCGCCAAGTCGGGCGGCGGCATGGTGGGGGAGCTGATCAGCTTCCTCAAGCAGAACAAAAAGTGGTGGCTGGGGCCAATCATTGTTGTCCTGCTGCTGGCCGCGGCCCTGGTGATCCTGGGCGGCAGCGCCATCGCCCCCTTCATCTACACGGTGTTCTGAGGAGAGAGCGGGATGGCTGCGGAGCTCCCCGTCTACGAGAAGCTCGGTGCCTTCTACCTGGGTCGCCCCTGGGACCCGGGCTCCGGCAAGGTCGGCACCGAGCCCCTCCTCTACGACTCGCAAGACCTCCTGACCCACGCCGTCTGCGTGGGCATGACCGGCTCGGGCAAGACCGGCCTGTGCGTCGATCTGCTCGAAGAGGCTGCCCTCGACGGCATCCCGGCCCTGATCATCGACCCCAAGGGGGACCTCGGCAACCTGATGCTGACCTTCCCCGAGCTGCGCCCCCAGGACTTCCTGCCCTGGGTGGACGAGGGGGAGGCCCGGCGCGGCGGCCTCTCGCTCGAGGAGTACGCCGCCCGTCAGGCCGAGCTGTGGAAGACCGGCCTCGCCCAGTGGGACCAGGACGGCGAGCGCATCCGCCGCCTGCGCGCGGCGGCCGACGTAGCCATCTACACGCCGGGCAGCGAGGCGGGCATCCCGGTGTCGATCCTCGGCTCCCTCAAGGCCCCGGGGGAGGCCGTGCTCGGGGACGCCGACCTCTTCGGCGACCGCGTCCAGACCTTCGCCGGCAGCATCCTGACCCTGATGGGCGTGGACGCGGACCCGGTGCGCAGCCGCGAGCACGTGCTGTTGTCGACGATCCTCGCCGACCGCTGGCGGGCCGGGGTGGACCTCGACCTCGCCGGCCTGATCCACCTGATCCAAGAGCCGCCGGTGGCGCGGGTCGGGGTCATGGACCTCGAGACCTTCTTCCCGGCCAAGGACCGCTTCGCCCTCGCCATCGCCCTCAACAACCTGCTCGCCGCGCCGGCCATGCAGTCCTGGCTCTCCGGCGAGCCGCTGGACGTCGACCGCCTGCTCTACTCGGCGAACGGCAAGCCCCGCCTCGCCATCCTCTCGATCGCCCACCTGGGCGACTCCGAGCGGATGTTCTTCACCTCCCTCCTGCTCAACGAGGTGGTGGGTTGGATGCGGAGTCGCTCGGGCACCTCGAGCCTGCGCGCCGTCCTCTACATGGACGAGATCTTCGGCTTCCTGCCGCCGGTGGCCGAGCCGCCCTCGAAGCGCCCGCTGCTCACCCTGCTCAAGCAGGCCCGGGCCTTCGGCCTCGGTGTGGTGGTCGCCACCCAGAACCCGGCGGACATCGACTACAAGGCCCTGGCCAACGCCGGCACCTGGTTCCTGGGCCGGCTCCAGACCGAGCAGGACAAGAACCGCGTGCTCGAAGGCTTGAAGGGGGCGGCTACCGCAGCCGGCGGCTCCCTGGACGAGGCGCGGATGGCCGAGATCCTCTCCGGCCTGGGCAAGCGGGTCTTCCTGGTGCACAACGTCCACGAGAACGAGCCCTTGCTGATGCAGACCCGCTGGGCTCTCTCGTACCTGCGGGGCCCCCTGACCCGCCAGCAGATCAAGGTCCTGATGGACCCCCTGCGGGCAGCGATCACCGGCGGCGCCTCGGCGACGGCGGCCTCGCGGGGGTCCGCAGCCACACCGAGCCCGGCGGCTGCCGCGGCGGCGGCGAAGCCCTTGCTGCCTCCCGACGTGCCGCAGCTGGCCCTGGCGGCACGGGGCGTGGGCGCGGAGGAGATCGAGTACGAGCCCTGCCTGCTCGGCCTCGCCCGGGTGCACTTCTACGACGCCAAGCGGGGCGTCAACGTCAGCCGCGAGGTGGTCCTGCGCCTGCCCCTGGATGAAGGCGTCGGCGGAGTGGACTGGCGCCAGGCCGAGCCCCTGGCCGAGAGCTTCGACCCCGAGCGGGACCTCGAACGGGAGCCCGTGGGCGGCGCCCGCTTCGGCGCCGTGCCCTCGGCCGCGGCCCAGGGTCGCAGCTACAAGGGCTGGGAGAAGGACTTCGGGGACGCCGTCTTCCGCGACCAGACCCTCGAGCTCTACGCCCACCCTGCCCTGGGCCTGTTCTCCCAGCCGGGCGAGAGTGAGCGGGTTTTCCGCATCCGGCTCGGCGATGGGGCCCGCGAGCAGCGGGACTTCGAGAAGGAGAAGCTGCGCCAGAAGTACGCCGGCAAGCTCCAGAGCCTCGAGGAGCGGATGCGCCGGGCCCAGGAGCGCATCGATCGGGAGGCGCAGCAGGCCTCGTCCCAGCGCACCCAGACCTTGATCTCGATCGGCCAGACGGCCCTTTCGGTGCTCTTCGGCCGCAAGACCCTCTCGCGCTCGACGATCGGCAAGGCTGCTTCGGCGGTCAAGGGAGTCAGCCGGGCCATGGACCAGGGCCGGGACGTCGACCGCGCCGAGGAGAGCATGGCGGCCTTGCAGCAGCAGCACGCCGACCTTTCCGCCGAGCTGGAGCGGGAGCTCGCCGAGCTCTCGGCGCGCTTCGACTCCGCCACCGCGCCGCTCGAGACGGTCGCGATCCGGCCGCGCAAGAGCGACGTGGAAGTTCGACAAGTGGCCCTCGCCTGGGCGCCGTGGCGGCGCCGCTCGGACGGTGGTCGCGAGCCGGCATGGACCTAGCCGTCCCGGTCCCCCTCTGGCTCCTCCTGCTCCTGGCGGCCCTCGCCGCCTGGACGGTGATCTTCCGCCTCTTGCTGCCCCTGGTGCGCTGGCTGCTGCGCCACCCGGCCCGCCAGGCCCTGGCCGAGGCCAACCAGCGCCTGTCGATCCGCATCCAGCCGTTCAAGCTCACCCGCCGCGAGGTGCTGATCGAGCGCTTGGTCAACGACTCCGAGGTGCTCGAAGCCGTGGAGGAGGAGGCCCGCCTGGGCGATTCCGGCCGCGACGCGGTGCTGGCGAGGGTGGGCACCTACGCGCGGGAGATCGTGCCGGCTTTCAATGCCTACCTCTACTTCCGGCTCGGCTACGGCCTGGCCCGGGCGGCGGCGCGCTCCCTCTACCGGGTGCGTCTGGGCTCCTCCGACGAGGCGGCCCTGGCGGCGGTTCCCGCCGACGCCACGGTGGTTTTCGTGATCAACCACCGCAGCAACATGGACTACGTGCTGGTCTCCTACCTGGCGGCGGAGCGCACGGCCCTGTCCTACGCGGTGGGGGAGTGGGCGCGCATTTGGCCCCTCCAGCAGCTGATCCGCTCGATGGGCGCCTACTTCGTGCGCCGCAACTCGGGGGATCCCCTCTACCGCAAGGTGCTCGAGCGCTACGTCCACATGGCCACCCAGGCGGGGGTGACCCAGGCGGTCTTCCCGGAGGGGGGCCTGTCGCGGGACGGTGCCCTGCGTCCGCCCCGCCTCGGCCTGCTCGACTACATCGTGCGCGACTTCGACCCCCGCGGCCGGCGGGACGTTGTCTTCGTGCCGGTGGCGATCAACTACGACCGGGTGCTCGAGGATCGCACGCTGTTGCTCGATCTGCTGCCCCGCGAGGAGCGGCGGCCCGCTCCGGCCTTGACCACCGCGCTGCGCTTCGTGGCTCGCAACGTCTGGCTGATGCTGCGCAGCGAGTGGCATCGCTTCGGCTACGCCTGCGTCAACTTCGGCACGCCGGTGTCGCTCACCGAGCACCTCGCGCGCACCGGGGTGGACGCCACCCGTCTCGATCGGGCCGCCCGCTTCGAGGTCACCGGCCGTCTGGCGGCCGAGCTGATGGCGGAGATCGGCCGAGTGGTGCCGGTGCTGCCCGTGCCGCTGCTGGCGCGGGTCTTCGAGGAGGCGGGTGGCGAGGGCCTCTCCGAGCTCGAGATCAAGGCTCGCTTCTTCGGCCACCTGGCCCGACTCCAGGCCCTCGGTGCCAAGGTCTACATCCCTCGGCAGGACCAGGACTACGCCGCGAAGGTGGGCCTGCGCATGCTGTTGCTGCGCCGCCTGGTGAGCGAAGAGGAGGGCCTGTTCCGGACCCGGCCGGAGGAGGCGACGCTGCTCGCCTACTACGCCAGCTCGATCCGCCATCTCGACTCGGGCGGGGAGGTCCCCATCGCGGCATGAGAAGGAGGGTGGGCGTAGGGATCGTCCTGCTGCTGGCAGCGGGCTCGGTGGGCACCGTGCGGGCCGAGCCTCCGCGCACCCTGGAGGTGCGAGTCGGGGCCTATCGCTTCGATCCGCTCGCTCAGGGCGAGCCGGCTCTGCCAGTGACCTTGCGGGCCGCGGGATCGGGCGGGTTGCGACTGGTGCAGCTCGCCGGGCCCACCCGCCCCGAGTGGCTCGCCGCGCTCGCCGGACGAGGCCTCGAGGTGCTCCAGTACCTGCCCTTCCACACCTATCTGGTGTGGGCCGGCGCGGGCGAGGTCTCCCTCGCCGGCCTCGACTTCGTGCGCTGGCAGGGCGCCTACCACCCAGCCTACAAGCTCGCCTCGGACCTCGCGAGGCGAAACGGGCGGATCCGTCACTTGGACCTCTTCCTCCACCCCGCGGGCGGGATCGAGTCCTTCCTCGAGTCCGTGCGGGCACGGGGTGCGGAAGTGGTGAACGTCTTCCCGGCGCAGCCGGATCGGCTGTTCTTCGACGTGCTGGTGGAGGCCGATGCCGATCGCCTCTTCGAGCTGGCGCGGCTGCCCGAAGTGGTGTGGATCGGCTACGCGAGCCCCGAGGGCGAGCTCGAGGACGAGGTGACCGACCAGATCGTCGCCGGCAACTACGTTGCCGGCATGCCGGCTCTGGGCTACGGAGCCCACCTCGCGGGACTGGGTGTGACCGGCGCGGGAGTGACCTTCGCCATCCCGGACTCTGGGATCGACTACGACCACCTGGACGTGGCCCCACAGATCGTCGGCGGCCTGAGCTTCCCGGGCTGCGAGTCCACCCGCCCCGGGGATGCCTTCGCCAACGGCCATGGCACCCACCTGGCCGGGATCCTCGCCGGCACCGGGGCCACCGGTTTGATGGACGAAGGGCTCTTCCTCTGGGGCCTGGGAGTGGCGCCGGGGGCGAGCCTCTTCGCCATGAACCCGCTGTGCCCGGGCAGTGTCTCCTGGCCGCCGGCAGGGGGCTGGCCGGCCCTGACCGCCCCGGCGGTCCAAGCCGGCGCGATCGGTTCGAGTAACAGCTGGCAGACCGGCGAGGGGCCGCAGCACGGCTACCAGACGAGCGAACGTATCCACGACGTGCTGGTGCGGGACGCCGACTTCGACACCGAAGAGGCCGAGCCCTACGTGATGGTGTTCGCCGCCGGCAACTTCGGCCAGGCGGGCGTGACCGCGCCGAAGGAGGCGAAGAACCTCATCGTCGTGGCCAACAGCTACTCCTCTCGTGCCGGCTCGATCGAGGAGATCTACGAGACCTCGAGCCGTGGCCCCGCGCAAGACGGCCGCTGGGTGCCCACCGTGGCGGCTCCCGGTGTGATGATCGCCTCGGCGAGGGCGGGCAGCGCGACGCAGAACTGTGGCGCCACGGCCATCCCGGGCACCGGCGGCCTCTATGCCTTCTGCCAGGGCACCAGCATGGCGGCCCCCCACGTGGCCGGGGCCCTCGCCCTCTTCACCGAGCGCTACCGAGCCGAGCACGGCGGCGCGGATCCCAGCCCGGCCCTGGCCCGGGCGATGGTGGTGGCCACCGCCGTGGACCTCGGCGTGCCCGACGTGCCCAATGCTGCGGAAGGCTGGGGACGGATCCAGCTGAGCGAGCTGGTGGCGCCCTCCCGGCCGGTGGTCCTGCGGGATCAGGTCGACCTCTTCACGGCGAGCAGCGAGGATCTGGAGATCTTCGTTTCGGTAGCGGACCGCGCGCGACCACTGATCGTCACTCTCGCCTGGTCGGACGCGCCCGGGGCTCCCGGGGCGAACCCGGCTCTGGTCAACGACCTCGACCTGGTGGTCGAGACCGCCGGCCAGCGCTTTCTCGGCAACCGCTTCAGCGGCGGCGTGTCGATGCCGGGCGGCGAGCCGGATCGGCTCAACAACCTCGAGAACGTCCGCATCGCGGCGCCCGGCAGCCTCGCCTCGATCCGGATCACGGCCTTTCAGATCGCCGCCGACGGCGTGCCCGCCAACGGCATTCCTCTGGATCAGGACCTCGCGCTGGTCTGTTGGAACTGCTCCATGGCAGTGCCCCTCTCGGCGGACGGCTTCGAGAGCGGGGACCTCTCCGGCTGGCCCGTCGTGGTCATGACTCCCCCCTCCTTCTGGTAAGATTCGGCGGTCTTCGCCCACAAAGCACCGAGACGGCCCCGGACTCCAGAGGGGCCGAACGCTCCAGAAAGGGGTGTCATTCGTGAGAAGGTCCCTCGGCTCTCTCGTCCTGGCCCTGGCGTGGATCGGCCTGCTGTTCGCGGCCGCGCCCACTCTCGCCGAGGAACAGGACGCGTTTCAGATCCGCTTCCACTCCTTCCGATTCGATCCCCTTCGCGGCGGTGTGCCGCGGCTCGAGGGAAGCGCCACGGCGGATGCTCAGGCCGCCGGTTTCCGCCTGGTGCAGTTCGTCGGCCCGGTGCGCCAGGAGTGGCTCGACGGCCTGCGGGGCCAGGGCGCCCGGGTGCTCCAGTACTACCCCCACCGCACCTACCTCGTCTGGTCCTCGGGCGCGGCCCTGGATTCGGCGGTCGAGGCCCTTCCCTTCGTGCGCTGGCAGGGAGTCTTCCAGCCCGGTTACAAGATCGCCGATGACCTGGTCGGCCGCGCCGGACTGATCAGCAACGTCGACGTCCACTTCTACAACAGCGGCAACGTGCAGGCCACTGTCGAGGCGCTGGCGCGGGCCGGTGCGACGGTGGTCCAGCACCACCCGGCACAGCCGGACAAGGCCTTCTTCGACGCCATCGTGCGCGTGGACGCGGCCGATCTCGCCGGCCTGGCGCAGATCCCCGAGGTCCTGTCGATGAGCTTCCAGGGC
>JBIOYC010000079.1:0-6672 GCA_044869955.1 Thermoanaerobaculia bacterium | reverse complement strand
GATCGAGCTGCTCAAGGCGAGAGCCAGCCCCGCGCCCGCCTCGGTCGCGAGCTCGTCTTCGGTGAGCGACTCCCAGGCCGCGAGCAGCCGCTCGGCCTGGTCCGAAGTCTGCCGGGCCGCGCCGTCGAGCGCCAGCCACGGGCCGACCGTCCAGCCCACGGCCGGGGGAAGCGCTCCCGGGTTGTCGAGCTCCGCGAGCAGGCCCAGCGCAGGCTGGAGATAGTCGGCCAGCGCCCTCTTCAAGGTGAGCACGGCCAACAGCCGCCCCGGGAGCCCATCGGGCTCGGGCGACCCCAGCAGCAAGCCCTCGTAGCGGGCGGTGGCCGCTTCGAGCGACGAAACCGCCGACCGCAGCGCTCCCGTGGCGCAGTGGACCAGGTAGGTGGCCGAGTCGGCCGGGAAGGCGGCGACGAAGGCTTCGAGGTCGCCTGCGGTGGGTGCCCGCAGGGCGAGCCCCGTGTCGGAGAGGGCCTTGAGATCCCGCGCCAGCAGCGTCATCGCGTGCTCGAAGTACGCGGCCTCGAGCTGCCCCTGGGCGAGCCGCTCCTTCGCCGCCGCGCCGCGGTCGAGCACCGCCGCCAACGCACGGAGGTCCTCGAGCGCCGCGGAGAGTCGCCGCTTGGCCTGCTGGGCGTTCGCCGGCGCCGAGGCCGGGAGAGCCGCCGACGCCGACCGCGAGAACAGGATGCGCCCCGCGCGCTCGAGCGCTGCGGCCTCCCCCGGCGGGAAGCACAGCAGATAGAGCCTCGAGAAGGCGGTGAAGCCCGCGGCGGCCAGGCGCGCCTTGCCGCTTGCGACCTGGCCCGGCGTGGCCGGCGATGGCCCTCGCGGCGAAGTGGCACGAGCGTTCATCCAGGCTCCTCCGCGCAGGGCGCCTCGCTCTTCGCGTCGCCGGCAGCCCGGGCCGGCGCGGTCTCTGCCGGCCGCCGCCGACCGGCGAGCTGGTCGAGGACGCCGACGGCGTGGACCTCTCGCTTCGTCAAGCCCTGCTCCTCGCTCGGATGGACAACCGCGCCCACCAGGCGCCCCGATGCCAGCAGCTCCACCCGCCAGCCTTCTCGTTCCGCAAGCTCTCGGGCCAGTCCGACGAAGCTCCCGGCCTCCTCCTCGCTCGGGAAGCTGTACTCGCTTGTCAAGCCCTCGCCGTCGATCTCCGGCTCCCAGGCCGGAAGCTCGTCGAGCGCCTTGCGCAGCGGCCCCGGCCGCGCGCTTCCGTCCCCCTCCCCAAGCTCTCGATGGAGGGCCTGGAGCGCGAGACGCGTCACCTCGGCCAGCTCCTCGAAGTCGGCGAACGAGCCCGGCGGCAGAGGCGGCTCGGGGAGCGTCGCCGCCGCGCACCGCTCGGCCAAGACCTCGAGCTTGCGCGCCAGCTCGAGGTCGCGCCAGGTCAGGCCCAGCTCGAAGCTGCGCAGCGTGACCCACACCCGCTCGCGGGCCCACGAGATCTCCGGCCACCGCCGCTCGATCCGCGCCAGGAGCCCCGCTGCTTGCACGAAGAGAAGCCCCGGGCCGGAGGAGGCAAAGGCCAGCTCGCGGCTCATCGACAGGCCGCTCGCGTGGAGCACCCACCCGGGCAGGCCCTTGACCGCCGTCGCGAGCTCGTCGTAGGGCAGGCGCCACCCCGGCGGCGCCTGCGCCTCCTTCACCGGCGCCTCCGGGCGGGCCGGAAGCGGTAGAGCGGCTCGGTCAAGGTGCGGTGGATCTCGGCGAGCTGCGCGAGGCGTGCCTCGTCCCAGCCTTCGGCCGGCGGGCGCAGGGTGACCTCGTAGTAGAGCTCCGGCCGGCTACGGCCTTCGAGCTCGATCCCGAGACCGACCCGGGAGCGCAGCCGGTGCTCGACCAGGCCCTGCCCGTCGTCCTCCTCGCCGGTCAGCCGGTAGGTGATGCTGAAGCTGTCGTCCGCGGGGTTGTGCCTCCAGCCGGGCGGGAGCTTTCTCATAGCCTGGATGCGCTCGCTCTTGAGCTTGGCCTCCAAGCGCCTCGGCCGTGCGGGCGAGGGGGCTGTTGCTTTTCTCGTCATGATGCCTCCTGGGGCTCCGCGCCGGGGCCGAGCGGGCTCTCCCCCGGGGCCACGGCAGCGGGTGCTTGAGGACCTGGCGTTTTGGTGCAGAGGGTAGGAGGTAAGCTGGCGGCATCAGACGCCGCCAGGGAAAGAGCCCACGGCGATGGCCGCCGTGACCCAGGGGGAGCCGTCAAGTGGCAGTCCCGCGGCCCGGGCGCCCCGACCTCGCGGGACAAGGAGCCGCGCCGCGCCGAGCCTTCGCCACGGCCGCGGGGCTTCTCCCGGCGCCAGCGAAAGGGCGGAGTGTGGAACACCAGCGGCACCCACTGCGCCCAGCGCAGGCAGTGGCGCAGGCGGCGACTGTCAGAGAGCTTTCTCGGCACTCGGCCCTCCCGTGGGGATGCCCTGTTCTCAAGTACGGGAGGCAAGCTAGCATAGGGATGCTAACCATAAGCAGGCTTCTATTCCCTTATTTTGGCCATCCTTCCCCGTGATATAAGGGGAGCGATGAATCCTCACGCAGGGGCCGTGGCCCTGGGCAAGGCGCTCCAGGGCTACGTTCGGGACCACAAGACCTCGGCCCGCGCCGTCTCCGTGGCCCTGGGCCGGCACCCGCTGTTTTTGACCCGCTGCTTCAACGGCCACCGGCCGCTGCGGGCCGAGGTGGTCTTCCAGGTGCTCGAGCACCTGGGCGCCGTGCCCTACGAGTTCTTCCGCGCCCTCTATCCCTTCGGGGGCAACAAGGCCGGGCTCTACCGCGGCCCCGGCCCGAGCGCCTTCGACCTGCCCGGCATGATGACCTTGGAGGAGGCGATCCGCGAGCAGTTCCGCAAGCTGGGGATCAGGAGCGCCAGCGAGTACAGCATGCGCCTGGGCGAGTGGCTCCAGCGGGAGATCCGGCGGCGAGGCTCCACCGCGAGTGCAATCTCGGCGGGCTTGGGGCTCGGGAAGACTGCGCTGGGCCAGGCCCTACGCGGCGAGACGCAGCTCAACTTCTCGCACGTCTTCGGTGTGCTCGAGGCCTTGGGGGCCGACCCGGGGAGGATGTTCCTCACCCTCTTCCTGCCCGACCTCGACTCGCCGGCCGCGAACCTCGAGCGCGAGAATCTCCTCGCCTACCTCGAGACGGTGGTGCAGAAAACCGACGAGGGATTCCTGCTCCGCCGCGAGCGGCTGAAGAAGCCCGCGCCAAAACCAGAGCCGGAAGACGCGCCGAACGGCGAGCCGGGCAACGGCCCCCCGGCCGACTGACGCCGCCCTGCCAGGGGCCTTCAGGGAAGGTCGCCGCTCTCGGCGGGCGCCGGCTCCGGCCGGAAGCCGGGCCGCCGCAGGGGCTCGAGCTTCTCGGCGAGCTGGCGCATCATCGCGAGGTTGAGGCGCTGCTGCTTCGCCGCGTCGGCGAAGAGCAGGAGCGTCGCCGCCGCCTCGCGGGGGATCTCCTGGGCGGTGAAGACCGAGTACATCTCTTGCGCCATGCGCGCCACGCGGAAGTGGCCCCCCACAGCAATCCAGGCCATGCCGAGGTCGAAGCCGGTTAGGGCCGCGTCGTAGGCCTGGCCCGCCGCCACGAACCCGCGCCGCGCAAGCTCCAGGTGGTTGATCGCCGTGCGGTAGTGGCCGAGCGAGAGGTGCAGCCGGCCCCGCAGCCAGCCGGCGCGGTGGCCGAGGAGGGGCGACTTGAGCTCGGCGTACCAGCAGTCGGCACGGTCCACCAGGCCGAGGGCGAGCTGCGCCTGCTTGTCGGCTTCCAGGAAAAGGAGGGTGTTGTGGATCAGCGCGAGGCCCATCTCGGGCTCGGCGAGAGAATCGATCTGCTGCGCGGCGAGGGGAACCTGAGCAAGCGCAGCCGTCGGGTCGCCGGCGTAGAAGTGCGTGATAGCGAGGTCGAGGCGGGACTTCCCTGCGACATGTAGGTCATCAACTCGCTCGCTAAGTGCGGTAGCTCGTTCCTGGAGAGCCACTGCCTCTGCCAGGCGGCGCTGGTGGCAGCGAAACGCGCCCTTTTTTCGCAGAAGGTCAGCCGCGAGCGCACAGTCCCCGCTCCCCGCCTCCAAAAACGTATCCGCCAGCTTCCACGCGCCTTCCGCCGCTTCGCAGTCCTCTAACAAGCGATACCCGTTGGCGAGATTCCCCCAAGCCTGAGCGCGTAGGTCGCTAAGTAGCTCGCGCCACTCCGCACCCAGGTCCAGCGCCGCCGCCGCCTCAACTGCTGCCTGGCCCACACGCAGTGACTCGGCTGGGTCATTTAGGCGCAGCTCGTAGCTCCGCGAAATCAGATGGCGGAGAATGTCCGGGTGAGCCGCGCGCTGGCTATTGCGCACCCAGAGACCTCGCTTTTGGGCCGGTAGTTGCAGAAGCCAGGCGCACCTGCGCTCAAGATCCTCCGGCGGCAGCGGCGCCCAAGCCCGCTCCAGGGCGCCGGCGAGGCCGCGGCGGATCGCCGCCCGGTACTGCTTACGTTTTCCCGCCATCTGTAGCGCGACTATACCCGAGAAAGAAAAAGCCAGAGAAGGTGCTTTCACCTTCCCTGGCAGACTGGCGCCGCGGGTCCCACGGGCCGAAGTGCCCGGGGTGGGTCAGCGGTTGCGCGGCGTCCTGGGGCCGTTCGACAACCGCCGGCTGGTCGCGGCGGGCCCGCCAGCCGCGGCGCAGGGGATCGGCCTCCCGAGCGGATCGATGCAGGGCCCATGCTTACTCCCGGACTGCCTGCGGTCCGCCGCGGTGGGCGCCGCCGGCGCAGGCGTGCAGAGCGGGTTCCCGTCAGGGTGGATGCACGGCCCGTCCTTGTCCGCCCACCCACCCAGCACCCGCGCAAACCAACTCCACACCCCACCCAGCTCCCACCCTCCCACCCCACCTGGCCCCGCCCAGGCCGCCGGTGCGGCGAGCGCCGCCACCAACGCCAGCGCCGCCAGGCGGCGCAGATTCCTCTGCCGCATACCTCCTCCTTCACCGCCGCGACGCCTGAGGCCGGCCACCGCGGCAAACCCCGCTCGCTGGCGGCTATACCTCGCATTGTGCGGCGGTTTCGAGAGGGCGGGACCGCCCTCCGGCGAGGGCTCGAACCCGGCGGCACGACCGTGCTGCTTCCGCCCGGCGGCGCCGTGGCGGTGGGAAGCGACTGGCCGGCCCCGGAAGGCATGGGAACACACGCCGCCGGCCCGTGGGAGCGCCTGGAGGCGACCGATTGGTGGCGCTATACCTTGAGGAGAGAAAACTACGCCCGGGGCCAGAGGCGCGCGAGATCGGCTGGGCAGCTAGTAGGGCAGGGCAGGGCGGCGGGGGTGGCCGGCGGGCTTTCTGCCCCGCCGGCGCTCCGCGTTTCCGCAGGACCTTGAGGCTGGCAAGCACTCCTTTCACCAGCGCAGCGGTGCCAAGCCGTTACCTGGCCACCGAAGCGGGGCAGGTCCACTTAGGGGCAGGTGGCGAAAGCGTTCGTGTCCTGGATCGGGCCTGCCGGGTTGTTGAGCGGGTTGGTGTAGGTCTTGGTCACCCCGCGCAGTGTGTCGGTTACCGTGATCGTGAATTGGACGTTGGTGGTTGCGGCGTAGAACACCCAGTAGCGGTTGTTGAGCGAGCAGGCATTGAGCACCTTGATCAGCAGCTCGGCGTTGTTGGGGTTGTTGAAGTAGAGGTTGCCGGCGTTGTCCGTCGACGACAGCAGCCGCGCCGGCTGAAAGCCGCTGCCTGCGCTCGAGCGCCAGTCCATCGTGACCTCGAAGCGGCCGGAAAGCAGGGGCAGCGTGTCAGTCAAGAACGGGCCGATCGAGTCGAAGCTCTCGGAGAGCGCGCCGTCGACCTCCGCATTCGAGTAGTCGCAGCCGTCCTCCGGATTGAGGCCGCAGGCACCGGTGAGCTGGCCTACCACCAGGCCGCCGGCGAGCATCGCCGGCGAGCCCGAGCTGCCGCCGAAGGTGCCTCCCTGGTCGCCCTGGCCGGGGAAGAACGTCTCATAGAGGAAGTCCGGTCGCGGTGCGCCGTTGCACGCTACGGCACTACTGTCGACGTGGTTCCGCGAATAGTGCTGGTGGAGGCCCAGCGGGTGCGAGATGCGGTGCAGCACCGTGTTGTGCGGCACAGCGCTCTCAGCCCAGCCCAGGAAGGTGCGGCTGCCCGGGAGGTTGTTGAGGCGCACGAGCGTGAAGTCGGAGAGCGCCGAGCTGGTGAGCAGCCGCGAGCCGTTGCTGCGCGGGAGGCCACCGGGGTTAGGAGGCGTGCCGCCGCAGCTCGGCGTGAAGAAGTCCCAGAACGCCTCGACGGTGGCGGCGGAGTCCTGGTCGTCGAAGCAGTGGTTCGCGGTCAGCAAGTAGGGGATGCCCGACGCCGAGAGGTCGTTGAGCAACCCACCGCTGCAAAAGAAACCGAAGTAGCCGTCGACGAACTCGATGGCCGCGACTCCGTGCCGTGCGAGGTCGACAACGTCGAAGGTGCCGGTGGTGACGCACTGCACGTCGACCAGGCAGGACTCTCCCTTGGCGGCGGTCGAGATCGGGGCCGGCGCGCCGTCGGCGCCCAGCTCGAAGAGCTCGAGCACCTGGTCGAGGGTGAAGCGCGAGGGCTCGGCCCCGGCCGCGAGCTTGAGCTCGAGGCGGATCGTCTCGCCGCCCACTGAGGGCGTCCACAGGTCGCCGGCCGGGCCCGCGAGCTCGAGGCCGAAGGGGCCGACGGCC
>JBIOYC010000078.1:0-5784 GCA_044869955.1 Thermoanaerobaculia bacterium | reverse complement strand
GGCAGGATCTCCTCCGCCAGCCTGGCGGCGGCGAAAACGTCCCGCTGCTCGGCGTGGCAGAGCAGGAGATCCATGCCCACGAGGGCGGCATCGAAGGGCCGCTCGGCGGCCAAATAGCGCTGGCGCAACGCCGCGAAGGCAGTACCGGCCTCCCGCCAGGAGCCGAGGTTCATCAGGAGCTTGCCTTCGATCCACCTCCGCTGGAGCTTCAGGCCCTCCGGAGCTTCGGCTTCGTAAAGGGGAGCTGCTTCGTACAGCTCCGCCCAGGCTTCGGCGGTGTGGCCCAGCTCGGCGAGGTAGAGGATCACCTTGTGCCGCAGGCCCAGACCGTGACGTGTCAAGAGCTCCCGGCCGACGGTCGCCGGCCGCAACGTCAGGGCCCCGAGGGCGCGCGACACATCTCCCTCCGCATACAGGATGGCGCTCAGGTTCAGGCAGGCCACGAAGGCATCGTCTGGCTGATCGAGGGAGCGGAAAAGCGAAAGGGCCCGCGAAGCCACCTCCCTGGCTTCGGGGAGTTGGCGCATGGCTCGAAGCAGCGACGCGTGAAGGTCGCTCAATCGCGCCCACAGGTATTGATCCCCGGTACCTTGCCTCTCGATCGCCTGGGCACGAGGCCACAGGTCGGCTGCCTCCTCGTAGCGCTCCTGGACTCGAAAGGCGTTCGCCAGCATGGCCAAGCTCTCGGCCTCGAGATCGGCAGCGAGCGCGGGGAGGGGCTTGTCGCCCAGCTGCGCCACGAGGGCCAGGGCCAGCCGGGCCAGACTCTCTGCCAAGGCAACGTCACGCCCGGCGGCGCGGTCGCTTTCGCGGCACAAGGCCTGGATCACCTCCGGCCGGTGGAGAAAGGGGCGGCGGGAAAGCCAGGGCCAGCGCCTGCCCGGGGTGAGGGCGCAGAGCTTACGGCAGGCGAAGCCGGGCAGGTCCGCCGGCATGGGCGGCACCTGCTCGGCCGCCTGCCGGCAGGCGCGGCGTAGTCGAGCTCGCAGCCTGGCGTGGTCGGCTCGACTGGGCGAGGTGTCGCTGTTCGTGCCTTTCCGCTCTCCCTGCAACGCGGGAACCTCCAAACGTTGCGGGAGATTCTACGCGAAGAGAACGGGAGCAGGAAGCGGCTAGGCCGCTACCTACTCCCGGTGGTGGCCGGCGCGGCTGCTACGGGTCACCCGGCGTGGCCCCGGGTGGCGGCGGAGCCGGCGCGCCGTGGGGGTCGTAGTCCGGCCCCTCCTTGTCCGGGCTGCCCGGGAGCGAGCCCGGGGGCGGAGGCGGAGCCGGGGTGCCATGGGGGTCGTAGTCCGGCCCAGCCTTGTCCAGCCCCAGCCAGGCCCCCACCCGCCAGCCGTGGAGCACCTGCCACACCTCTTCCCACCACGAAGCGCCCCCACCCGGTGCCGCCCCAGCGGCGGGGGCGAGCAGGCCGAAGGCCAGTGCGGCTGCCACCAGCCGCAGTCGAGAACTGCGCATACCTCCTCCTTTCGGTCGATCGAGGGCCACCCGTCGGGGGCGGCCCGAGGCTCACGGCGTCCGGGTGGAAGTATGAGGCTAGCGCGGCTGGGTGGGGAGGTGGGGCTTCAGGGCGCGCGATCGGCCGGGGGAGCCGGCGGCAGCTCCAGCACCAGCTCCTGCCCGGCGGCGAGCACGCCGCCGGCACAACGCCCGAGCCCCGGTGGGGGGTTGCGGACCACCTGCTGCGCCCATTCGTCGGTCGTCAGCCGGCAGAGCTGATAGGCGCCCGGAGCGAGCGGAGCCAACACGGCCTCTCCCTCAGCCGGCACCGGAAGCGTGCCGCCGAGGGAGCGCAGCTCGCGGCGGAGGATCGAAAGGGGAGTGGCGACGCCGCCGGCCCAGAGCAGCACGGCCGAGTCTCGAGCGGCTTCAGTGGGCAGGCTTCGAAGCCGGAGCTGCCCCGAAAGGGTGGTCAGGCGTAGCTCCACTTCGTCTTGCCCGGGGCCGAGCGGGAAACTCTGTAGCGGAAAGCCGGCCGCCGCGACCCGAGCGATGAACCCACCGCCATGCTGGGGGAGCGCCACCTCGAAGCGGCCATCCGGTCCGGCAACGGCCGGCTGCGAGAAGGCGACGCCTGGAGAGGCGGGAAGCACCGTCACCTTGGCACCGGCCACCGGCCCCAGGGGCGCCACCACTCGCCCCTCGAGGGTCGCCCGTCGGCGAAGGGTGAGAACCACCGGCCCAATCTGCGAAGAGGCGTTCAGGTCCAGCTCCACCGGCGCCGAGGCGAGCTCCTCACCGCCTCGGCTCGCTGCTGCGGCGAGGGAACAGGGCTCGGGCCGCAGGCCCTGCAAGCGGAATCGACCCGCGGAGTCGGCCTCGTAAGAGCGTAGGGCCAGGGGATGGAACAGCTGGAGCTGAGCGCCGGGCGCAGGCTCACCGTCGGGGTAGACGACGGTGCCGAAGACCTCGGTGTCAGGCCATTGGAGATCGATCTCGGCGAAGCCATGGTCGTCCGGCTGGACGTCCACCCATTCGAGCGCCAGCTCCTCGCGTGTGACCGGCTCGGCATGAACGGGCCAACCCCGGCCGCGGGGCAGAGCGCCGGTAAACCGGCCGTCCTCGTCGGTCTCCACCTGCACCCGCACACTGCCGTGCTTGCTGCCGAACCAGAGGGTTCCCACCAGCGGCTCGTCTCCGATCCTGGCGCGGCCTTCGATCGTTACCAAGGAGAGGCGGATCTCCCGTTCCGGTTCTCCCGGCTCGAAGGTCACCGGTTCCCCATCGTCGCTGTACCAGCGGTTCCCCGCCGAGTCCGTCACGCGGAGGCGATAGGGGCCGGATCGGAATGCCGCGAGGCGAGCCAGGCCGGATGGATCCGCGGGAGCCGCCTGCTCCCGCTCCCCCTGACGGTGAGCGGAGACTTGCCAGGCGCGGCCAACGGGGTCGAGGGGCGGGACGACTCGCACGACCAGCTCGCCCGGCAGCTCCAGGGCGACGGGCTCACGAAGCCAGAGCTCCTCCCCCGTGGCCAGGGTGAAGGGGCCGACCTCGGCTCGCGCAAGGCCAGGGTGCTCGGCCACCAGTCGGTACGTTCCCGGCGCGAGGCCGCGAGCCTGAAAGAAGCCCCGAGCATCCACTTCGGCGAGCGGGGCGGCGGCGGTGAGCCTCGGTCCGACTCCGCCTCCAGCCGGGTCGGCCAGCCAAGGCAGCAAGCGCACCTGCGTTGCCTTGGGGTCGAGCGTCTTACCGGTAGCGATCAGGAACCCAGCAACCGACGCCCCCCGCTGTAGCTGGAGCTGGCCGAGCGACCGCTCTTGACCGGGCATGACGGCAAAACCCCAGAAGTAGCGAGGGATGAAGCCCTCCGCTGCGATGGAGAGATCGACGGTCCCGCCGGGGAGAGCACAGGAGAAACGGCCCCGAGCGTCGACCGGGCAGCGGACACGCCCGGCGGGGGTACGGCCGTCGAGACGCTTGTCCGGCGCCGGCTGCATTCGAGCCCAAAGCTCGCCAGGCGGCTTCTCGGCCTGGCCAGGCATCTGTACCGTTCCGGTGATGCGGCCAGTCCTCCAGAGAAGGACGCGGATCGACAGGGGACCGGCCCTCGGCTGGGGCTGGAGGATCTGCGAGAAAGCCCAAAACCCGGGCGCGTCGACGTCCAGGCGCCAGGGCTGACCTGTCGGGACCATGGCCACGGGGGACGCAGCCGGGCCGAACGGGAGCGCCTGCTCGAAGCTCGGGTCAGCGGCTTGTCGTTCGGTGTGGGGGAACAGGCGAAGAGTGCCGGCGGGCGGTAGCGGACCGGGATCGACGACCTCAAACGCGAACCGCACTTCAACGGTTGGCGCTCCCGGCGCGGAAGTCGCCTCGCCCTCAGCGAGCGCCGGAGCCCCGAAGAGAAGCCCGACGAGCCAGATCCGTCTCCACTTCATGTGCTTGGTCAGTGAGTCCAGACGCAGGAGGCGCAGTAAGCCGGGCAGAAGCCTCCCGGAGCCGTGACGCAACCACCACCGGCGCCTCCACCGCCGCCGACCTCGATGCCGTAGCAGATCTCACCGCCCATGTCGCAGTGCGTCATGAGCGGGAGGCCCTCGCCGATGATGGTCTCGCACAGGGTCACTCCATAGTCGTTCCTCGGGTAGGCGCAATGCTCCAGCTGGTCGCTCCCTTCGCAGATGAAGCACCCGAACTCGGCTTGGCTCGATCCTGTTGGGGCCAGGAGCGCAACGGCCAGCGTCATGCCTACACCCGCGAGAAGTCTCTTCATCATTCTCTCCTTTCCGATGGTGGAGATATTAGGTCTAGCCTACATTGACGTCAAGAAGGCGGAAGGTCGGTCGCGGGGTCGGGCTCCCTTCTCTGCGACGGGCAAGACGCTCTGCCGTCGAGCCGGAAGCCCGAGGCGGCTGCTCTGAACGAACAGCATCCTCCCGCACCGCGGCGAGGCTCTGCACGCAGAGTGTGCGCACCACCTCCGACCGGGCGGCGAACCGGCTGTTCGCCAGGAACAGCGCCCGTTGGCGAGGCTCCAGCTGGACCAGCTTCTGCGCGAGGGGAAGGCACTCCTCCCTAGGCAGCAGACGGGGCACCAGCTCGAGAGCCCGCTGGGCGCCACGGAGGATGGCTTCGTCTAGCTGAGCCCGCCGCCGCTTCTCGGACGGCGCATCGGATGTCGAGTCTTTTCGTCCTCTCCGCATCGTGGAAACCAGGAATGTGGAGGGATTCTACTCAAATGGAAGGGGCTGCGGGAAGCAGATGCGGAGCTCGCTGCCGGCGTTCGATCCTCCCGGCGCGAGCGGACTGGAAACCGACGGAGGGAAGATACTTTTTGAAGTAGGCCGGACCCAAGCGCGCGGCCCAAACCTAAGGAAGGAAAGGACAAAGAAGGCGCGACAGGGCAACGCCGCCGGAAGGCCGAAGTTTCGGGAAGAGACAACAGAGCGAGTCGAAGCTCCGACCTGACAGCCATCACGCCCGGCAGGGCGTTCGATGGAAGTGAGGAGAAGCGCGAGGCGCGCCCGTCTCACCTGACAAACCCCGAGGCCGTCGCTTTCGCGGGGACTCTCGACACTTCGCTCGATAGAGGAGACTGCGATGTGTGCTTGTCGTCTGCCGTGGTTCGCTTCGTCGTCCGTGCTGTGCCTGGTTGCCCTCCCTGCCCCAACCCAAGCGCCAGAGCTGCCGCCCAGGGCCTGGTCGCCACGCGCTGCTTCCCTTGAAGCGCTTGCCTTCGGCGGAAGGCCCTGGTATACAAAACAAGCAACACGAGAACTTCAGGAGGAAGGGGAATGCAGACTCGATGGCTAGCGGTGATCGGTGGCCTTTTGTTTGTGCTCACGGCTGCTGCTCTGCTCCTGAGCACGAAGCCGGCGCGCGCAACCTACTCGGTGCAGTACATCGGCTGTTACATCTGCATCGAAGATCCCCCGCCGTTGATGGTGCCCTGCGAGATCCCAGTAGACGACTGGGGTAACCAGACCTGTACCCACGTCAGGGAGAACGACGGCACGAGCTGGTGCTACGTTGGGAGCGGCTCCTGCTACGGGATCGAAGTTCCCGGTGGAGGGGGCGGCGGTGGAGGGGGCGGAGGAAGCTGCTCGCCAGCCATCGGCAGCGGCTGCCCGGCCTCCTGTCCAAGTTGCACGTACACCTACTGAGGTGGCGATGTTGGTTTCCTGGCGCCTGAGCGCCGCGCTCGGACTGGCGGCTAGTGCGGTGTTCTTCCCTGTCGTGGCGGAGGAAGCGGTGCCCGGCCCCGCTGCACCCGTCACGACCAGGCTCTCGTTGCACTTCGTGACCGACGCGGGTGCTCCTCTGCTGCCGCTGGGGAGAGGTCGC
>JBIOYC010000077.1:0-44993 GCA_044869955.1 Thermoanaerobaculia bacterium | reverse complement strand
TTGGAGAGCAGCCGGAGGTGAAAGTAGGTCTGCTCGATCCCGTCGATCGCGCCCGGCTCGATCTTCTCGACCAGGCTGACCCCGTGATTTGGATACACCACCTTCTGACCGACTTCAAAAGACACGTCTCCAAACCCCTTTTCGTGAGTTGATTGGATGGCGAGTGGCAAGAGATGACGCGTAAGTCTAACGATGACCTACGCTTAGACAGCGGAAGAGTAGCCGAAATCGCCCCCCACGTCAAGTCTCGGGGGTCTGTGGAGCCGGTTGACAGGCGTCCAGGGGGCGCCTAGGATGAGCCTCCACTTCGGGCCGGAGTGGCGGAATTGGCAGACGCAGGGGACTCAAAATCCCCCGCTCCTTGCGGGCTTGCGGGTTCGAGTCCCGCCTCCGGCACCAGATCCCTCCCCCAGTCGATCAGGGAAAGACCAGGCTCCAGGCCGAGGTGTCGCCGCTCTCGAAGCCGTCGGCGAAGACGTCGTTGTCCAGCTGGACCACCGTCGAGCCCAGGACCATCGGCACTGGGGCCGCCCTCCCCCGGCGGGTCCAGATGTCGTGGAGCAGCTCACCTCGGCTCATCGTCGGGGGGCCCGTCGTCCGCGAGATGCAGTCGTCCGGGAAGCTGTTGGTCACCGCCTCGTCGCGCAGGAACTCGACGTACTCCTTGCTCACCGTCTGGTAGAGGAGCTGCGCCTCGAGCGTGATCGGCGCCACCAGCCCTCCCGGCACCGGGATCTGGTAAGTGGTGTCGTCGTAGTTCACCAGGATTCCCGAGCCCGGTGAAGTCTCCGGGTAGGAATAGCCCACGGGACGGGTCTCGGGGTCGCTGCCTCCCGAGAAGCCCGCCGGCGGAATCCGGTTGTCGAGTGCAATGCAGTTGTTGAGCACGAAGTGGAAGATTGGGTTGGCCGAGCCGTCCGCGAAATCGCATTCACTCGTGCCGTTGCGGTTCCAGATCCCCCGCTCGGTCTGGTAGATCTTGATCTGCGGATCCTGGGTGAGCACGCCGGTTGCCGCGTCGTAGGCCCCGCTCTGCCAGAACACGTTGCCGACCGCATCCTGGGCTGTGACCTGCAGCCACATGCGGCGCCCCTCGGGGTAACCGGTCGGCAGCTTGTGGCCGGTCAGATTGGTCACCCGGACGGTCACGGCGAGGTTCTCGCCGGGCATCACCGGAGTACCGGGCCCGGTGACCGCGACCAGGGCGGAGTCGTTCTGGAGGAAGTCTTGCGCCCACGACGCGGTGGCGTTGAAGGAGGCGGTCCGACCCAGATTCGGATACTCGTCGCGCAGCACGCCGGGTATCCAGGTGTTGCCGCCGACGAAGCGGTGGACTGGCATATCGCCCGAACGGTTGTTGCTCTGGAAGATGCAGGGGAAGGCATCGGTCTCGGTGGCATCTGGCATGTGGCAACCCTGGCAGGTCTGGAAGCCCGGTCCGGCCAGGGAGTAGCTGCTCTGCTCCCACTCGCGGTGCGTCCTCTCGATGGGATAAGGGATGCCGGTGTCGGTGCCACCTTCGTCGATCAGGGTCTGCGCCGGGCTGGTGACGTTGTGGCAGTTGGCACAGATGTCCGATCCCGTGTGGTAGGTCGAGAAGGCCCATTCATGGGGCGGCGGGTCGCCGCTGACCGAGTAGTCGTAGGGTCCACGCCGGCAGGGGCCGCTGCCGGGACCGCTGCAGTCGCCATCGTCGACCCAGAACTGCGCGTTCTCCTTGTAGAAGGTCTGCTGCCCCATCGGCGGCGAGGGGTTGACCATCATGCGATGGCAGAAGTGGCAGGTCACGCCCTCGAAGTCGTTGTCCGACTCGTCGAGGTTGCCGAGCAGCCCGCAGCCGTCCGTAGAGCCGCCCGGAGGCTCGGATCGGCCGGCCAGCCAGCCAGCGGGAGTGTGGCAGCGCAGGCAGAACTCGCCGACGCCGGCGACGTCGTTGTTGGCCACGTCGAGCGCGGCCCAGAAGATCGGATCCCGCGCCGCGTTGGCCATCATCGAACCGGCCCAGGTGGGATAGGGCTCGATGTTCGCCTGGTTGTCGAAGTTCCCGTGGCAGCTCTCACAATCGCTCGGGAAGAGCAGGTCGTGGGTCAGGGGAGGCTGGGTGCCGTTGGGAGTGAAAGGACCCGCCGAGACCGAGAGCACCAGCGGGAGCGCCGGCAGACCACCCAACAGAGAGGTGACGACGACCTTCAGAGACCGCGACGATGGGGCCATTCTGGGCTGAAAACTAACACGAAGCCGCCGCCCGGTAGAAGGGCAGCCGAGGCCCGGGCTCACTCGTAGCGCAGGGCGTCGATCGGATCGAGCCGGGCGGCCTTGCCCGCGGGGTAGATACCGAACACCACTCCGACCAAGGAGGAGAAGCCGAAAGCGAGGGCGATGGCCCAGAAAGGCACGTGGACGGGCGGCAGGTCGTAGGGGATCACGGCGACCGCCAGGGCGCCCGCCCCCCAGCCGAGCAGGATGCCGATCGCGCCGCCGACCAGGGAGAGAGAAACGGCCTCGATCAAGAACTGCACCAGGATGTCCCGCTTCCTCGCCCCGACCGACTTGCGGACGCCGATCTCGCGGGTGCGCTCGGTCACCGACACCAGCATGATGTTCATGATGCCGATGCCGCCCACCAGGAGGGCGACACTGACCACCGCCCCCACCACCGCCGTAATGCCACCGAGGATGCTATTGACCGTCTTCAGCACCTGGTCCTGGACCAGCACGTGGAAGTCGTCGCGGTCTTTCGCGCCGAGTCCGTGGCGCTGGCGCAGCAGCTGGCGGATGCTGTCCTGGACCTGATTGACCACGTCCACGCTCACGGCCTGGATGCGCAATGAGATGCGCTCGGCCGAGGTACGGCCGAAGAGCCCGACGGCGGTGTCGAAGGGGATGTAGATCACGTCGTCGCGATCCTGGCCGAGGGTCTGGCCCTGGCGCTCCATCACTCCGATCACCGTCGCGCGCAGCTTGCCGAGGTAGATCTCCTTGCCGAGCGGCTGGTCGCCCAAGCGCAGCTCGTCCACCACCTTCCACCCGACCACCGCCACCTTGCGCCGCTCACGAAGGTCGAACTGGGAGAAGAAGCGCCCCAGCTCGATCGCCTGGTTGGTCACCTCCGGCATCTGCTCGTTGGTGCCGAAGACGTTGGTGGCATGCTCGCGGTCCAGGTACTTGGCCACCAGATTGCCATTCAGGATCGGGGTCATCTTGTCGATGCCGGTCACCCGCTGGCGGATCGCTTCGGCGTCCTCCGGCGTCAGGCGCACAGCGCGGGCGGCCGCCCGGTCCTCCCGATCCGGCTCGTTGGGAAACACCATGACGTAGGTTGCGCCGACCCCCTGGAGCTCGCCCACGATCATGAACTGCAGGCCCTGGATGATCGAAACCACGGCGATCACCGCGGCGGTGCCGATGATGATCCCGAGGGTGGTCAGCATCGATCGCAGGGCGTTGGCCTTCAACGCCCGGAGCGCGATCGCGAAGTTCTCGGTGAAGATCATTGGTCCTGCACCACCAGGCCGTCCTTGAGCAGGATCCGGCGCCGGGCGTGGGCCGCGATCTCGGCCTCGTGGGTGACCAGGATGACGGTGTTGCCCGCCCGATGCAGCTCGTCGAAGAGCTGCATGATCTCCTCCGAGGTCTTCGAGTCGAGGTTGCCCGTGGGCTCGTCGGCGAGCAGAATGGACGGGTTGTTGACCAGTGCCCGCGCCACGGCCACGCGCTGTCGCTGGCCGCCCGAGAGCTCGTTGGGCTGATGCCCGACCCGATCCGCCAAGCCCACCTTGGTCAGGGCCTCGAGGGCCCGCTTCTTGCGCTCACCGCGACGCATTCCCGCGTAGATCAGCGGAAGCTCGACGTTGGCCAGGGCGGTGGTACGGGCGAGCAGGTTGAAGGTCTGGAAGACGAAGCCGATCTCTTTGTTCCGGATCGCCGCCAGCTCCTCGTCGGAGAGCTGCTCCACGGCCGTCCCGTTGAGCAAGTAGGAGCCGGTGCTGGGCGTGTCGAGGCAGCCGAGCAGGTTCATCAGGGTGGACTTGCCGCTACCCGAGGCCCCCATGACGGCCACGTACTCGCCGCGCTCGATCGACAACGAGACGCCGGCCAGGGCCCGCACCGCGAGCGGACCCATCTGGTACACCTTGGTGATTTCCTTCAGCTCGAGCAGGGCCATCAGCGTTCCTCGTCATCTTCTTCGTCGTCCGCTTGCGGCCCGCCTTCGTCCGAGCTCGGTCGCTTGCGGGTCGTGATCCGGGCGGCCTTGCCGTCCTCCAGGTCCTTGAGCTCGCGGTAGGGGCCGGTGATCACCTTCTCGCCCGGCTCCACTCCCGTGACCTCGACGTGGGTGTCGTCGGTCAGGCCGGTGGTCACGGCCCTCTGCAGCGCCTTGCCCTCGCTGAGCACGAAGACGACCGGGATCTCGTTCGAGGTGCCGGTCACCCCGCTCGTGGCCGGGGGCGAGCCCAGGGGCGGGCGCTGCACCACCGACTGGATCGGCACCACCGTCGCCTCGTCGCGGCTGTCGGTCCGGATGTCCGCACGCACCGACATCCCCGGGCGCAGCCTTTCGTCCGGCGTCTCGAACAGGACCTTGACGCGGAAGAACGTCACGTCCGCCTGCTGCGCCCGGTTGAAGCCCCGGGTCCCCACCTCCACCACTCGGCCGCGGAACATCGCGTCGAGGACGGCATCGACCCGAAGCTCGGCCTCCTGACCCACACGCACCTTGACGATCTCGTTCTCGTCCACGTCGACCTCGGCCAACACCTCCGATAAGTCGGCTACCACCGCCAGCACCGAGGCTGGGTTGTTCATGGTGCCGGAGACCACCACCTCCCCTTCCTTGGCCTCGAGCGCCACCACCAGCCCGTCGATCGGTGAGTAGAGGGTGGTCTTCTTCAGGTCGTCCTGAGCCTTCTCGAGGTTGGCCTCGGCCTGGAGCACCGCCTGGGCGGCCCTCTCGACTCTCAGCTGGCCGGAGGTGCGGGCCAGTTGGGCGGCTTCGAGCTGCTCGCGGGTGAGGATTCCCTCTCGTGCCAGTCGCTCGGCCCGGCCCAGGCGCAGCTGGGCGTCCGCGAGGTCGACCTCTCCCTGGGCCACCTCGTTCTTGGCCATCGCCATCCGCGACGCCCAGTCCTCGCGGGCGGCCAGGAAGGCCTCCTTCTCCAGCTCGAGAAACTGCTGGCCCGCGCGCACCAGCTCGCCCTCCCGCACGTAGAGCTTCTCGATCTTGCCGATCAGGTGGGACGAGATGTTGAGCACCACTTTGGCGTTGACCTGGCCGGTCGCCTTGACCAGCTGGACGATCGGCCGGCGCACTGCCTCCTCGGCATAGACCTCGATTCCCTGCTCGTGGCTCAGACGCGACACCACCACGACGGCCAGACCCAGGGCAACCACCACCAGGATGCCCAGGAGCACCAGAACCTTCTTCACTTCATCCCTCCAGACCTTGGAATCAACACGGGGCGCCGGCAGGCGCACCGCCGCCAGACGACGACGGTGCCCATCTCCGGGTCAGTTCGATGCGGCTTCCGAGTCGGGCGTGACCAGCTCGACCCCCGCCTGGTCGAGCAGGCGCCCGACGGCCCGGTAGTAGCTGGCCAGGGCGCGACGATACGAGGCGATGGAGCGCACCTCACTGCTCTTGGCGAGGGTCAGGTCCTCCTGGATCTGGGTCACCTGGAAGCTGGTCGACATGCCGTTCTCGTATCGCTTCTGCTCGGCTTCGAGGTTCTTCTCCTGGAGCCTGCGCGATACGCCCGCCGCCTGGATCTGCTGCCATGCCGCCTCGACGCCCCGGGCGGCCGTGCGCACCTCGGTGATGACCTGCTGCTCGAGCTCCGCGAGGCGGGTCTTGCCTCGCTCGACGTCGACCTCTCCGCGAGCCCGCTGGGCGCGGGCGGAGCGGTTCTGCAGCGGGTAGGCGAAGGTGAGCGAGACCTGCCAGTCGTTGAAGTCGTTGCTGGTCAGCAGGTCGAGGGAGTCGCTGTAGCCGCCATCGATGACCGACGGCTCTCCGGGCTCCGGCTCGGCCACCCGCTGGTCACCTCCGACGCCGGACAGGCCGTAGGTCAGACCCAGGTCCAGCCGCGGACGGGTCGCGTCTCTGAGCCCATCGAGGTTGACCCCGAGGCGCTCCAGCTCGCTCTTCTGCTGGGCGATCTCGGGCCGTTCGGCGAGGGCCTGGCGGATCGACCCGGCCAGGTCGACGTCCACCTTCGGCGTGGTCGGGTCGGTCGCGGGAACCAGCTCCGCCGTCCAGGCATCGCCCTGCTGGACGTTGAGCAGGGTGAGGAGAGCGTCCCCTGCGTTGCCCACGGCGGTCTTGGCTCGGATGATCTCCTCCTGCCGGGTGGCGATCGTGGCATCGCTCTGCACCAACTCCAGGGGTGGCAGGGTGCCGACCTCGACCTGGATGCGGTTGCGACGGTGCAGCTCCTCGGCGAGCGCCAGGCTCTCGCGTGCCACCTGGAGCTGGCTGCGGGTCTCGACGACGTCCCAATAGGCGTTCTCCACCCGGACGATCAGGTCGGTCACCTGAGCCTCGAAGAAGTAGCGGTTGCTGGCGTCGGCGAGGCGGGCGAGGACGAGGCCGCGGTCGGTGTTGGCCTTGCCGAGCCCACGCAGGAGCGGCTGAGTGAACGAGAACACCAGCCCGGAAGCGTAGCTGGGGTTGAAGTTCGAGAAGTTGGAGTTGGACTTGTTGTAGGTGTTGCTGAAAGTGAAACCGGCCGTACCGCCGGTCGTGACCAGCTGCGACAGGCCGAGGTTGAAGGTGGCCCGCTCGCTCTCGAGCGTGGTCACTCCGGCTCCGCCTTGCAGCTGGGAGGAGGTGCGGGTGGTGGACTCGCCCCAGGAAGTGTCTGCCGAGAGCAGCAGGTCGTAGATGCCGCGCTCCTGGTCGATGCCGAGGCGGAACTGTTCGTTGCCCAGCCGGTCGATGGCGAGCCCGAGGTTGCGCTCGAGGGCCGTGGCCACGGCCTCCTCGAGGCTGAGCCGGATGGCCCCATTCTCCACCGCCAGGCGCGCCGGCTCCACGGCGCCCTGGGGCAGGCTCGGCACGGAGACCTCGGCAGCGCCAGCGGTCAGGCCCGAGAGCAGACCGAGGACGGTTGCACTGGACAGCAGCAGGAGCCCGCGACGGGCGGCTCCCGAACGTACACGGACGAAGGTCATAGATTAGCCCTCACGATGAACGACTGAGCGGAGCGGCCCTCGCCACCCCGCGGACATTACGCACTCGAGCGCGAAAGGTTATCGCACCCCCATCGAGGAAACGTCCGCCACGACCGGGGCGGCGAGCTCGCCGGGAAAGTGGCAGGCCACCCGGTGACCCGCGGCCACCGACTCGAGAGGAGGCCGGGTCTCACCGCAGATCGGTCGCGCGATGGCGCAGCGAGGCTTGAACGGACAGCCCGGGGGCGGCGACAGCAGGCTCGGTGGCTCCCCGGCCACCACACCACGCCGCCGCCGGGTCTGCGGATCGGGTACCGGCACCGCGGCCAGCAGGCCCACGGTGTAGGGATGACTGGGCGCCGAGTAGAGACGCTCCGTGGCGGCGATCTCGACGATGCGGCCGGCATACATGACCGCCACCCGATCCGCGACGCTCTCCATCAAGGCCAGATCGTGGGCGATGAACAGCAGGGCCAGACCCAGCCGGCGCTGGAGGTCGGCGAGCAGGTTGGTGACCTGGGCCCGCACGGACACGTCGAGGGCCGACACCGGCTCGTCGGCCACCACGAAGTCCGGCTCGGTGGCCAGGGCCCGGGCGATGGCGATGCGTTGCCGCTGCCCGCCCGAGAACTCGTGGGGGAAACGTGACGCGGCATCGGCCGGCAGGCCGACGGACTCGAGCAGTCCCGCCACTCGGGCGCGAGCGCCCTCGCCCCGGGCCAGGCCGTGGGCCTCGAGCGGCTCGGCGAGCATCCGACCGACTCGCATACGAGGGTTGAGGGAGCCGATCGGGTCCTGGAAGATCATCTGGAAGTGCCGACGGCGACGGCGCAGGGTCTCGCGGTCGAGCTCTCCGAGGTCTTCACCCCGGAAGAGCACCCGGCCCGCCGTGGGCTCGAGCAGGGCGAGGAGGAGGCGGCCCACCGTGCTCTTGCCGCAGCCGGACTCGCCGACCAGGGCCAGGCACTCCCCGGGGGCGAGGTCGAGGTCCACCCCCTGGACGGCGCGGGCGAGGCCCCGCCCGCCGAGCCAGCCCCGGCGCACCGGGAAATGCTTGACCAGTCCTCGAGCCTCGACCAGAGCGCTCACGAGGACGCCGCCTCACCGGTGTGGAGGAAGCAGCGCGCCCGCCTCCCGGCTCCGAGGTCGACCAGCGGGGGCTCGGCCCCGGTACAAGGCGCAAAGACGTCCGCGCAACGGGGGCTGAAAGCGCAGCCCGGCGGCAGCTCGGAGGGCTCCACGGCCCGGCCGGCGATGGTCGGCAGGGCCCCGCGCGGAGCCGGTTTGCCGAGGCGCGGCGAGGCGGCCAGGAGGGCCCGGGTGTAGGGATGGGCCGGGCGGGCGAAGAGGCTCGCCGTCTCCGCCTGCTCGACCACCTGACCGGCATAGAGCACCGCCACCCGATCGCAGGCCTGGGCGACGACACCGAAGTCGTGGGTGATCAGCAGGATGGAGAGCGACAGCTCCTGTCGGAGCCGGTCGAGCAGCTCGATCAGCTGGGCCTGCACGGTGACGTCGAGAGCGGTGGTCGGCTCGTCGGCGAGCAGGATCTCCGGTCCGCCGGCCAGGGCCATGGCCAGCACCGCCCGCTGGCACTGCCCGCCGGAAAGCTGGTGGGGGTAGGCGTCGAGGCGGCTGCCGGCATCGGGCATGGCCACCAGCTCGAGAAGACGCCCAGCCTCGCGGCGGGCCTCCCGCCAGGAGAGTCCCCGATGCAGGCGGGCGGCCTCGGCGATCTGGAAGCCGATCGTGAGCACCGGGTTGAGGGCCGCCATCGGCTCCTGGAAGACCATGGCGATGCGGCCCCCGCGCACCTTGCAGAGCTCGCGGTCGGGCTGGCCGACGAGGTCCATCCCGGCGAGCAGGACGTGTCCTCCGGCGATCCGGCCCGGAGGTGGCACCAGGCCGAGGATCGCCAGCGCGGTCATGCTCTTGCCGCAGCCGGACTCCCCGACCAGTCCCAGGCACTCGCCGGCCGCCAGCTCGAAGGAGACGTCGCGAACGATGCGGACCGAGCCGGCCTTGCCGGGGAACTCGACGCTCAGGCCCGAGACGGCCAGCAGCGGCGGGCTCATGCCTGGACGAGCCCGCGCAGCCAGTGAGTAGCGAGGGCGACGCCGTAGCCAGTGGCGCCGGTCGAGGCCGAGCCTTCCTCCTTGCGATGGGCCGGGCCGGCGAGGTCGATGTGGGCCCAGCGCCGGAGTGGGCCGACGAACTCGGCGAGGAAGGCGGCGGCGGACGAAGCTCCTCCCCATCGACTGGCGCTGTTGCGCAGGTCCGCGTGAGCGCCCTGCATCTCCTCCGAGAACTCCCGCCACAGGGGCAGCCGCCACAGCCGCTCGCCGGCGGCGGCCGCCGCCGCCAGGAGAGCACTCGCCAGGTCATCGTCCGGTGTGAACAAGCCCGCCGCCGATTCGCCGAGGGCGATGACGCAATGCCCGGTGAGCGTCGACAGCTCGAGCAGGTGCTCGGCTCCTTCCTCCACCGCCAAGCTGAGGGCGTCGGCGAGGATCAGCCGCCCCTCGGCGTCGGTGTTGATCACCTCGACGGTCTTGCCGTTGTAGCAGCGGAGGATGTCGCCGGGCCGGTAGGCGTCTCCGTCGGGCATGTTCTCGGCGATCGGCAGGTAGACGGACAGGGAGACGGGGAGGTCCAGCTCGACGGCCGCGGCGGCGATGGCCAGGGCCGTCACCGCGCCGCATTTATCGTGCTTCATCTCTTCCATGGAGGTCGCCGGCTTGATCGAAAGGCCGCCGCTATCGAAGGTGATGCCCTTGCCGACCAGGGCGACCACCGGACCCGATCGGGCTCGCCGGAGACGCACCAGCCGAGGCGGGCAGCGAGCTCCGCGCCCGACCGAGAGGATGCCGCCCATGCCCCGCCGGGCGAGCTCGCCGGCGTCGAGCACGTCGACCTCGAAGCCCAGCTCGCCGCCGATCTGCCGCGCCTGGGCCTCGAGCCAGTCGGGAGTGGCGTCGTTGGGCGGCATGTTGCCGAGCTCGCGGGCGAGGGTCACTGCCCGGGCGACCGTCCGCGCCGCCGGCAGAGCCGCTTCGAGGGCGGCCTCCTGGCCGGGCTCGGCAACCCACTGCGCCGACTCCAGAGTCGGCTCGGTGTTCTCCTTGCGAGCCAGGAAACGGTCGAAGCGGTAGCTCGCGCCGGCCAACTGGCGAAGCAGGCGCTCGGCGTGCTGGGCCCCCGTGGCCGGGTGCTCGGGAAGGGAGACGGCCAGCCGGCTCGTCCCGTCGGTCCGGGCCTGCTCGACGGTTCGGCGCAGCCAGCCTTCGAGGCCCAGCTCGTCGAGCTCGCCTGCCGCGCCGAGCCCCCGCAGGGCGACCGCTCCGACCGGCGAGCCCTCGAGCGCGGCCTCGGCGCACTGGCCCTCGCTGCCGCGGAAGCCAGGTCGCGCGGTGAGGCCGGCGATGGCACGGGCGACCGGCGGCGGCCAGCCCTCGGGGCGGACCGGGCTGCCTTCGAGGCAGCCGATCACCAACAGGTCCGCTTCGATTCGATCGCGAGGAGTGACTTCGATGGCGAGGGGCTCGGGTCTGCTCGTGGGTGGCTGCACGTTGCGGAATTCTAGCAGCCGCGCCGGGGCCCCGCCGCGCCGCACACACTGCTAGGATCTTCCGGCGAATGTCCTCCGCCGAGCTGTCCCAGGTCCTGCGTGGCCCGTTCCATTTCCTGGCCTGCTCCGATTCGGAGTTCGAGACTCTTTTCCCCGAGTGGCGCCAGCAGCTGCCGACGCCATATCCGATCTTCGCCGAGGACGAGGCCTCCACCCTCTTTCACGGCTTCCCCCTCCTGACCACCGAAGGCGTCACTTCCCTGCGGGATGCCCTGGCCGCCTACCTGGAGGCCGAGGAAGGAGCCCAGGTCAGCGCCCTGCGCCGGGAGCCCTTCCTGCGTACCGCCTACAACGCCGCCTGGTCGCGCTACCGGGCCCTGCTGGCGGTGGCGATCGAGAACTCGATCCTCGCCAGCTACGGCCGACCCTACCCGGCCCTGCTCTGGCTGCATCACTCCCTCGACGTGGCCCGCCAACTGCGCGACACCCCCCGGCGGCTGACCCGGCTCGACCTCCGCCTGGGCCAGCGACACGGCGAGGAGATCCGCTTCCGGGTCTACGAGAAACTGCGGGAGCGGCTCAAACAGGAGGTCTTCAGCTGGTCCCAACGGCTCACCTCCGAGGTCGGGGACGCCACCGCGGAAGCGGCGCGCGCCCTGCTGTTCCGGATGCTCGACAACGTGCTGATCTTCACCGAGGAGCAGATCAGCCCGGACCTGATGGAGCTGACCGGCTTCCTCAACGCCTTCGCGCGGCGCGACGCCCGGCTCTTCCGCCAGAAGCTCGAGCGCCTGGTCACCTGGCATCGCATGGCCCTTGCGGCGAATGGCGACCTCGCGGTGCTCGGCCGCGAGGTGCTCGGCCGGGACCCTGCCCTGCCCCCCGAGAAGCTGCTCTTCCGCCCGGGCTACCTGCGCTTCCTGGCCAGCCGGCCAGGGTGGGACCCCGAGGCCTTCTTCGCCGAGGACGAGCTGGTGGTCTGGGAGGACCTCCTGGCTCGCCTGCGTGACTTCGAGTTCCTGAATGCCTTCCGCAACCTCATCCTGCCGGTCCGCTGGGACGGCGCCCGCCTGCTTTTCCGGGCCGGGGGCCTCGACCGGACCTGGGTGGGCCAGCGCTCCCTGGTGCTCTCTCCCGCCACCCGCCCCCTCGATTTCTTCTCCGCCACCGTCACCGAGCCCCTGGTGCATCGCTTTGGGCTGATCTACGACATCAGCAACTTCTCCGAGGTCATCACCGTGCTCGCGCGGGCTGGCAGCGAGACCCAGGAGCGGGCCTTTCGCCAGATGTTCAACCTCCAGCGGCGGATCAGCCGGGTGGCGTCGAGGCATCGGCTGCAGCTCGAGAAGTACCTCGGAGACGGCGCCTTTTACACCAGCCGCCGCGCCGTGCCCATCCTGGTCTGCGCCCTGGAGCTCCAGGAGTGCTACCGGACAGCCAGAGCGCTCGGCCTGCCCTTCGACCGCGGTATGCGCATCGGTCTCAACTTCGGCCACTACCGGCTGATCCCCATCCAGACCGGCAACGTCCAGGAGTCCGATCGCTACGAGTTCTTCGGCCACGGGGTCGTGGAGCTGACCCGGCTGACTTCCGGCAAGCGCTCGCTGGAGATCGACGAAATCAAGACCACCCTGATCAGCTATGGCTATCCGCCCCAGACCGTGGTGCGGTTTTTCGAGCCCCTCGAAGGTCGCAACCTCGACCTGGTCGACCGCCAGGAGGAAGCGCGGCCCTTCTACGCCTACATCAACCGCAGTGGCACCCTGATCAACGAAGGCATCGTGGCCACCCACGACTTCCTGGTCAGCCTGAGCCGGGCCCTGGCCGACCTCGGCCTGAGCCGCAGCCGCAGCGGCAAGAAGGGCTACCTGATCTTCAGTCTCGACGATCCCGAGGGTCAGCCACGCCTGGTTGGCATCCGGAGGCTCGGCATCGCCCGGCTCAAGGGCCTGGATACGCAGCCCCTCTACGAAGTGGTCGATGCTCAGGACATCGACCTCGGCACGCTCGAGCCGATGAGCGCCGGCTCGCTGCTCGAAGGCCTCGAACGCCTGGCCGCGGGCCGCGGCATCACCGACGAAGACATCACGCAGGTGGTGCCGCCGCCGTCGGACGCCCAGACCCCTTGAAACCAAATCCGGGCGGTGCCAGGCTAGCGGCTCCCCCCACCCTGCTCAGGGCCGGAGAAGCGTGACATGGAGACCGTCTGGGAAACCAAGCTGCCGAACCTACCGCCGCCTCGGCGCGGCAAGGTGCGCGATGTCTACGACCTCGGCCGGCAGCTGCTGATCGTCGCCACGGACCGGCTCTCCGCCTATGACCACGTGCTCCGTCCCGGGATTCCCGGCAAGGGCAAGATCCTCACCCAGCTCTCCAATTTCTGGTTCTCACGGTTGTCCGGCGTGGTGCCCAATCACCTGGTCACGACCTGCCCGGACGAGTTTCCGGCCAGCCTCCAACCTCACCGTGAGCTGCTCGCCGGGCGCTCGGTCGTGGTCCGGAAGGCGGAGGTCATCCCCTTCGAGTGCGTTGCCCGTGGCTATCTCGCCGGCAGCGGGTTCCGCGAGTATCGCCGGACCCGCGCGGTGTGCGGCATCGACTTGCCCGACGGCCTCGACCTCGCCGCGCGCCTCCCGGAGCCGATCTTCACCCCCGCCACCAAGGCCGAAGTGGGCCACGACGAGAACGTGAGCTTCAGAGTGGTCGAAGAGGCTCTCGGCACAGAGCTCGCCTCCCGCCTGCGCGACCTCACCCTCGAGCTCTACCGGCAAGGAGCCGAGCACGCCGCCGCCTGTGGACTGATCCTCGCCGACACCAAGCTCGAGTTCGGGTTGGCGGACGGAGAGGTGATCCTGATCGACGAGGTGCTGACTCCAGACTCCTCTCGCTACTGGCAAGCATCCGAGTGGCAACCTGGCCAGGAGCCGGTCTCCTTCGACAAACAGTTCGTGCGCAACTGGCTGGACTCGACCGGTTGGGACAAGTCCTCTCCCCCGCCTGAGCTGCCAGCCGAGGTCGTGGCCGGAACCCGGGAACGCTACCGGACGGCCTTCGAGCGCCTCACCGGACGCCATCCGGAGCTGTAGAGGACCTACAACAACCAGCCCTGGAGGCCGAGCAGCGCGGCGAACGAGGCCACCACGGACGTCGCCACCCAGCCCTGGGGAGCCTGCTCGAGAGCCTCGGGCAGGATCTCGGCCACCACCATCCAGATCATCGCCCCCGCCGCCAGCCCGAGCCCGACGGGCAGGAGAGGCTTGAAAGCGAGGACGAAGAGGTAGGCCGGAACGGCCATCAGGGGCTGGGGCAGGCTCGAGAACACGCTCCACCAGGCGGCGCGGCCCACCGAGACCCCGCGGGGCACCATCGTCAGGCTGATCGCGAGCCCCTCCGGCACGTTGTGGAGGGCAAGAGCGGCGGAGATGGCAAGCCCCAGCTTCGCCTCCCCGCCGAAGGAGACGCCGATGGCGATGCCCTCGGCGAAGGAGTGGACGGTCATCACCGCGAGCACCAGCAAGGCGCGACGGGCTCCCGCGCCCTCCAGCCGAGTGAAGGCGAAGTCCTGACGGCGGCGGATGAGGCGGTCCGAGAGCTGGATGAGGATCAACCCGAGGATCACCCCCCACAAGGTGCGGCCGAGCCCGAGATCGCTCCCTTCGGCCACCAGGCCGTGACTCGCGGCCAGCATCAGCCCGGCGGCGCAGCCGCTCGCCACCCCCATCGCCCGCGGCGACAGCCGGGGTACGAAGAGCAGCGGCAAGGCGCCCAGTCCCGTCGCAAGGGCGGTCAGCAGGGCCGCGACGAAGACCTCGAGCCAACGCATCCGCTCTCTCGGCTCAGAAGCTCGGCAGCGAGCCGAGGAGGTACTTCAGGTCGTCGTCCTTCCAGCGGATGCCGGCGCCGAAGAGCACCGCCCGCCGGTCGGAGACCAGAGGGTCGTCATAGCCGGCCATCAGATAGAGATTGGGGTGCAGGCGCCAGCGGCCGCTCAGCCGGACGTGGGTATCCAGGTCCTGGGCGCGGCTGAAGTCAAAAGCCTCGAGGGACAGCCACAACCGATCGTCGAACAGGGGGTAGTCCACCTGCACTCCGAACTTGCTCTCGATCAGCCCCGTCCGCAGGGTCAGGGAGCGGCCGAGGCGACGGCCGAGCAGAGCCGAGAAGCGCAGATCCTCCTCCTGATTGAAGGTCTCGATGGTGCGCTGCTGGGTCGAACCGTCCGGCAGGGTCTCGGTGATCACCTGCACCTTGCGACGGGTGACCAGGTCCGAAGGGTCGACCACCGCCACCCGGTAGAGCCAGTCGCTGCGGGTGTCGATGTCGATCACCGCGCCCGCCTGGCTCTTCTCCCGCTCCGGCAGGTAGTAGCCCTCGAGAGCGAGGTCGAGACCGATGCGCTGCGCCGCGCCGAGGGTGTCCTTGAGGCTCTCGACGCCGCCTTCGATCGAGCTCAGGGTGCCCACCAGCCGGGTGTGGGCCTCGTCGCTGGTGAGCAGCTTGCCGATCGTCCCCTCACCCGCCGCCAGCCGGCCGGAGATGGTCTTGAGGTCGGCGATCGCTGGCTGGATGTCACGGGTGATCTGGGCGATGTTCTCGAGGCTCGCCGAGACGTTGCCGCGGTTCTCGGCGACCAGGCCGCCGACCTCGGCGAGCACCGCTTCCATTCGTTCGGCCAGGCGCGGCAGCTCTCGAGCCAGAGTGGCGCTCGCGGACTCGAAGTTCCTGATCGTCCCCGAAACCGCCTCGCGGTTGGCGGCGATCAGCTCGCGGACCTCCTGGCTCACCACCTCCAGGTTGGCGAGCAGGCGGGAGATGGTGTCGCCCGCGCCACCTCCGGCGAGCGAGCCGGTGATCTGTTGGATGTTGGAGCCGATGGCGTCGATGCGGGCGATCGCCTGGTCGAGGGTGACCGGCGTCTCGCCGGGCAGGACCGCCCCGGGCGGCAGCAGGGGTGCGCCGGACGGTCCGGGGACCAGCTCGACGTACTTGTCCCCGAGGAGGCCGGTGCTCGCGATCACCGCCTTCGAGCCCTCGGTCAGCTCGACCTCCTGCTCGAGCAGGAGGCTGACTCGGGCACTGCGGCCTTCGAGCCGGATGCCGTCGACCTTGCCCACCCGGACGCCGGCCACGCGGACGGCGGCCTTGTCGTCGAGACCGGCGACCGATTCGAAGCGCGCATCCACGCGCCGACCCTCGGCCCCGAAGAGCCGCAGGTCCTCGATCTTGAGCACGAAGAACCCGATCACGGCGAGCACGATCGCCGCAAAGACCCCCACCTTGAGCGCTTGGGGCATGCCCGCTCCTTCTCCTACCCGCGAGAATCGGCGGCCAGGTCCGAGAGGGGCCCGGCCGCCCGGCCGTTGATGAACTGTTGCACCCGCGGGTCCGCCAGGCTGCGGAACTCCTCCGGAGGTGCCAGGGCGATGATGCGCCCGTCGAGCAGCATCCCGATGCGATCGGCGATGCGGAAGGCGCTCGTCATGTCATGGGTGATGGTGACCGTGGTGGTCGACAAGCGCTCCCGGATGTCGATGATGACCTCGTCGATCAGGGCCGTGGTCACCGGGTCGAGGCCGGTGGTCGGCTCGTCGAAGAGCAGGATCTCGGGCTCGAGGGCGATGGCGCGGGCAAAGCCCACCCGCCGCCGCATGCCGCCGGAGAGCTGCGAGGGCAGCTTCTCCCCGACGCCGTCGAGGCGTACCACCGCCAGGCACTCCTCCACCCGCGCGGCGATCTCCTGACGGCTCAGGCGCGTGTGCCGCTTGAGGGCGAAGCCGACGTTGCCGGCGACCGTCATCGAATCGAAGAGCGCCCCTTCCTGGAAAGCCATACCAAAACGCCGCCGGAACACGGTCAGCTCGTGGGGCGCGAGGCTCTGCAGCTCGACTCCGTCGATCTCGACAGTGCCCCGATCCGGGCTGATCAGCCCGATGATGTGCTTGAGCAGCACGCTCTTGCCCGTGCCCGAGCCACCGATCAGCACCACCGAATCCCCGGCCGCGATCTCGAGCTCCAGCCCATCCAGCACCACCTTCGGGCCGAAGGACTTGTGCACGTCTCGCAGGCGGATCTTCAGCGGGCTCGGAGGGGTCACGGTGGCGCCTCAGAACAGCAGCTTGGTGAGGAAGAAGTCGCAGACCAGGATGGCGATCGACGCCTGCACCACCGCGCTGGTGGTCGAGCGGCCCACTCCCTCGGCACCACCGCTGGTGAAGTAGCCCTTCTGGCAGCCGATGACGGCGATCAGCAGACCGAAGACGGCGGCCTTGATCAGGCCCGAGAAGAGGTCGTTCAGGTCCATGTACCGCCAGGTGTTCTCGAGATAAGACACCGGGTTGGCCCCCATCAGCACCACCGCCACCAGGTAGCCGCCGACGATGCCGACCAGGTTGCCCACGGCGATGAGCATGGGCAGCGTGAGAGTGGTGGCCCAGACCCGCGGCACCATCAGGTAATGAACCGGGTCGGTGGCCATCACCTCGAGGGCGTCGATCTGCTCGGTCACCCGCATGCTGCCCAGCTCGGCGGCCATGGCCGAGCCGCAGCGGCCAGCCACGATCAGGCTGCCGAGCACCGAGGAGAGCTCGCGCACCATCGACAGGCCGACGATCGAGCCGACGTAGGCCTCGGCGCCGAAGCGGGCGAGCACGTTGAAAATCTGGAGGGCCATGACCATGCCGGTGAAGGTCGAGGTCAGGATCAGCACCGGCACGGACTGCACGCCCACCTTGACCATCTGGCGGAAGAGCTGGCCGAAATCCCAGGGGCGCCGCGGGGTCCAGAAGAGCACCCGCCAGAAGATGACGAAGAACCGCCCCAGCTCGACGAAGAAGCCGGACAGCGTGGCCACGACGGGGCCCAGGAGGCCCCTGGAGGCAGCGGCAGGGAGGGTCGCCACGAGGGATCAGCCGGGCCCGCCGCCCGGCCAGTGCGTGCGGTCGAGGTTCTTGAAGGTCGTCGTGGCCCCGAAGAAGGCCAGGTGGATGGTTCCGGTCTCGCCGTTACGGTGCTTGGCCACGATCACCTCGGCCCGGTTCTGGCTCTCGGGGTTGTCCTTGTTGTAGACCTCGTCCCGGTAGATGAAGGCCACCATGTCGGCGTCCTGCTCGATGTTGCCGGACTCGCGCAGGTCGGAGAGCTGTGGCCGATGGTCGCTGCCCCGGCGCTCGGGGTTGCGAGAGAGCTGAGAGAGGGCGATCACCGGCAGCTCGATCTCCTTGGCCAGCTGCTTCAAGCCTCGGCTGATGGCGCCGATCTCGAGGTTGCGGTTCTCGAAGCGGCCGCCGGCCTGCATCAGCTGCAGATAGTCGACGATCAGCAGCTCGAGCCCTTTCTCCGCCTTCAGCCGCCGGGCCTTCGAGGCCACCTCGAGCAGCGTGGGGTTGGCCGAGTCGTCGATGTAGAGAGGAGCCCCGTGCATCGATTGGGTCCTCTGGATCACCTGGCTCCACTCCCGCTGTGACAGGTGCCCCGCGCGGAGCTTGGCGAAAGGCACGTCCGCCTCCGAGCAGACGATGCGCAGGGCCAGCTCCTGCTGGCTCATCTCGAGGGAGAAGATGCCCACCGGCCGGTTCTCGTGGATGGCCACGTACTGGGCGACGTTGATCGCGAAGCTGGTCTTGCCCATGCCCGGGCGGCCGGCAATGATGATCAAGTTGCCGCGATTGAGCCCGTGGGTCACTCGGTCGAGGTCGATGAAGCCGCTGGGCACGCCGATGATCGCCGAGCCCGGCCGCTCTTCGAGGTCGGCCAGGGTCTCGTCGAGGATCGGCCCCAGGGCGGTGAAGCCCCGCTGCACTGCTTCCTCGCCCAGCCCGAAGATGGCCTGCTCCGCCCGCCCCAGGGCTGTCTGGGCATCGAGGCCACCATCCATGCAGTCGCGGATGATCTGGCCGGAGGCCTGGATCAGCCGGCGTCGTACCGACCGCTCCTTGACGATCTCGGCGTAGCTCTCCACCCGGCCGAGGTCGGGGAGGTCGACGTCGAGACCCGCGAGGTAGGCGATGCCCCCTGCCTTCTCCAGCTGGCCGAGCTGCTCGAGCTTGGCCTTGGCGGTCAGGAGGTCGATGTCGACCAGCGCACCCTGGAGGTCGAGCAGGGCGTGGTAGAGGACTTGGTGGCGCTCGAAGTAGAAGTCGTCGGGGACGAGACGGCCGGCCACCGTCGCCAGCAGGCGCTGGTCGAGGAGGATCGCGCCGAGCACGGCACGCTCGGACTCCTCGCTGTGAGGCAGGGTCTTGGGCTGGGCGAGGGTCTCGAGCATCGCGATCGACGTTGGATGGCGCCTGGTGCCGGAGGCGGGACTCGAACCCGCAAGCCCACGTGGGGCGGAGGATTTTAAGTCCCCTGCGTCTACCGATTCCGCCACTCCGGCGAGTGGCCGGATTCTACGTCTGATCGCGGGGAGAAGAGGGTTTGGAGGCGACGACCGGATTCGAACCGGTGAATAAGGGTTTTGCAGACCCTCGCCTTACCACTTGGCTACGTCGCCATCGTCCTGCGGGACTGTCGTCTGGAGGCAGCAAAGGCCGCTTACGCGGCCTTCTGACACTAGCACAGAGCCTGCCGTGGCCGGTCGACTCTCGTTGAGTTGTGAGGTTTGGAGCGGGAAACGGGATTTGAACCCGCGACCCCAACCTTGGCAAGGTTGTGCTCTACCACTGAGCTATTCCCGCCCGCTCGGAGCGGCGGTAAAGATACCGAGGCGGCCTGGGTGTGTCAAGAGCCCGAAATCAGCTTCCGCGGCGACCCGCCCCTCGCTATACTCACCGGCGATGGCGATCCGCGACCGTGAGCTTCCCGCGACCTCCTCGTCGCTGTATTTCTTCCCGGAGGCTCAGGTTACGGCCGACCAGCTGCGGCGGATCCTTCGCGAAGGCAACGAAAAGCAGCGCGCCTGGGCGATCTCGAACCTCCTGCGCTACGCCCAATGGGACGACATCTGGACCTACGTCAGTCGTGAAGAGGTCCGGGACATCTTTCCCCTCCTCGACCTCCCCGACAATCTCCGCCAGGCCTGGGGCCGCATGCTGAAGGTGGAAGCTGCGCCCGCCGTCGTCGGCTGAGACTAGTCGCCGTCGATCAGGTTGCCGAGGCCGCCCAGGAGCGAACCCTCCTCTCGCCTGCCGGCCATCCCGGAGGCCGAGATCACCCGGTCCGCCAGACGGCTGAACGGCAACGACTGCACCCACACCTTCCCGGGCCCGGTGAGCAGGGCGTAGAAGAGCCCCTCGCCACCGAAGATCGCCGTCTTGATCCCCGACACGAACTGGATGTCGTAGGCCACCCGGGGCTCGAAGGCCACCAGGCAGCCGGTGTCCAGCCGCAGGCTCTCGCCCGGTCCGAGCTCCTTCTCGATGATCGTGCCACCGGCATGGACGAAGGCCAGGCCGTCACCCTCCAGCTTCTGGAGGATGAAGCCCTCCCCGCCGAAGAGGCCGGTGCCGAGCTTGCGCTGGAAGGCGATTCCGATCGAGACCCCCTTGGCGGCGCAGAGGAAGGAGTCCTTCTGGCACAGCAGGGTGCCGCCCAGCTTCTTGAGGTCGACCGGGATGATCTTGCCCGGGTAGGGCGAGGCGAAGGCGACGTTGCGCCGGCCGGTGCTGTTGTTGGAGAAGACCGTGGTGAACAGCGACTCGCCGGTCAGCAACCTCTTGCCGGCGCCCAGCAGCTTGCCCATCAGGCCGCTCCCGCCCTGGCCGGAGCCGTCCCCGAAGAGGGTCTGCATCTCGATGCCGTTCTCCATGTAGAGGAAGGCACCCGCCTCGGCGATGCACGCCTCGCCGGGATCGAGGGTCACTTCGACGAACTGCATCTCCGCGCCGTGGATCACGTAGTCGATCTCGTGTGCCGTCAGCCGTCCGGCCGGCGGTGGTGGCGGCAGGCTGGCGCCACCGTTGAAAGCGCTGGCGAAAGGATCGATGCTCTCGATCGGGGCCCAGCTGGCCATGCCCTGGGTGAAGACGAAGGCGCCCTTGGCGACGCGACCGGAGCGGATCCGGCCGAGGATTTCGGCTTCGGGCAGGGGGCCCTCCTGCTGGCCGCTTACGGCCAGGTACCACATTGTGCTCATCTCCAGGTCTCCAGTTCAGTGGTTCAGGACGGCCGGCTTCCCGGTTTCTCCGGCGGTCCCCAGTCGGGTGGCGGCTGACCCGAGGCAGGGTCGTACACCGGTACGCTCAGGCTCAGCAGGCTGAAGAACGGTTGTGCGAAGGGGTTGGGCCCGCCGCTGCGATCGATGATGGCGCCGATGGCCACCACCTCAGCTCCCGCCGCCTCGGCCAGGGCGGCGGTCTCGCGGGTCGACTTGCCGGTGGTGACGACGTCCTCGACGATCACCACCCGCTCCCCGGGAGCGAGCTCGAAGCTGCGCCGGAGCTTCATCTCTCCGCCCTGGCGCTCAGTGAATCGGCAGGGGACGTCGAGTGCCGAGGCCACCTCGTGGCCGATGATCAACCCGCCGAGAGCCGGAGCCAGCACCGAATCCGGTCTCAGCGAGGCGAGCCGACGGGCCAGAGAAGCTCCCACCCGCCGCGCCTGACTGGGGTGCTGGAGCAGCAACGCGCACTGGATGTAGACCGGCGAGTGGAGGCCCGAGGAGAGAACGAAGTGACCTCGGCGCACCGCGCCGGTCGAGTCGAGTAGCTCCTCCAGCTCGGCGACCGATAGGGCATCAGGCGGGCTGGTCGCCATCCTTGCGTCGGATGTCATACTGCTCCATCTTCTTGTAGAGGTTGCTACGCGGGGTGTCCACGGCCTGGGCGGTCTGGGTCACGTTCCACTCGTGCTCCTCGAGTTTCCTGACCAGGAACAGGCGCTCCGAGGCCTCGCGGAACTCGCGCAGGGTCTTCATCGAGAACAGCCCGGCTGCGGCTTCGGCCTTCACCTCACCCCCCGCGACCATCACGTCCTCGCGCCCGATCCGATCCCCTGGAGTGAGGATCAGCAGGCGCTCGACCAGGTTCTTGAGCTCTCTCACGTTGCCCTTCCAGGGAAGACTCTTCAGGTAGGCGAGGGCCTCGTCCGAGAAGGTCTTGGGGCGGTAGTTGCTCGCCGCGGCGTAGCGGCGGACGAAGTAGTCCACCAACAGCTGGAGGTCCTCGGGGCGCTCGCGCAGGGGAGGAGTGCGGACCGGGATGACGTTCAAGCGATAGAAGAGGTCCTCTCGGAAGCGGCTCTCGGCGATCTCCTTCTCGAGATCTCGGTTGGTAGCCGCCACCACCCGCACGTCGACCCTCTCGATGTGCTCCGAGCCGACCGGCTCGACCTCCCCTCCCTGGAGCACCCTCAGCACCTTGGCCTGGGTGCGGGCGGACATGTCGCCGATCTCGTCGAGGAAGATCGTGCCGCCGTGGGCAGCCACGAACTTGCCGGTCTGCTTCTTGACCGCGCCGGTGAAGCTCCCCTTCTCGTGGCCGAAGAGCTCCGACTCGATCAGCTCCTCCGGAATGGCGGCGCAGTTGACCTGGACGAAGGGCCGGTCGCGGCGCGGGCTGCCACGGTGGATGGCCCGCGCCACCAGCTCCTTGCCGGTGCCACTCTCGCCGGTGACCAGCACCGTCGCCGGCGTCGGGGCCGCCCGCTCGATGGTCTCGCGCAGCTTGTCCATCGCCGCCGAAGTGCCCACCAGCTCGTCGGCCTCGAGACGGAGGGTACGGTTCTCGCGTTTGAGACGGTAGCTCTCGACCGCGTTGGCCAGGGAGACCAGGACCCGCTCGCGCTGCAGAGGCTTCTCGAAGAAGTCGTAAGCGCCGTGACGGGTCGCCTCCACGGCCGTCGCCACGTCGCCGTGGCCGCTCACGATCAGCACCGGCACGTCGTAGCCCCGCTCGCGAAGGGCCTTGAGCACTGCCAGCCCGTCCATCTCCGGCATCTTGATGTCGAGCAGCACCGCGTCGGGGGGCATCCCGGCGACGCGGGCCAGGGCTTCGGGTCCGCTGGCCGCTTCATCGACTCGATAGCCCTCGTACTCGAGGATCATCCGCAGGCTCTCGCGGATCGACTTCTCGTCGTCCACGACCAGCACTGAAGCGCGCACAGCTCGACTCAAGGGGGCCCCTCCCAGATGGCGGGCGGCAGTCTAGCAGGGTGAGGAGATCCTCCCGCCCCGGGTGGGGGCGGGAGGACGCAACAGGATCGGGGGGACCTAGGGGACGGTCGGGAAGACCAGAACCGGTCCGGCCTCTTCGCCGTTGACGAAGGTCCGGAAGTACAGCCTCAGCCTCGAGCCCGAGGACGCCTTCTTGACCGCCTTCTCCAGCTCGTCGGTGCTCGTGACCGGTTCACCGTTGACGGCCGTCAGCAGCAGCAGAATGCCATTGCCGCGCGGGAAGTCCTCGTAGATCGGGCTGGTGGTCGCGACGTTGGTGATCCAGACGCCCTCCACCGTATCGGGTAGCTGGTGGGCGGTGCGCAGCTGCGGTGTCAGGTTCTGATAGCGCAGGCCCAGCCAGTCGATACCCTTCGAGTCCTCGGCCGCCGGTTCCTCTGCCTCTTCCTCGAGGGGAGCCCGCTCGTCGAGCTTGACGTCGAGGCGGATCTTCTTGTTGCCCCGCCAGATCTCGAGCGCGACGCTCGCGCCCGGGCCCTTGGCCGCGACGTAGTCGATCAGGTCGCGGGTGGTCTTGACCGGACGGTTGTCGACCGAGAGGATGACGTCCTCTGCCTTCACGCCAGCGCGATCGCCCGGCTTGTCCGGCACCACCTGGGCCACCAGCGCACCGTCCGCAGACGTCAGGCCGTAGGCCTGGGCCGCCTCCCACTTGAGGTTCTGGACGTTCAAGCCGAGGTAGCCACGCCGCACCCGGCCGCTGTCGCGCAGCTGGGGCAGGATGGTCTTCAGAGTGTTGATCGGCACGGCGAAGCCGATGTTCTCGGCGTCGTAGTTGATGGCGGTGTTGATACCCACGACCTCGCCACGGATGTTCAGGAGCGGGCCGCCGGAGTTGCCGAAGTTGATCGCGGCGTCGGTCTGGATGAAGTTCTCGAAGGAGAAGTCGCTGATGCCGAGAGCCCGCCCCTTACCGGAGACCACCCCGACGGTGACCGTGTGGCGCAGATCGAGAGGGCTGCCCACGGCGATCACCCACTCGCCGACACGCAGCCCCTCGCTGTCGCCGAGCCGCAGGTAGGTCAGGGGCCGGCCGGCGTCGATCTTGAGCAGGGCGATGTCGGTCGAGGGGTCCGTCCCCCGGATTTCTGCCCGGTACTCGCGGTCCCCGAGGAGGACGTCCACCTGGGTCGCACCGCGGATGACGTGATTGTTGGTGACGATCAGCCCATCCTCACTGACCACGAAGCCGCTGCCGCCGGCGTCGGACCGGAAGGGCTCTTCGCTGTCGGGCTGGGGGGTGGGCTGTCGGGGGCTCCGCTGCCGGGGCCCGAAGAAGAACTCGAAGGGGCTCCCGCCGCGGGGGGACTGGCTGGCGTCCTCGAACTTGGTGGCCCGGATCGAGACCACGGCCGGATCGACCGCGGCGGCGAGATCCGCGAAGTCGGGGAAGGCGACCGTTCCCGAGGGCTGGTTCGTCGCGGTCGTGGCCACCGTCGCCGGGCCGCTCTGGGCTGCTGGGGTCATCTCGAGCCCGCCGGCGAGCACCATCCCGAACGCCATGGCTCCGATGACGAGCAGGAGGGTGAAGAACTGACGGCTCCTCGACGCTCTCATACGCACTCGCTCTCCTTTCGAAAGGGGGGAGGCCTGCTGGCTTCCCCGGGGCACTGCCTCAAGCAAGCCCTCTGCCAGTGGCTCTTGCTGGCTCTCTGGGACCCACGCTCCGCCACCTGCCATTCTGGCGTGCCCCAGAGCGGGCCGGATTGCTCTCGGGGCTGCGGTGCTCTATACTTGCACGGCCAGTTCGGCTTGGCCCTGGAAAGTGGGCACCTGCCCACTTTTTTTGTTGGTGCCAATCCCTGGCGAAAGAGTCTCCGGCCACGGGTCCCCGTGACAATCCTCCCCGAGGAAGCGGCAGCTGAGTTTGGCTCCCGCGTACGGCCCCGGACCGGAACGAAAGGAACATGCAGACCGACGCCTCTCGAGACTTGCCGATCCTGCCCGCCGAGCTCTCGGCCGAGCTGGAGGCCGCCGCGGCCCAGCACGGTTGCGAATTGCTCCACGTCGAGCTCAAGGGCGGCATCCTGCGCCTGTTCCTCGACCGCGCAGACGGCGGCGTCACTCTGAGCGACTGTGAGCAGATGTCGAGGCGGGCCTCGGCGCTGCTCGACCTTCACGACTTCGGCCGCAGCCGATACACCCTCGAAGTCAGCTCGCCGGGGCTGGACCGGCAACTCTACGGCCCGCGGGATTACCAACGTTTCCAGGGACATCGGGTGCGGGTCACCTTCAGGCCGTCCTCCGCCCGCAACAAACGAACCGTCACCGGCCGCCTCGAGGCCTTCGAAACGAGCGGCGAAGGCCGGATCGAAGTCGAGGTAGACGACACCCAGGAGCGGGTCGAGATCCCCCTCTCGGAAGTCCTGGTCGCCCGACTCGAGATCGAGCTATAGGAATCTGCCAGCGATGCCGCAAGCACAAGCCGCCGACATCAACATCACCGAGGTCATCCGCCAGGTCGCGCGCGAGAAGGACATCGACGTCGACCGCTGGATCGCCGCACTCGAGGACGCCATGGCCTCGGCGGCAAAGAAGCAGCACCGGATCAAAGAGCCGGTCCGCGCCCGACTCGACCTCGAGACCGGCAAGTTCGAGGCTTTCATCGTCAAGAAGGTGGTCGAGGAGGTCGAGGATCCTCTCGCCGAGTGGACCGTCGAAGAGGCCCAGGAGAAGATGCCCGGCGCCGAGGCGGGCGACGAGGTCCTGCTACCCATCTCCACCGAGGGCCTCGGACGCATCGCCGCGCAGTCGGCCAAGCAGGTGCTCTATCAGCGGGTGCGGGAAGCCGAGCGCGAGAACATCTACGGCGAGTACGCTCCGCGCCTGGGCGAGATCGTCAACGGCACCGTCAAGCGCTTCGAGCGCGGCGACATCATCGTCGACCTCGGCCGCACCGAGGCGGTGGTCCCCCGGTCGGAACAGGCCCGACACGAGCGTTACAGCCAGGGTGAGCGGATCCGCGCCGTGATCGTCGACGTCCACACCCAGCCCAAGGGTCCCCAGATCGTGCTCTCCAGGACCGACCCGCGCCTCCTGGTCAAGCTCTTCGAGATGGAGGTGCCAGAGATCTACGACGGCACCGTGGTGATCAAGAACGCCGTGCGAGCCCCGGGCGAGCGTGCCAAGGTCGCCGTCTACAGCCGCGAGCGTGACGTCGACCCGGTGGGTGCCTGCGTCGGCATGAAGGGCTCGCGGGTGCAGTCGATCATCCGCGAGCTGCGCGGCGAGAAGATTGACATCATCGAGTACAGCGACGACTTGGTGACCTTCGCCCAAAGCGCCCTCGCGCCGGCGAAGATCACCCGAGTGTCCATCACCCACCAGGGCGAGGTACCGCACCTCGACGTGATCGTCGAGGACGAGCAGCTCTCCCTGGCGATCGGCAAGCGGGGTCAGAACGTGCGCCTCGCCTCCGAGCTGATCGGCGCCAAGATCGACATCAAGAGCGAGTCCGACGTCAAGGACGAGGTGGCCGACGCCCTCGCCAAGATGCTCCAGTCCGCCATGGCCTCGACTCCCGCGGATGAGGTCGAGGTCGACCTCTCCGTGATCGCCGGAGTCACCGCCGAGGCGGCCGCGAACCTCCGGGCCGCTGGCTACACCACCATCGACGACCTCCGGGACGTCGAGGCTGACGCCCTGACGCAGGTCGAAGGGGTCGACGAGGGAATGGCGGCGGCGATCCTCGACTGGGTGGCGCGGCAAGAGGAAGAGCGAATCAGCTCGGTGGATCTGGGCATCAACCTCTCCGAGCCCTCCAAGCCGACGATGGACGACACGGACTTCATGGCCGCCCTTTCGCGGGCCTTCCAGGAGAGCGAGGCCCTGCGGGTCGCCCTGGACACCGAGGCCGCCGAGCAGGAAGAGGCGGAAGCCTCCGAGACCGAAGGCGCGGAGCCGGGCCGGTAGGTAGTCGGCGGCAGCGCAGAGTACCGAACGACGCAGCGTAAGGAAGGATCACAAGAGCCTATGGGAAAGATTCCGGTCCAGGACCTGGCCAAGATGATGGGCATCTCGAACCAGGACCTGGTCTTCAAGCTTCGTTCGATCGGTGTCCGGGTCGAGGGTGACAGTGCCCACATCGACACCGAGATCATTTCGGCGATCCTCCAGGGCAGGAAGCTCCCCCAGCCCCGGGAGGTCATCTTGCGTGATGATGAGGCCGCCGGCCCCGGTGCTGGCGCTGTGCGCCGTCCGACGGCTCAGCCGGCACCGCGACGCCCGATGGCCAATCCTCTCCGAACGGCGCGGCCCCGTACCGTGATCCAGACGGTGGAGCCTCGCATCCCGACGATCCAGGGTACTGAGCGGACCGCGGCGGCGCACCCTTCCCTGGAGACCTTCGACTTCGGCCACGAGCCCGGCGAGGCCGACGGATCGCTCATGTTCGCTGCCAGCGAGGAGGAGACTGCCTCCGCCGGCAACTCCCCGCCGAGGAGCGCCCCAGCGCAACCGGCGGCGCACGCGACGGCGGGCTCGACGACTCCGGCGGCCGCTACGCCGGGCCAAGGCAATCCCCTCCCGCCGCGCAAGCAGCCCTATACGACGGGTGCGCGCCTGATCGAGCGTGGCACCGCTCCGCCCCAGGGCTACCAGCGACCGCCGGTAGGCCCGCGCCCTGGTGGTGGTCCCGGCAGCCGTCCCTCCGGTCCCGGTGCTCGACCCGGCGGCCCAACCGGTCGCCCGGGCGGCGGTCCGGGAGGCCCGGGTCGTCCTGGGGGCGACCGCATGGGTCCACGCCCAGGAGGTCCGGGGCGTCCGGGTGATCGGCCCGGCATGGCACCGCGTCCAGGCGGCCCAGGCCGTCCGCCGGGCGCCGACCGTCCGGGCTTCGGCCCGCGCCCTTCCCGTCCGACCTCACCGACCGATCTCCTGCGTCGGCCCGACCGCGAGCTCAAACCGGTCACCGAACGTGGGCCCGAGGTCCGCCAGGATGGTCGAGAGGAGAGGCGCGACGACAAGAAGACCAAGCGGGGAGTCAAGAAGCCGATCGGTCCCCGCAGCACGATCGACGAGAACCTCTCCACCTTCCGGGGCTCCGCCCGCGAGATCGAGGCTGCGGAGGATGAGATCTTCAGCACGGCTCCCGGCAGCAGCCGTCGTCGCCGCCGGTTCGATCGCCGTATCGCCGAGAGCGAGCGGGCGGTGACGGGCAAGGTCCTCCCCTTCCGCGAGGAGGCACCAGGAGGCCCGGTGATGATCTCCGAGGGCATGACTCTGCGCGACTTCGCCGAGCGCCTCGGGGTCAAGGCCAAGGACCTGATCAAGGACCTGTTCAACCGCGGCATCCTGGCCAACATCAATCACGTCATCGAGCCCGAGCTGGCCCAACGGATCGCGGCCGACTTCGGAGTCGAGACCATGGTGGTGACCTTCGAGGAGGAGGTCCAGCTCACCAAGGAGATGGCCACCGGTGCCGCCACCGGCGCCAAGAGCGCCCGCGCTCCCGTGGTCACGATCATGGGTCACGTCGACCATGGCAAGACCTCACTGCTGGATGCCATTCGTTCCTCCCGCATCGCCGAGGGGGAGCACGGCGGCATCACCCAGCACATTGGCGCCTACCACGTCGACGTCAAGAACCGGAAGATCGTCTTCCTCGACACCCCGGGCCACGAGGCCTTCACTCTAATGCGCGCCCGCGGTGCTCGGGTCACCGACATCGTGGTGCTGGTCGTGGCGGCGGACGACGGCGTGATGCCCCAGACCAAGGAAGCGATCGACCATGCCAAGGCCGCCAAGGTGCCTCTGGTGGTGGCGATCAACAAGATCGACAAGGACAACGCCAACGTCGATCGCGTCAAGCGACAGCTGGCGGATGCCGGAGTGCTGCTCGAGGAGTGGGGTGGCGAGGTGGTTTCGGTGCCGATCTCGGCCAAGAGCCGGATCGGCATCCAGGAGCTCCTCGAGATGATCCTGCTCACCGCCGATCTCAAGGACTTGAAGGCGAGCCCGGAGATCGCCGCCCAGGGCACCGTCCTAGAGGCCCGCAAGGACATCGGCCGCGGCATCGTGGCCAGCATCCTGGTCCAGGACGGCACCCTCAAGGTGGGCGACCTCTTCGTCTCCGGCAAGACCTGGGGACGCGTACGCGCGATGAACGACGAGGACGGCGAGCGCGTCGAGATGGCCGTTCCCTCCACGCCGGTGGAGGTCACCGGTTTCGGCGAGCTGCCCGAGGCGGGCGATCTCTTCCAGGTCGTCGAGGACGAGGCCAAGGCGCGCTCGATCGCGGAGTTCCGCCGTCTCGAGCAGAGGAACCGCGACCTCACCCCGACGGCCGGCCGGCTCTCCCTGGAGCAGCTGTTCGATCGCATCGAGACCGGTGAGGTCAAGGAGCTGCCGATCATCATCAAGGCCGACGTCCAGGGCTCGGTCGAGGTCCTCCGCGAGACCATCGAGAAAGTCTCCACCGACAAGGTCAAGCTGCGGGTGATCATGTCCGCGGCCGGCGCGATCTCCACCAACGACGTGCTGCTCGCCTCGGCGTCAGGCGCGATCGTGGTCGGCTTCAACGTCCGCCCGGAGCGCAACGCCGCCGAGCTGGCTGCCAAGGAGGGGGTGGACGTCCGCCTCCACACGGTCATCTACGAGCTCACCGACGAGCTCAAGAAGGCCATGGCCGGGCTGTTGGAACCCACCTTCGAGGAAGTCACCCGGGGCCGCGCCGAGATCCGCGAGATCTTCAAGGTGCCGAAGGCGGGCGTCATCGCCGGCTGCCACGTCATCGACGGCGTGATCCCTCGCAGCGCCCAGGTTCGGCTGCTGCGCGACAACGTCGTGGTCTTCGAGGGCCGGCTCGCGTCTCTACGCCGGTTCAAGGAAGATGCGGCGGAGGTGCGTGCTGGCTTCGACTGCGGCATCTCCCTCGACCGCTACCAGGACTACAAGCCGGGTGACGTGATCGAGGCCTTCGTCAAGAAGGAGGTCGCCCCGGCCCTCTAGCCTTCGATCCCACCATGATCGTCGGCGTCGCCATCTGTGAGCTCCACCTCCCCGGCTCGCGCAGTCTGAAGGACAAGCGCCGGGTGGTGAAGTCGCTCGTGGAGAGGATCCACGGGCGCTTCCGCGTTTCTTCTGCGGAGACCGACTACCACGACCTGCTGCAGCGCGCCGAGATCTCGCTCGCCGTAGTGGGCAGAAACGACCAGGAAGTAGAGAGAGTGCTCGACCAGATGAGGGAATTGTTCGACCAGGAGGCAGAGGCCTACCTGACCCTGTGGCAGCCCCAGCTGCTGGAGATCTCTGCGTGAGTCGCCGTCCCGAGAGGGTCGCCGACCTGCTGCGCGCGGAGATCTCGGACATCGTCCGCCGTGAGCTGCGGGATCCCCGGGTCGGTCTCGCCACGGTCTCCGTGGTCGAGGTCAGCGCCGACCTGCGCCACGCGCGGGTAAAGCTTTCGATCCTCGGCAGCGAGGAGCAGCGCCAAGCCAGTCTGGAGGCGATCCGCCACGGTGCCGGCTTCGTCCGCCGGCTGCTCGGCCAGCGCCTGGAGCTGCGCGCCGTGCCCGAGCTGGTCTTCGAGCTGGATCGAGGCGCCGAGTACAGCCAGCGCATCTCGGACATTTTGGACGAGGAGCTCCGCGATGAGCGCGAGCCTTCCTGAAGCGCTCCTGGCGAAGGTCCGCGCCGGCTCCCGTTTCCTCCTGACGAGCCACGCGAACCCCGATGGCGATGCGATCGGCTCCGAGCTGGGCCTCGCCCGGATCCTCGCCGACCTCGGCAAGGAGTCGGTGATCTGGAACCGTGATCCGGTGCCCAGCCTCTACCGACCGATGCCGGGGGCAGAGGCGATCCAGGTCGGCGAGACGCCGCCGGCGGGCTTCCCCACTACCTTCGACGCGGCGATCGTCCTCGAGTGCCCGAGCCTCGACCGCACGGGCCTGGACGGGGCGCTCGCCCGTCATCCGACCCTGCTCAACGTCGACCACCACCTGGGCAACGTCGGATATGGCGAGGTGGCCTGGGTGGATTCGGAGGCCCCGGCAGTCGGCGAAATGGTCTTCCGCCTGGCCCGTGCGCTCGGTGTCGCTCCCGACGTCGACACCGCGACCTGCCTGCTCCTCGCCCTGGTCACCGACACCGGCGGCTTCCGCTTCGCCAACGCCACGCCGGCCGCCTTCCGCGCGGGCGCCGCGCTGGTCGAGGCGGGGGCGAAGCCCGAGCAGGTCTCGCGCTGGTTGTTCGAGAGCAACCCGCCGGGGATGATCCGGCTTCTCGGCGAGATGCTCGCCACGCTCCAGCTCCACGAGCGAGGGCGCATCGCCTCCGTGCTGCTCACCCGCGCAATGTTCGAGCGGGCCGGCGCCGCGCCGGGAGACAGCGAGGGCTTGATCGACTATCCACGCTCGATCGCCGGCGTCGAGGCCGCGGCCCTGCTCCGCGAGCGGGGGGACGAGCGCTTCAAGGTGTCCTTGCGCAGTCGAGGACCGATCGACGTCCAGGCAGTCGCGAGCCGCTACGGTGGTGGCGGCCACAAGAACGCCGCGGGCTGTGAGATGGCCGGCCCGGCCGAGGCCATCCGGCAGAAGGTCGTGGAGGAGCTCGGACAGGCCCTCCAGGAGGGACGGGCTTGAGCAAAGAGTCGAGACACGGCCTGCTCCTGATCGACAAGGAGCCCGGCTGGACGTCCCACGACGTCGTCCAGAAGTGCCGCCGCCTCCTGGGCGACCGGAGGATCGGCCACTGCGGCACCCTCGACCCTGCCGCGACCGGGTTACTGGTCCTGACCCTGGGCCGGGCCACCCGCCTGACCCGCTTCCTGATCCGCGCCCCCAAGGTCTACGAGGGGATGCTCCGGCTCGGGCTGACCACCGACACCTACGATGCCGAGGGCCGAGTGCTGCGAGAGGCCCCGTTCGAGGCCATTACCGAGGACACCGTCCGGGCCGAGATGGCCCACTTCGAGGGCTCCTACCTGCAGCAGCCTCCCCCCTACTCGGCCAAGAAGGTCCAGGGGGTCCGGCTCTACGAGCTGGCCCGCCGTGGCGAAGAGGTGGAGGTCGAGCCGAAGGAGGTCCAGGTCTACGAATTCGTCCCCGCCGGCCCCCTCGTCGAGGGCCGGATGCGTTTTCGCCTCGCCTGCGCCTCGGGAACCTACGCCCGCTCCCTGGTCCACGACCTGGGAGCCCGGCTCGGCAGCGGCGCCCATTTGGCCGAGCTGCGCCGCCTCTCCGTGGGCCCCTTCAAGATCGAGGACGCCCTCACCATCGGGACCCTCACGGAGCGCATGGCGGGCGACGGCGACCTCGGCGCGGCCTGGTATCCATTCGACGCCATTCCCCTCCCCTTCGCGGAGGTGACCGCCGACGGCCAGCAGGAGCAGCGAATCCAGAACGGCCAAGCCGTCCTGGTGCGCGAGCTCCCGGGCCAGGAAGGCGATTGGGTGAAGCTGGTCAACCGGCGGCAGGAGTTCATCGCCGTGGGGGCCATTGTGGAGAAGATCGGTAGCGCCGGGATGAGCCTGGTGCAGCCGAAAGTCGTGTTCCGCTGATGGTCTGTGTTACCATCCGCAAGTTGCTAGGGAGGAGTTTGCCTTGGCTCAGAGCGTAGAAGCGAAGACCAAGATCATTACCGATTTCCGCCGCCATGACCTCGACTCCGGTTCGCCAGAGGTGCAGATTGCACTCTTGACGAGTCGGATCAACGAGCTGACCGACCACTTCAAGAACCACAAGAAGGATCACCACAGCCGCCGCGGCCTGCTCAAGCTGGTCGGTCGCCGGCGCCGCCTGCTCGACTACCTCCGCCGCAAGGACATCGAGCGGTATCGGTCGAGCATCGAGCGGCTCGGGATCCGGAAGTAACCGACGCCTGCCATCCACGATCGCCCCGCTCCCCTCTTCCCGTCCGGGAACGAGCGGGGCTTAGCTTGTAGACCGCCGACCCGGAGGCCCTGGCCCCCCCTCCCCCGTCGGCCGTCCAGCGCTGAGAGAAGCGCTTTAAGGAAAACAGATGAGGCAAACCAAAACGATCCACATCGGTGACGACTCGATGACCTTCGAGTCGGGACACCTGGCCAAGCAGGCCGACGGCTCCTGCACCGTCCGTGTCGGCGACACCATCATCCTCGCCACTGCCGTCGCCGCCAAGGGCAACCTGCCGCCCCGCGGCTTCCTTCCCCTGACCGTCGACTATCGGGAGGCCACCTCCGCGGCGGGCCGTATCCCGGGAGGGTTCTTCAAGCGGGAAGGACGTCCCACCGAGAAGGAGATCATCACCTCTCGCCTGATCGACCGCTCCATCCGCCCTCTCTTCCCCGAGGGCTACCAATCCGAAACCCAGATCATCTGCACCGTGCTGTCGGCCGACGGCGACCACGACCCGGACATTCTGGCCATGAACGGCGCCTCGATGGCTCTGGTGCTGTCGCAGATCCCCTTCTACAACCCGATCGCCGCCGTGCGCGTTGGGCTGATCGAAGGCGAGATCGTGATCAACCCCAGCAATAGCCAGCGCGACGTATCCGATCTGGACCTGGTGGTGGCGGGCACCGAGGAAGCCGTGGCGATGGTGGAGGCCGGCGCCAACCAGGTCTCGGAAGAGAAGATGCTCGAATGCATCTTCCGGGGTCAGGAGGAGATCCAGAGGATCATCCGCCTGCAGCATGAGATGTTCCGCGCCGCCGGCCTGCGCAAGCCGGTCTGGGCCGTGCCTCAAGAGGTACCGGAGGAGATCTACCGCGAGATCAAGTCCGAGCTCTACAGCCCGCTCAAGACCGCGCTCCACACCAAAGGCAAGTTCATCCGCCGTGACGCGGTCGATGCCGCCATGACCGAGTACCTGGCGACCATCCCGGCTGATCAAGAGACACGGCTCGGCTACGCCAAGAAGGTCGCCCACCTGCTCGAAGAGGAGATCCTTCGCGACAGCGTGCTCAGCGAGCGACGTCGCTTCGACGATCGCAGAGTCGACGAGATCCGCGACATCGAGATCGAGGCCGGCTTACTCCCCCGCACCCACGGCTCGGCCCTGTTCCAACGCGGCGAGACGCAGGCCCTGGTCTCGGCCACCCTGGGGTCGAAGCGAGATGCCCAGATCATCGAGGAGTACGAGGGGGAGAGCCTCCAGCGCTTCCTCCTGCACTACAACTTCCCGCCCTTCTCGGTCGGTGAGGTCAAGCCGATCCGTTCGCCTGGCCGCCGTGAGATCGGCCACGGCATGCTCGCCCGCCGCGCCCTGACTCCGGTCCTGCCCCACGAGGACGACTTCTCCTACACCATCCGCCTCGTCTCGGACATCCTGGAGTCGAACGGCTCCTCGTCCATGGCGACGGTGTGCGGTGGCTCGCTGGCCCTCTTCGACGCCGGCGTGCCGATGCTGGCCCCGGTGGCCGGCGTGGCCATGGGCCTGATCAAAGGCGAGGGCAGCGACTTCGTGGTGCTCTCCGACATCGCGGGGCAGGAAGACCACTACGGCGACATGGACTTCAAGGTCGCCGGCACCCGGGAGGGCATCACGGCCCTCCAGATGGACATCAAGATCGGCGGGGTGACCCGCGACATCATGTCCAAGGCCCTGGAGCAGGCTCGTGCGGGGAGGCTCCACATCCTCGGCCTGATGGAGCGGGTGCTGCCCACGCCCCGCCAGGACCTGTCGCGCTTCGCGCCACGCCTGCACACGCTGCACGTGCCGAAGGACAAGATCCGCGACGTCATCGGCCCAGGTGGCAAGACCATCCGGTCGATCATCGAGGAGACCGGCTGCGACATCGACATCGAGGACGACGGCAAGGTGATCATCTCCTCGCCGGACGAACAGGCGGCGTCGCGGGCCATCCAGATGATCGAACGCCTGACCGAGGTGCCGGAGATCGGCAAGGTCTACACCGGCACCGTCCGCAGGATCGAGAGCTTCGGCGCCTTCGTCGAGATCCTGCCCGGCACGGACGGCCTGGTCCACGTCAGCGAGATCGCGCCCTACAGGGTGCGAGAGGTCTCCGACGTGCTCACTGAAGGTGACGAGGTGCAGGTCAAGGTGCTCTCGATCGATGAGACCGGCAAGATCCGCCTCTCCCGCAAGGCCGTGATCATGGAGGCGCCTGACTACGACCCTGCCCAGTACGCGGGCATGGGTGAGACCGGGCCGCCGCGGGAGGGCGAGCGCGAGCGACCCGAGGGTGGCCGCGGCGGGCGGGGCGGTGGCGGCTTCGGCGGCCGGCGTGACGGTCGCGGTGGTCCCCGCCGTGGTGGTCCGGGCGGCAGTCCAGGGGGCGGTGGCCGTCCGCCTCGCTTCGAGCGTACCGACCGGCCCTGAGGGGCGTGATGGCTCGCGGTGCCGGTATCGACTGCGAGACTCTGGTCGAGTACCTCGACGACTACCTGCAGGCCGGGCAGGGGCGGGACTACTGCCCCAACGGCCTGCAGGTCGAAGGGCGCCGCCGTATTCACAAGCTGATCACCGGCGTCTCCGCCTGCCAGGCTCTCTTCGAGAGGGCCCGGCAGCTGGGCGGGGACGCCGTGCTGGTGCACCACGGCCTGTTCTGGGAAGGCGACTCGCGCTCCTTGACCGGTGTGGCCTACCGAAGGGTCGCCGAGCTGGTTCGCGCGGAGGTGGCCCTGCTGTCCTACCACCTTCCCCTCGATCGGCACCCCGAGGTCGGGAACAACGCCGTTGCCGCCCGACGTCTGGGCCTGGTCGACCTCGAGCCGTTCGGCTTCCACGACGGCCTCGCCGTTGGCTTCTCCGGGACCTTCCCTACGCCGGTGACGCCAACCGAGCTGGTGGCTCGCTGCCGCTACCTCTTCGACAACGAGCCGCTCGCCTTCCTCTCGGGACCCGAGAGCATCTCCTCCCTGGCCATCGTCTCGGGCCGGGCCGAGCGTGAGGTCCACGGGGCGATCCGTCAAGGCCTGGACGCCTACGTCACGGGCGAGGCCACGGAGTGGGTGATGAACCTGGTGCGCGAGGCCCGAATCCACTACCTCGCCTGTGGCCACCACGCCACGGAGCGCCTGGGCATCCAGGCTCTGGGCGAGCACATCGCCGAGCGCTTCGACCTCGAGGTCGAGTTCGTCGACGTCCCCAACCCGGTCTGAGCCCTCAGGCTGGCTTGGCTTTGGCGAAGAGGCGGAAGAAGTTCTCGGTGGTCTGGCGCGCCACCTCCTCGCGGTCCGTTCCCCACTCCTGGGCGAGCCTTTCGGCGACCTCCACGACATAGGCTGGGCAGTTGGGTTTGCCCCGGTAGGGCAAGGGCGCCAGGTAGGGAGTGTCGGTCTCGACCAGGGTGCGGTCCCTGGGCAGGATCGGGATCACCTCGCGCACGTTGTCCGCCTTGGCGAAGGTGATCATTCCAGAGAGGCCCAGGTAGAAGCCGCGCTCGATCAGCTCCCGTCCCATCTCGAGGCCGCCGGCGAAGGAGTGGAAGTCTCCCGTGAGCCCCTCGTGCTCGGGCCGCCGCACCATCTCGAGCATGGCCTGGTTGCTCTCCCGATTGTGCACCACCACGGGCAGCCCCAGCTCGATCGCCAGGCTCCACTGCTCGGCCAGCACCTGCTCCTGGACCTCCCTCGGGGCGTGGTCGTAGAAGAAGTCGAGGCCGCACTCCCCCACTGCCACCGCTCGTGGATCGGCGAGCAACCCGGCCAGGGCTGCCCGGTCACCGGGCTGCCAGGTCGCAGCCTCGTGGGGGTGCACGCCGAGGGCACACCAGACGTCAGGGTGGCGATGGCTGAGATCCAGGACGTCGTCCGCGTCCGAGAGCCGGACCGCCGGCAGCAGGAAGCCGTGCACGCCCCGCTCGCGGGCGGCCTCGAGGGCGCGTTCGCGCTCGCCCGGGGAAAGGTTCTGGACGTGGCCGTGGGAGTCGACCAGGAAGGGCGGCGAGCTCACTTGACGCGGGTTCCGTTGGGCACCGGCTGGTGAGGAGCGAGCAGCACCGGGGCGCCGTCGATCGAGGCCGCGAGCACCATGCCCTGGGACTCGACGCCCATCAGCGTCGCCGGCTGGAGGTTCGCCACCAGCACTACCTGGCGGCCCACGAGCACCTCCGGTGAATACTGCTGGACGATGCCCGCCACCACGGTGCGCACCTCCTCGCCCAGGTCCACGGTCAGCTTGACCAGCTTGCTCGACTTGGGTACAGCCTCGGCGGCGGTCACGGTGGCCACGCGCAGCTCGGTCTTGAAGAACTCCTCGATCGTGATCATGGTCTCCCTTCGGGGGTATCCCGCTCAGTTGGCCGGCTCGAGCTCCTCCGGCTGGAAGCGATAGCGTTCGCCACAGAAAGCACAGTCGACGACGATGTCGCCGTCCTCGCTGGTCAAGGGCTCACCTGCCCGGGCGAGGGCGGCGAGTTGGCGTTCGACGCGCCGGCGGCTGCAACGGCAGGTATAGGTCAGATCGTGACGGGAGTGGACTCGCGGCTCGAGACCGGCGAGCACCTTGTCCACCGCGCCGGGCAGCCCCTCCCCCTCGATCAGCCGGCTGAAGCCGGCCAGCCGGGAGAGATTGTCCTCGAGGGTGGCGACGACGATCTCCGAAGCGCCGGGCAGGATCTCGACGATCATGCCCCCGGCGGCCGACACGCCGGTCGGGCGGGCGAGGACCCCCACCATCACCGCCGAACGGGTCTGCTCGCTCTGCTCGAGGTAGTGCGCTAGATCCTCCCCCACCTCGCCGCTGACCAGCTCCACCTGGCTGTGATAGCGGCCATTCGGCAACTCTCGCAACACCCGCAGTCGCCCCTTGCCCACCGCCTGCCCCACCGGCAGCTTGCCGTCCTCACGGCCGGTCACGGTTGCGCGGGGGTTGGCGACCGAGCCGCGGAGGCGGCCGACGTCGTCGACCTCGGCGAGGACCGACCCGAGGGGACCGTCTCCCACCAACTCGACCAGCAGGCGGCTCGGAGTCTTGATCGCCAAGCGCATCATCAGGGCGGCGCCGGCGAGGGTGCGGCCGAGGGCCGCGGCGGCCACGGGGGACAGGTCAAGCCGCTCGCGGGCGACCTCGACGATCGCCGAGAGGTCGACCACCGCCCAGCGCAGGTCGCCATCGCCGGCCAGGCCGATCTCCAGGGCCCCGCGGGCGAAGGGCTCGCGCTCCGGTTCAGGGTGAGGGGAGGTCTCCATCCGGCGCATTATCTCCTCTCGGGCTGGGCCTCACCAGGGCCGGCTCTCCTTGAGGGAGATCCACCGCGAGCGCCCGCCGACGATCAGGTGGTCGAGCAGCTTGACGCCTACCAGGTCGCCAGCGTCGGCGAGGCGCCGGGTGAACATCAGGTCCTCCAGGCTGGGAGTGGGGTCGCCGCTGGGGTGGGTGTGGAAGATCACCATCCCGGCGGCGTCGGCCAGCAGCCCGGCCTTGAGGATGGCTCGGGGCTCGACCGAAGCCTTCCACAGAGTGCCCCGGAAGACTTCCCGCTCCACCAGGAGGCGGTTCTTGACGTCCAGGTAGAGGGCCCCCATCACCTCTTGGTCGGTCCCGCCGTAGCGCAGGTGGAGGTAGCTCGCCACCTCGGCCGGTCGGGTCATCGGGTCGCGTTCGCTGAACTCGGAGCGGGCGAGGCGGCGGCCGATCTCGAGCGCCGCCAGGAGGCACGCGGCCTTGGCACCTCCGATGCCGCCGCGGCGGAGCAAGCCCGGTCGGGCCGCCTGGAGGCCGGACAGACCGCCCGACTCCTCGAGCAGCTGGCGCGCCAGGTCCATGACCGGAGTGCCCATACGGCCGGTGCGCAGCAGCACGGCCACCAGCTCGGCCTCGGACAGGGAGCCGCCCCCGTGAGCGAGCAGCCGCTCGCGGGGGCGCTCTTCCTCGGGGATCTCGCTCATCAGGGTACGGATCTCGCGCATGGCTCTTCGGGCCCCCTCTCCTTCGTGATAGACGCAAAACGCATCGAACGGCCCGGCTATTAGGTTTGACACCTCCCCGGGTGATTGCTAGAAAGCCGCCGCGAGCCGGCCGAGCCGAGAAAGGGTCCCCCCGCCATGCGCTTCCCCGACAACTTCGCCCTGCTGCCCCAGGACCGCTGCGGCTACGACCTGAGCCCCACGGTGGTGCTGCCGGTTCCCTTCGAGCGCACCGTCTCCTATGGCAAGGGCACGGCCGCCGGGCCCGAGGCGATCATCCGGGCGTCGCAGTTCATGGAGCTTTGGGATGAGGAGCTGAGCCAGGAGAATTTCGGGGCCGGCATCGTTACCCTCCCCTCCTTCCAGGCCGACGCCCCAGACATCGCCGACGCCTTGAAGCAGGTGGAGGTGGAGGCCGCCCGCCACTTCGAAGCCGGTAAGCTGCTGATCACCCTGGGCGGCGAGCACAGCCTGACCCTGGCCCCGGTGCGGGCCACATGCCAGGTCCACGGCGAGATCGGGGTGGTGCAGTTCGACGCCCACGCGGACCTGCGCGAGGAGTACGAGGGCACCCCCTACAGCCACGCCAGTGTGATGCGGCGGATCGTCGAGGAGGGCATCCCCACCCTCGCCGTGGGCCTGCGCTCGCTGTCGACGCCCGAGGCGGTCTTCGCCGCGGAGAACGCGCTACCGGTGGTGTGGGCCTATCAGTTCGAGACCGCCCTCGAGCGCTTCGCCGCCCTGCTCGAAGGCTTGCCGCGGAAGATCTACCTCACCTTCGACATCGACTACTTCGACCCCTCACTGGTGCCGGCCACAGGCACCCCCGAGCCCGGCGGTGGCGAGTGGTATCCCACGATGAAGCTTCTCTCGCATCTGTTCGCCACCAAGGACGTGGTGGCCATGGACGTGGTGGAGCTGTCGCCCTGGCCGGGCATGCCCGCCAGCGACTTCGTGGCCGCCAAGCTGATCTACAAATGCCTGGGCTACCGCCTGGCGGCGGCGCGTGCCGGGGGCTGATCGGAGAGAGCCCGCAGGTACTGGCGGTCGAAGGCGGCGAGCTGGCTTTCGAGGTCGGCGTAGGGTCCCGGCTCCCAGGCTCGCGAGGTGACACCCCTGTGCGCGTTGGCACACAGCTCCCAGTCCTGGCGGTTGGTCAAGTCCCAGAAGTCGACGGCGGGCTGGGGATCGAAGCCCGGCGCGGCGACGGCCTCCGGGTGGAAGTACCAGTCGCAGACGATGCGGGTGCGGTCCAGGGCCTGTGCCTGGGCGCGGTGGACCAGCACGTAGTCCGGGTGGAAGGAGAGGAAGGCGCTGGGGAAGACCGTGTAGTAGTAGACCCGTCCGCGCTGCTCGGCCGTGAGCCCCGGGTGGGGTAGGGCGCAGCGCGTGCCCCCCATGGTCATGCTGCCTTCGGCGTTGGTCATCCACATCGGTCCGCCGAGCACCGGCCCCTCGTCGAGGTCGTTCTCGGTGTTGCGGTAGGGGGTCAGCTTGTTGAGGTGGGGATGGACGCCCGGGCAGTGGTAGCACTCGCTGTAGTTGTGGAAGAAGAGCTTCCAGTTCGCCTCGACCTCGTAGACGCTCTGGTGGACCGAATGCAGCTCGGGCAGCCTCCAGGCCCCGAAGCGGCCATCGAGACCAGATAGGGCCGAAGCGAAGGGCACCGGGTCCGAGCCCAGGTTCAGGAACAGCAGGCCCTGCCACTCGGCGAGGGCGACCGGCTTCAAGGGATAGTCCGCGGCGTCGAAGCCCGCCACCTGGGCCATGTTCGGTGCGGCCTTGAGAGCGCCGTCCAGACGGTAGGTCCAGGCGTGGTAGGGGCATTGGACGTGCGCCCCCAGCTCGCCCTGGGCCGCCGTGCACAACCGGCTGCCGCGGTGGCGGCAGAGGTTGTGGAAGGCCCGGATCTCCCCTTCGCCGTCGCGCAGCACCATCACGCTCTCCCGGTCCAACTCGAAGAGGAAGTAGGAGCCCGGCCCGGCGAGCTGCGAGATATGCCCGGCGAGCAGCCACGAGCGGTGGAAGATCCGCTCGCGCTCGGTGTCGAAGATGTCCTGGGAGGTGAAGTACTCACCCGCCAGGGTGCGCTGGCCGAAGGAGGTGCGGGGTTTCATGATGGAGGGGGATTGTAGCAAGGGGTCGGCCGACGGAGGCCTGTCTGCGCTGAGCTGAGCGAGACGGAGCGATGGTACACTCCGCGCCGCCCGCCCGGGCGCCCCGACTCTTATGCCGATCCCCTCGCCCTTTCACGAACGCACGGCCGCGCTCTGCACCAGCTGGCGGTGGAAGGACTGGGCAGGGTACTGTGCCGTCTCGAGCTACGACACCACCCATGAGCGCGAGTATTTCGCCTTCCGTGAGTCCGCCGGCCTGCTCGACGTGACCCCGCTCTACAAGTACGAGGTCTCCGGGCCGGATGCCACGGCCCTCCTCTCCCGCATGATGGTGCGGGACGTCGCCAAGTTGAAGGTGGGCCGGGTGGGCTACACCTGCTGGTGTGACGACGACGGCAAGGTGCTCGACGACGGCACCGTGGCCCGCCTGGACGAGCACCACTACCGCGTCACCGCTGCCGACCCGACCCTCCACTGGCTGCTGGCCCTCTCCCGCGGCTTCGACGTCACGATCGAGGACTCGAGCGCCCGCCTGGCCGCGGTGGCCCTCCAGGGCCCCACCTCCCGGGCCATCCTCGCCCAGGTGAGCGAGGCGGACCTCGACAAGCTCAAGTTCTTCGGCGTCTCCCGGGCCAACATCGCCGGCATCCCGGGCTGGATCAGCCGTACCGGCTACACCGGCGACCTGGGCTACGAGGTCTGGGTCGAGCGCGACCAGGCGCTGCCGCTGTGGGACGCCCTGATCGCCGCCGGCCGACCTCATGGCATCGAGCCGGCGGGCCTCGACGCCCTCGACGTCTCGCGCATCGAGGCCGGTTACGTGCTCCTGGGCATCGACTACTTCAGCGCCAAGAAGGTCGTCCTCGAGGCTCAGAAATCCACCCCGGACGAGCTCGGCTTCGGCTGGATGGTCGACCTCGAACGCGGCTCCTTCATCGGCCGGGACGCGATCGCTGCCGAGCGCCAGCGCGGCTCGATCTGGCAGCTGGTGGGCCTCGAGATCAGCTGGGAGGAGCTCGAGGCTCTCTACGCCAGCTTCGACCTGCCGCCCAGCCTGCCAGTCACGGCGCGGCGGGATGGCATCCCGGTCTATTCCGACGACGGCCGCCAGGTGGGCCAAGCCACCAGCCACACCTGGTCTCCCCTGCTCAAGAAGTACCTGGCCATCGCCTCGGTCCGCAGGGGCCACGAGGCCAAGGGCACCAAGCTCCAGATCGAGCACACCGTCGAGTACGAGCGGCGCAAGGTGACCGCCACCGTCGCGCCGCTGCCCTTCTACGACCCCGAGAGGAAGCGCAAGCCGTGAGCCGCCAGCGCTGGGACGCCATCGTGGTCGGCGCCGGGCACAACGGCCTGGTCTGCGCCGCCTATCTCGCCAAGGCCGGCCGCAAGGTGCTGGTGCTCGAGCGCCGCCACCAGGTGGGCGGCGCCACTACCAGCGAGGAGATCTTCCCTGGCTTCACCTTCTCCTGCTGCTCGTACGTGGTCTCTCTGCTGCGGCCGTGGATCATCCGCGACCTCGACCTGCCGCGGCACGGCTACGAGATCCTGCCCCTCGAGACCACCTTCACCCCCTTCCCGGACGGTCGCTACCTGCTGCGCGACGGTGACCCCGAGCGCACTCGCCGGGCGATCGCCAAGTTCTCGCCGCGGGACGCGGAGGTCTACAAGCGCTTCGGCCAGGAGATGGCCGAGCTGGGACGCCTGGTCAAGCCGCTGATCGACGAGCCGGCGCCCGACCCCCTCTCCCGCGACCCGCGGGAGCTGCTACGCCTCGCCCGCCTCGGCAAGCACGTGCGGGGGCAAGGCGATCGCTGGCTCTACGCCAACGTCAAGATGATGACGATGAGCGCGGTGGACTTCCTCTCGGAGTGGTTCGAGTGTGAGCAGCTAATCGCCCCGATGGCGGTCTCCGGCATCATCGGCACCTTCCTCGGCATCTGCTCCCCGGGCACCGCCTACGTCCTGCTCCACCACTACATGGGGGAGATCGACGGCTCCTTCCGCGCCTGGGGGCTGCCCAAGGGCGGCACCGGGGCCATCGCCCAGGCCATCGCCAGCTCCGCCCGCGCCCTGGGCGTCGAGATCCGCACCGAGGCGCCGGTGGCCGAGCTGCTGATGAAGCACGGCTCGGCGGCCGGCGTGGTGCTCGAGAACGGTGACGAGATCCACGCTCGCACCGTGGTCTCCGGCCTCGACCCCCACCGCACCTTCCTGAAGCTGGTGGGAGAGCAGAACCTCGACCCCGAGCTGGCGCAGCAAGTGCGGCGCTTCAAGATGCGCGGCTCCTCGGGCAAGGTGAACTTGGCCCTGGACGGTCTGCCCGAGCTGGCCTGCCTGCCCGGGCGGGGTCCCCACCTCCAGGGCGACATCACGATCGCGCCGTCGATCGACTACCTGGAGCGGGCCTACGACGACGCCAAGTACGGCGCGTTCTCCCGCCGGCCCTTCATGGACATCGTGATCCCCTCGGCGACCGACCCGACGGTGGCGCCCCCGGGCAAGCACGTGATGTCGATCTTCGTCCAGTACGCGCCCTACCACCTGAAGGAGGGGGCTGCGGACTGGCCGAACCAGCGCGAGGCCTTCGGTGACGCGGTGGTGGACACCCTCGCCGAGTACATGCCCAACCTGAAGAATCTGGTCCTCCATCGCCAGGTGCTCACTCCCTGGGACCTGGAGCAGATCTACGGCCTGACCGAGGGCAACATCTTCCACGGCGAGCTATCCCTCGAGCAGCTCGCCTTCCTGCGGCCCTTGGCCGGCTGGAGCCGCTACCGGACACCGATCGAGAACCTCTGGATGTGCGCCTCCGGCACCCACCCGGGCGGCGGCATCATGGGCGCTCCGGGTGCCCTCTGCGCGCGCACCATGCTCGACAAGAGGGCCCTGTGATGGCGTTCGACGCGATCGTCCTCGGCGCCGGTCCCAACGGGCTCGCGGCGGCCACCCGGCTGGCGGGGGCGGGGCGCAAGGTCCTGGTGCTCGAGCGCGACGAGGCGCCCGGTGGCCTCTCCGCAAGGCGCGAATTCCACCCTGGCTACGTTGTGCCGGGTCTGCTGCACGATGACGCCCTGGTCCCCCGCAAGGTGGCGACGAAGCTGGGGCTCTCCGCGCACGGCTTGGTGTTCCGCAGGGCTCCGGCGACGTACATCGCCGAGGAGAACGGTCCCGGCCTCCTCCTGCCGAGCGACCCGGCAGCGGCCGGCGAGGAAATCGGCAGGCGCTCGACCAAGGATGCCGAGGCCTACCGACGCCTGCGCGCCTTCCTCGAGCGGATCACGCCGCTGCTCGGCTCGATCCTGGCTGAGGCGCCCCCTCCCCTCGCCCCCAAGTCTGCCGCGGACCTCTGGCAGATCGGCAGGCGCGGCCTCTCCCTGTTCCGGGTCAACCGTACGGACCTGCTCGAGCTGGCGCGAGTGGCGCCGATGTGCGTCGCCGACTTCCTGAACGAACGCTTCGAGTCCCCGCTGCTGGTCGAGGCCCTGGCCGCGCCGGCCGTGGCCTCCACCTGGTCCGGCCCCTGGTCGGCCGGCACGGTCACCAACTTCCTGCTGCGGGAGGCGTGCGGCGGCGAGGCGATCGAAGGCGGCCCCCCGGCGCTGGTCGGCGCTCTCCTCGCCGCGGCCCGCGCCGCCGGCGCCGAGCTGCGCACCGGCGCCGAGGTCGCGCGCATCCGCCTCCAGCAGGGCCGCGTGGCGGGGGTCACCCTCGCCTCCGGCGAGTCGATCGACGCGCCCGTAGTGCTCTCCTCCGCCGACCCCAAGCGCACCATGCTCCGGCTCCTGGCACCGGGCACGTTGCCGCTCAAGGTCGAGGAGGAGCTCCGGCGCCTGCGTTGCCGGGGCACGGCAGCGAAGGTCCACCTCGCCCTCTCCGGCCCCTTGGTGCTGGCGGGCGACAGCCGACTTCACGAGGCCCTCCGCATCGGCGGCGGCCACGTCGACGACCTCGAGCGCGCCTTCGACGCCATCAAGTACCGGCGCTTCTCCGACCGCCCGCACCTCGACGTGCGCGTGCCGACGGTCGCCGACCCCAGCCTGGCACCCGCCGGGCACCACGTGGTCTCGATCCTCGCCAGCTTCGCGCCCTACGAGCTGGAGGGCGGCTGGACGGCCGAGGCCAGCGAACGCCTGGGCGACGCGGTGGTCTCGGCCCTCGAGCGGCACGCGCCGGGCCTGCGGGAACAGATCGTGACGCGGGAGGTGCTCACGCCCGCCGACCTCGAGGCCCGCTTCGCC
>JBIOYC010000076.1:0-61380 GCA_044869955.1 Thermoanaerobaculia bacterium | reverse complement strand
CCACCACCTCGAGAAGGAGTACCGGTTCAAGAACTTCCGCGAGGCGCTGACGTTCACCAACAGGGTGGGCGAGCTGGCGGAAGAGGCCAACCACCATCCGGACATCTACCTCGCCTGGGGGCAAGTCAAGGTGACGATCTGGACCCACAAGATCGACGGCCTGACCGAGAGCGACTTCGTCTTCGCCGCCAAGGTGGACCGCCTCGAGGCGGCCTGATCGAGGCGGCGGTCAGAGCAGGTCGACCAAGCCCTCGTGCCCCCGCTCGAGCGCGAGATCGCGTGCGCTCTTGCCGCCGTCGCTCGTGGCAGCCGGATCGGCACCGTAGCGCAGCAGCTCTTCGACCATCTGCCGGCGGCCACCGGCGGCAGCACCCATCAGCGGCGTGAAGCCGGCTTGCTGGACGGCGTTGACGTCGGCCCCGGCGGCGAGCAGGCGCGACACGATCTCCGCCGCTCCCGCCGCCACGGCGCTGTGGAGGGGCGCCACCCGCATCGGGTTGCGGGCGGTGGCATTGACCGGCGCGCCGCGATCGAGGAGCAAGGACGCGGTCTCTTCGTGGCCGAAGAACGCCGCGAGATGGAGGGCGGTGAAGCCGTCCGGAGAGAAGGCGGAGAGCAGGTGCGGGTCGGCGTCGAGAAGCTGCCGGACCCTCGCGAAGCGGCCCAGGGCCGCGGCTTCGAAGAGGTCGAGCTCGGTGCTGCGGGCGAGGACGGCCTCAGTCATCTCCTCCTGGCGGTAGTAGAGAGTCAGCATCAGGAGCGAGACTCCCTGATCGTCCCGGGCGGTGGCCAGAGCGGGCTCCTCGAACAGGAGGGTCCGCAGGGTCTCGGCCTTCCCCTTCTGAATCGCCTCGATCGCTTCGCGCCGTCCGGCCATGGCTCACACTCCTCGGTTCGCGGGTTTATTTAGTTAGCCAAGCTAACTATAATGCCCCCATGGGACCGAAAGCAAGCCCGGAAGTCGAGCCCCTCAACCGTGTGGCCGACCGACTCCACTCCGCAGCCATCGCTCTCCTGCGCACCGTCCGCCGCGACGACGACCGGACCGGCCTGTCGCCCGCCCGCCTGTCTGCCTTGTCCGTGGTCGTGTTCGCGGGCCCGATCTCTCCCGGCGACCTCGCCCGGGCCGAGCAGGTCACGGCGCCGACCATGAGCCACATCGTGGCGGCCCTCGAAAGGGAGAGCCTGGTTGCCCGCCTGCCGGATCCCGAGGATCGCCGGGTCCAGCGCCTGGAAGCGACCGAGAAGGGGAGACAGGTCCTGGAGGAGGGGCGCCAGCGGCGGATCCGGCTCCTCGCCGATCGCCTCGCGGTCCTCGCACCCGAGGAGCAGCGGCTGCTGGCCGAGGCGGGAGAGATCCTACTCGGGCTGCTCCGTCCCAGGGCTTGAGGAGAAGGGGGGCCGCCGGCCCGCGCGAGAGCCGGCGGCCCTGGGGGAAGGGAGCCCGCGGCGGGTCGAAGGCGCCCGGTGCAGGCCGGAGAGGTGGTCAGAAGCTCCAGGAGAGCCCTGCGGCAATCTCCTGGCCGGACAGGTCCAGCTCGCCCAGATCCTCGAAGTCGCCCTCGAGGTCGTCCTCCGCGAAGTGCCAGCGGCCACGGGCGAAAAAGGTGAGCGAGGAGCTCACCGGCACGTCGAGCCCGGCGGCGAGCCAATAGCCGGCGGTGACGCCATCGTCGTCGAAGTCCGCCGAGAAGATCTCGAGCGGCGTCACGCCGAAGTCCACGAAGTCCCCGGATTCTTCCAGGCTCCAGGAGTAGAGGCCCGCCCCGGCACCCAGATAGGGCACCACGGGTGAGGTGCGGGGAGCCAGCCGGAATTCGAGGCCGAGGGTGGCCGCGGCGATGGTCAGGGTGGTGTCGTGCACGATCGGGTCGTCGTTGGTGTCGACGAAGTCGCGGTAGGCCAGGGTGTCGGAGCCTTCGTAGATCGACCCGCCGACCACCAGGCGGAGGTTCCCGCGCAGCTCACGGACGTAGTCGATCGAGAGAGTGAGGTCCTCGAAGTCACTGGCTTCGCCCGCGAAGTCCAGCTCGGCGTCCTCCCAGTACTCGGAGTCTCCCTCGGGCTCGAAGACACCCGCGGAGATGCGGAGGGAATTGTCATAGGAGAAGGACCTGCGGGACTGGGCCGTGGCCGGAAGGCCGGCGACCATCAAGACAAGTGCAGCGGCAGCTGCCAGGGTTGGAAGTCTCATCGTCGTGTCTCCTCCACTCGCATGCGGCTCGTTTGCCGTCGACGGGGCATCGAGCAAGGAGGGTGCCAGACCTTCTCGGAAGCGGTCGCCCTCTGGCAGAATGGGCCGAGCACCATGAAGCGTGGTTCCGACTCTGCTCAGTTAGATCTCTTCACGGAGGACCTGCCGGCCGCCCCGGACCTGGGCAAGTCCGCCAACGAGGACGGTCTCGCCCGCCGCCTCGGATCCCTGTTGCGCGGCCGAACGGTGGCCCTGACCCTGACCGACAACCGGCAGCGGATCGTCTCGGTGCGGCCCCTCGAGGGCGGCTCGGCGGACTTGGCGCTGCGGCTCGACCGCTCGTTCTTGCGTGCCCCCGAGGAGGTCCTGCGCGCCCTGGCTCGATGGGTGCTCGGCCGCGGCCGGGAGAGGCGCTCCTGCCTCGAGGTGATCCGGCGCTACTTCAAGGAAAGCTCCGCGGAGAAGAAGCAGGGCAGCAAGGTGGCGCAGCCTCCCCGGGCTCTCGATCCGGTCGGTCGCAACTTCGACCTCGCTGCGCTCCGGGACGCGGTCAACCAGCGCTACTTCGCCGGTCGGCTCACCGTCGACATCGGCTGGGGCCAGGCCACAGCCAGCAGAGGCGGGAGGCCTCGCAAGCGGACGTCGATCCGCTTGGGCAGCTACTGCTACGCCACCAACGTGGTGCGCATCCACCGCGCCATGGACCATCCCAGCGTGCCCCGGTACGTGGTGGAGGCGGTCATCTACCACGAGTTACTGCATGCAGCGCTGCCCCCGCCGGTCGAGGGCAGGGGCCGGCGCCGCTTGCACCCTCCAGAGTTCCGCGAGGCGGAGCGACGCTTCGAGCTCTTCAGCCGAGCCGAGAGCTGGCTCCAGCAGAACCTGCAAGAGCTACTACGTAGACATTAGTTTCGGAGTGCAAATCGTTCAGGATGGGCGACAAAACGAATCCGGGAGCGGCGAGGTCAGCCTGTCGACAGCCCCTTCGCGAGGCAGCGCCTCGGGCGCCGAGGCTCTCAGCCCGGGCTCAGGCGCCGTACAGCCGCAAGCACTTCTGCTCGAGGGTCCTCAGGAGCCAGTGCTCATGGTTGGTGATGCCGTCCCACTTGTAGAGCAGGGCGATCACCAGCTCCTGGACGATTCGCTCGGCGTCGTGCTCGGGCACCTGGTGGCGAGTGAAGACCTCGCTGACCTGGGGCCGCAGGCGGTCGACGAGAAGCAGCGGCTGACGATGGTTGGACAGCTTGGCAGCGAACATGGTGGTTATTATGCACTCCCCGGAGAGAGATGAACAGTGGTCGGGGATCAGCGCTTGATCCGGCCTCCCCGCTCCTCGATTGCCAGGATCCAGCCGACCACCTTGCCGGGCTGGATGGACCCCCCTTCCTGCCAGAACTGGCGGGTACGCAGGAACCGGCTCGAGGTATCTCCCGGCGGGATGCGATCCACCTCCTCGAGGATGGTCACCAGCCGCGCGACCCAACGGGCACAATTGGCGCTGCGCAGATCCACCCAGCCGTCGTGTACCCAGGACTCGAGCTTGGCCTGGGTCACTGGCTCCCCCTCGGCCTCCGAGGGGACCAGCACCTTCGTCCCGCGCAGGAGCCGGCCGTCGGCGAGCAGGATCGGGACGCCCACCGCCACCACGTCGTTGGCCAGCTCGGGCTCCGAGAGCACCTTCTGATTGAGCTGGCGACAGACCTCCTCCGCACCGGCGGCGATCACCGAGTTCATCGTGCCGAACGTCTCGCGCAGGAGGTGGGCTTCGAAGAGCAGCTTGGACAGGCGGGGCGGGCCGAGCATCTCGAAGGCGACACTGCGGGTGCCGTGGGTCCGCTCGAGCTCGCTCATCCGCTCGAGGGCCCAGTGGCGGAGCAGGCCGGCGCGGTAGGTGGGTCCGAGCACGGCGTTGTCGAGCGCGTTGATGACGTCGTGGCCGGTGTTGCCACCCTCGATCTCGAACAGCATGTACTGGGCGATCTCCTCCGGCGTCACAAACTCCATCTGTTCGGCGGTGGTCAGGGCCGCGAACTCTTCGAGGCTGAAGATGCCGTTCTCGCCGGTGTCGATGAACACCGACTCGAGCACCTCCTCACGCACTTCGGCGGCCGCGGCGTCCAGGCTCGAGAAGCGGTCGGGCAGGGGCAGGGGCCGAGCTCTCACCCGGTGGATGGGCTCGCCCCGGCGGGCGATCGGGCCATGGTCGATGCGCTTCCAGGCGATCGCCGCCGCCGGCTTGATCTCCTTGATGATGGGCGCGCCCGGGGTGCGGGCCATGAGAAAGAGCAGCATCGACTGCGCCCCGGCCACGGCGCTCTTGGCGAGCAGGACCCGGCTGGGGCGTTCCTCGGAGTGGGTGTAGGGGATGTTGAGGCCCATGCCTCCGGTACCGCTGGTGCCCACCTTCACGTAGACGCGAGTCTCGGCGTCGGTCATGCCCCGGTAGAGCACCTGGACGTGTCGGATCAGGCGCGGGATGTAGAGGGCCTCGAGCAGGCTCTCGGCGCTTTCCTCGGAGATCTGTCCCGCCTCGAGCTCACCGAAGACGCTCGAGGCGGCGCGAAAGGCATCCCGGTAGGCGATGCCGGTGGCGGTGTTGATGCAGTCGACCACCAGGTCGGGCCGGACCTCGGAGAGCAACGCGTAGAGGCGGAAGCGAGGAAGGTCCTCGGTCGTGAGCGGGGCCAGCTGCGCGGCGATCTGCCGTCGTCTCGAGGCTTCCTCGACCAAGCCGAAGACATCCCCCCAGGAACCGGAGAGACGGGTCTCGCCGGCCGCTCCGGCCAGCTCCGCCAGCGCGGCCTCGGTCTCGTCTCGTCTCAGGCTGTGGATTCGGATCTCCCGCGCTTTGCGCTGGAGCAGCTCGCGTACGACGGCGACACCGACCAGACCGGCGCCACCCAGAACCAGGGCGGTTCGTCCCGTGACGTTCATATGGCTCGCCTGGATCCTATACGATGGCTGCTCATCCGCCGGCTCCCCCGTTGGCGTTGCCTGCCGTAGGGGTTACACTGCCGGCCACCCGAAACCTGGCCCCCAACTTCCATTTCCCCGGGAAACCGGCTTCCCGCGAGACCTGATTGCCATGGAGAACCGAGGACCGTTCATCAGCCGTCATGGGATCGACGAGCAGGGCATCCGCGGCGCCCGCACCGTCTACTGGAACCTTCCCCCCTCCCAGCTCTACGAGCACGCCGTCCGGCGCGATGAGGGCTGGATCGCCGCCGAAGGGCCGCTGGTCGCCCATACCGGCCAGCACACCGGCCGCTCCCCCAACGACAAGTTCGTGGTCCGCGACCCGACCAGCGAAGGCGAAATCTGGTGGGGCAAGTCCAACAAGGCCACCGACCGGGCCACCTTCGACCGCCTCCGCACGCGCATCGGCGCCTACTGCGAGGGCCGAGACCTCTACGTCTTCGACGGCTACGCGGGAGCCGATCCCCGCTACCGCCTGCCCGTGCGGGTGATCACCGAGTACGCCTGGCACAACCTGTTCGCTCGCAACATGTTCATCCCGGAGACCGAGGGCTCTCGCCTGCTGGACTTCCAGCCCGCGTTCACGGTGATCGACGTAGGCGGCTTCCTCGCCGACCCGCAGGCCGACGGTACCGCCAGCTCGACCTTCATCCTGCTCGACTTCGAGCAGCGTTCGGTGCTGATCGGTGGCACGGTCTACGCCGGCGAGATCAAAAAGAGCATCTTCACGGTGATGAACTACCTGCTGCCAAAGCAGGGCGTGATGTCCATGCACTGCAGCGCCAATTACGGCGTCGGGCCGGAGGACGTGGCGCTCTTCTTCGGCCTCTCGGGCACGGGCAAGACCACCCTCTCGGCGGATCCCGAGCGCACTCTGATCGGGGACGACGAGCACGGCTGGAGTGACGATGGCGTCTTCAACGTCGAAGGAGGCTGTTACGCCAAGGTGATCCGCCTCTCGCCCGAGGGCGAGCCGGACATCTACGCCACCACCCGCCGATTCGGCACCGTGCTCGAGAACGTCGTCTTCGATCCCGAGACCCGGGTCCTGGACCTCGACGACGACTCTCTGACCGAGAACACCCGTTCGAGCTATCCGCTGACCCACCTGCCCAAGGTGGACCTCGGCGGCTGCGCCGGACACCCCAAGAACATCATCTACCTGACCTGCGATGCCTTCGGCGTGCTGCCCCCGATCAGCCGCCTGACCGAGGCGCAGGCGATGTACCACTTCCTCTCCGGCTACACCGCCAAGGTAGCCGGCACCGAGAAGGGCATCACCGAGCCGACCGTGACCTTCAGCGTTTGCTTCGGCTCTCCCTTCATGCCGCTCCATCCCGGGGTCTACGCCGAGCTCCTCGGGCAGAAGATCTCCCGCCACGGGGCGAAGGTGTGGCTGGTCAACACCGGCTGGACCGGCGGCTCGTACGGGGTGGGCTCGCGCATCAAGCTGTCCTATACCCGGCGGATGGTCTCGGCCGCGCTCCACGGTGAGCTGGACCACGCGCCGATGCGCCCCGGCACCTTCGGAGTGATGGTCCCCGAGCACATCCTCGGCGTGCCCCAGGAGGTGCTGACGCCGCGCGAGCAGTGGGCGGACAAGGCAGCCTACGACGAGACGGCGGCCCGTCTCGCCGGGATGTTCCGCGAGAACTTCGAGAAGTTCGCCAGCGGCGTCTCGGCCGAGGTTCGGGCAGCCGGCCCGGTGATCTGACGCGCTTTGGACCTGTCCCACGAGCTCAACCCGGAGCAACTCGCCGCAGCCACCCACGGCGAGGGGCCCCAGCTCGTCCTGGCGGGGGCCGGCTCGGGCAAGACCCGGGTGATCACCTTCCGGATCGCCTGGCTGGTCGAGGAGAAGGGTGTCGACCCCTCCCGCATCGTCGCCGTCACCTTCACCAACAAGGCGGCTCAGGAGATGCGCGAGCGGGTCGAGCGCCTGCTCGGGCTCACGCCCCTGCCCACCTTCGTCGGCACCTTCCATCGTTTCGCCCTGACGCTGCTGCGGCGCTACGGCGAGAGGGTGGGCCTCGCTCGTGACTTCCACATCCTCGACACGGCGGATCAGAAGACGCTCGTCAAGCAGGCGATCGCCGACGAGCAGCTGTCGGAAAAGGCCTTCACCCCTCAGGCGGCCCTGGGGGCGATCAGCGCGGCCAAGAACCGCCTGATCGACCACGTGCGCTATGGCGAGCAGGCCTCGACCTTCTTCGAGCGCAAGGTGGCGCAGATCTACCGGCGCTACCAGACCCTGCTCAAAGAGGCCTCGGGGGTCGACTTCGACGACATGATCGCTTTCGCCGTGCGCCTCCTCGACCGCGAGAAGGACGTCGCCGAGCGGGTGCGCTTCCGCGCCCATTACCTGCTGGTCGACGAGTACCAGGACACCAACCACGCCCAGCTGGAGCTGATCCGCCTCCTCGCCGGAGCCGACGGCAACCTGACCGCCGTGGGGGACGAGGACCAGGGGATCTATCGCTGGCGAGGCGCCGAGCTGGCCAACATCCTCGAGTTCGAGAAGACCTTCCCGGGGGCCGTGGTGCGCAAGCTCGAGCGTAACTACCGCTCGACGCAGACCATCCTCGACGCCTCCGGAGCGGTGGTGGCCAACAACCAGTCCCGCCGGGGCAAGCGTTTGTGGACAGACTCCGGTTCGGGCGAGGCGATCGAGCTCTACCGCGCGAGCGACGAGAGCGACGAGGCGCAGTGGATCGTCTCGACGATGAAGGGCCTCGAGCCCCGCCTGGGCCTACCGCACATGGCGATCCTGGTGCGCACCAACGCCCAGACGAGGGCGATCGAGGATGAGCTGTTGCGCCAGGAGGTGCCCTACACCCTGGTCGGGGGCGTCCGTTTCTACGAGCGGGCCGAGATCAAGGACGTCATCGCTTATCTGCGGGTGCTGCGCAACCCCCGGGACACCCTCTCCCTCGCCCGGATCATCAACCAGCCGCCCCGCGGCATCGGCAAGACCACCATCGACCGTCTTCGGGAGGTCGCCTCGAGCCGTGCCATGCCGATCTGGGACCTCCTCGCGACCGGTGAGCTGGGGGACTTCTCGCCCAAGAGCGCGCAGGCCCTGACCGCCTTCCGCGACCTGATCCTGACCTTCCGCGAGAAGAGCCGAACCCTCCTGCTACCCGAGCTGCTCGAGAAGCTGCTCGAGGCAATCGGCTACGAGGACCTCTTCGACCCCCACGAGCCCGACCAGCTGGCCCGCCTCGAGAACCTGCGCGAGATGCTCTCGGCGGCGGGGGACTTCATCGAGAGCCGGCTCGATCGGTACGACCAGGAGGAGGACCTGCTCGTGGCCTTTCTCGATCACGTCGCGCTGATGAGCGATCTGGACGGGGCCTCCTTCGAGCGAGGCGTGTCGGTGATGACCCTCCACAGCGCCAAGGGTCTCGAGTTCGAGGCCGTCTTCGTGGCCGGCTGCGAGGACGGTCTGCTGCCGCACTTCAATTCCCAGGGAGCGCGCGAGGACCTGGAGGAGGAGCGCCGCTTGCTCTACGTGGGCATGACCCGGGCGCGCCAGCGGCTCTTCCTCTCAGCCTGCCGGCGGCGCCGCATCGCCGGCTACTACCAGGACCAGCAGGAGTCGCCCTTCCTCAGCGAGGTACCGCCCGCCCTGGTGCGCGAGCACAGCAGCCCGAGCCTCTTCGACCCGGGCCGTGCTCGCGGCGTCTACGCTTTCTTCGGCGAGGGCCGGCCGGCCGCGGGGAGCCCGGTCCGGGCGGCCTCGTCGGAGCCCGTGGCGCAAGCTGCCGTGGCAGGGGGCCCGGCAAGCCCCTACCGCCGCGGTTCTCGCGTCCGCCATCCCTCTCTCGGCAGCGGCATCGTCCTCGAGATCGATGGCTCGGGCGACGCGGCAAAGCTGACCGTGTTCTTCGAGCGGGAGGGCAAGCGCCGTCTGGTCGCGAAGTACGCGAACCTCGAGCTGATCTCGTAGCTCGACCGCTCAGCGGCCGAGGAACTCGGAGCGCAGCAAGGCGAAGAGATAGTTGTCGATCCGTTTGCCCCGAAGCTTGAAGTAGGAGCGCAGGATCCCCTCGCAGCAGAAGCCGTTCTTCTCGAGCACCCGCTTCGAGGCCACGTTGTCGACCGCACAGCGGGCTTCGAGACGCTCGAGGCTGGTGTGGTGGAAGACGTCGCCGACCAGCAGGGAGAGGGCCGAGGTCATCACGCCGCGGCTCTGGTAGGACGAGGCCAGGGCGTAGCCCACCTCGGCCAGGCCGTGATCCCAGTTGTTGACCACCAGAGTGACCCACCCGGCCGGCCGGCCCTCGCTCGAGACGATCCACTGGAACTTGCCGCCCCGGCCCTGGTAGAGGTCACCGATGCGCTGCTGGGTCAGCTCAGTTCGCAGCTGGGCCGGGGTCAGGTCGTGCAGGGGCTGGAAGCGCCGGACGCTCCACTCTCCCCGCCAGCGCCACAACAGGTCGGCGTCCTTGGGGCTCACCGGTCGCAGGGCGATCGAGGGGACCGGGCGGCTTTCCAGGAACATGATGGTTTGTTGAGACTACCCGAAACCAACGTCGCTGGGTATCGGCGCCTGGCTGCCTCGGCCCGGGGGACGCCAGAGCGGAGCGGCCGAGAGCAGGAAGACGTAGGCGTAGCCCTGGAGGAAAAGGTAGAGGAAGGGTAGGGAGGCGAGCATCCCGACGGCGATGGCGTAGAGGAAGCAGCCCAGGAAGTAGAGGGCAAAGAGCCCCTCAAGCCAGGTGGTCAGTCCGACCGGGCTCCGGTAGCGCTTGCCTTGCCAGGCGTCCCCCCGGCTCATCACCGCGTACTTGGGGGTCCGCTCGAAGACGCCACCGGGTCGGAACAGGCCGGCGATCACCGCCTGGCTGTTCGACAGCGCGAGACCGATGCCGAGTCCCATCACCGCCGGCAGGAAGCGCAGCTCGCCGGGTTTCTGCTGGGCCTGCTGGCTCACGGCGTAGAAGAACAACACGGAGGCGGTGGCGGCCAGCAAGAGCGGCAGGTCCACCAGCAGCAGCACCGAGCCCGGGGAGCCCCGGCGCAGCACCATCGCCGGGAAGACCAGGAGCGAGAGCGCCACCATCAAGAGATAGGAGGCGTTGTTGGTCAGGTGGATCAGGGCCTCGAGCTTGACCCTCCAGGGCAGCCGAGCGCGGAGGACGCGCCCGAGGAGCTTGCGGCCCGTCTGCAACGAGCCCTTGGCCCACCGCCGCTGCTGGCTCTTGAAGCCGTGGATATCGACCGGCAGCTCGGCGGGAACGGTGACCTCGGGCAGGTACAGGAACCGCCAGCCGGCAAGCTGCGCCCGGTAGGAGAGGTCCAGGTCCTCGGTGACCGTGTCGTGCTGCCAGCCACCGGCTTCCTCGATCGCCTGCCGTCGCCACACCCCCGCCGTGCCGTTGAAGTTGAAGAAGCAGCCGCCACGGTGGCGAGCGGCGTGCTCAACCACGAAGTGGCCGTCGAGGAAGAGGGCCTGGATGCGGGTCAGCAGCGAGTAGCCGCGATTCAGGTGGGTCCAGCGCGCCTGGACCATCGCGAGCCCGGAGTCGGCCACCAGGTGAGGCACAGTCTGACGCAGGAAGTCAGGGCCAGGCACGAAGTCGGCGTCGAAGACCGCGATCAGCTCGCCCCGCGCCGCGCTCAGGCCGTGGGCCAGGGCACCGGCCTTGAAGCCGCGCCGGTCGGGGCGCCGCAGGTGTCGGATGTCGACACCCCGGCCGAAGTGGTCGCCGACCTCGCGGGCGACGATTTCGAGGGTCTCGTCCGTCGAGTCGTCCAGGACCTGGATCTCCAGCCGGTCGCGAGGGTAGTCCAGGGCGGCCACGGCCCGGATCAGCCGCTTGACGACGTACATCTCGTTGTAGAGAGGCAGCTGGACGGTGACGTGAGGCCACTCTCGCGGCACCGGAGGTGTCGCCGGGAGCCGAAGGCGGGTCCGTAGGTAGACCACTGTAAGGACCAGGCGATGGACGCCATAGGCCGCCAGCACTCCCAGGAGGAGGTAGTAGAGTGCGAGCAACGCACCCGTGAGGAACCCCGTCTCTGACATCATCGTCCGGCCCCGAGTCCCCCCAGCGGCCCAGTGGGGCGAGCTTTGTGGTGTGGGTCGCGGCGGCTCCCCTGCTGCTCGCGACGACCGCCCTCGCCCTGCTGAGTGATCCTGCACGGTCTCTGCCCGCCACCCTCGGCCTTCTTACGGCCGGCTTCGGCGCGTTGGTTTGGGCCAGTCGGCGGTTGCGCACCGGGGGTGTGGCGCTCGAGCCGAGAGCCCTGGCGCAGGGCCTCGCGGTGGCGGCGACTCTGCGGGTCCTCGCCCTCACGCTTTCGCCAACCCTCTCGAACGACCTGGAGCGCTACCTGTGGGATGGCTCGGTCGTGCTCTCGGGCGCGAATCCCTATCGCCTGGCGCCGGAGGATCTGAGCCTCGAGCCGCTGCGCGATGAACGTTGGGCGCGCCTGCACCATCGAGGTGTCCCGACCGTCTATCCACCGCTCGCCCTCGGTCTCTTCACCCTCGCAGTCCCCTCGCCGGCGCCAGGCCTTACCCTGCGAGCGCTGCTCGCCCTCGCGGATCTGGGGGGCTGCTGGGCCCTCGGCCGGCTCGCGCGGCGCCGGGCCCTGGGGCTGGGAGCCTGGGCTTGGTACGCCTGGAACCCGCTGCCGGTACTCGAGGGAGCCGGGATGGGTCACGTGGACGTCCTTGGCGTGGCGCTCACTCTGGGGGCGTTGCACCTCGCCACCCGCGCCCGCTCCGCGGCTTCGGGGGTGGCGGTGGGCCTGGGTGTCCTCGCCAAGTACGCGCCCATCGTCGCCCTGCCTCTGCTGGCCCGAGCATCGGCCCGGCCGCGCCGGTTGGTGGTGATCGCGCTGGGCGTGGCGGCGGCTGGCCTCCTGCCGGTCGTGCTCTCGACCGGGGTGCCTCCGGGTTTGATCACCTTCGGCGTTTCCTGGGAGTTCAATGGTCCGTTCTACGAGCCCCTGTGGCGGCTGCTCGCCGCCACAGGGGCCGACCGCCTCGCGGCGGACGTGGTGGACTCCTTGAAGGAGGCAACGGATTTTCATTCCGGCTGGAACCGTCTGTACCCAATCCTCTATCCGCAGCTCCTGGCCAAGCTGGTCCTGGCGGCCGGCATGTTACCCGTAGTGGTTCGAGCCTGGCGAGCTGGGACGACCGAGCGGGGCCTCGAGCGCCTCTTCGGCGGCCTCTTGCTCTGCTCGGCGACGGTTTACCCCTGGTACGTGCTCTGGGCCCTGCCCTGGGCGGTCTTGACCAGTGGGTGGGCGTGGCGGATCTTGTCCGCATCGGTGCTGCTTTCCTACCTGGCGCAGATGAGGGCCCTGGAGCTCTTCCCTCTGGTCTGGGCCGCCGTCTGGGGGCCCTTCGTCCTGGGTCTCTGGTTGGACAGGCGGCGTCGGCGCCGCGTTCCCGAGGAGGCCTCCGCGTGGAGCCAGCCGTCTACAAGCTGACCCTGGCCTATCGCGGCACGACCTACGCCGGCTGGCAGCGACAGGACAACGCCGTCTCGGTGCAGGAGGTCCTCGAGGAGGGCCTGGCTGCCGTCCTCGGCAGAGCCGCCGGCGTGGTCGGAGCCGGTCGGACCGACGCCGGCGTGCATGCGCGGGGACAGGTCGCGCATCTGGAGCTCCCGGCCCCCTTCCCGCTGCGGGGCCTGGTGTTCGGCACCAACGCCCACCTGCCCGAGGCCGTCCGCGTCCTCCAGGCTGCGCGGGCACCCAGAGGGTTCCACGCCCGCCGCCACGCTACGGCCAAGCTCTACCGCTACCGTCTGGTGCGGGCGACCGTGCTCTCGCCCCTGGACGCCCCTTTCAGCGTGCGGGTCGAGCCGTCCATCGACCTCGCCGCCATGCGGGCGGCGACCTCCGCCCTGCCGGGCGAGCACGACTTCCGAGCCTTCGCCCTGACCGGGGGAGCGCCGGGGCCTACCGTGCGCAAGATCTTCGCCGCGGGGATCGAGGAGCGGGGGGCGGAGCTCCTGTTTTCGATCGAAGGGGAGGGATTCTTGCGCGGCATGGTCCGCTCCCTGGTGGGTACCCTGCTCGAGGTCGGTCGGAGTCGGCGAGAGCCGGAGGCCTTCGTCTCTCTGCTCGCAGGGGCCGAGCGCTCCCGGGCCGGCCCGACCGCCCCGCCCCAGGGGCTCTCTCTCGACCTGGTGCGCTACGGCCCGGAGTGGGACCCGGTCGAGCCCCCGATCCCGGCCGGGAGCCTGTGATAGCTTTCCGGCCTCCAATATGAAGCGCTTGCTCACGGCCGCCGTCGGGTTGCCTCTGGTCCTGCTTGCGACCTTTCGGTCCCCGCCTCTCGGCTTCTTCGTCTTCGGAGTCTTGACCCTCGGCCTTGCCAGCGTCGAGTTCGCCGGGATCGCCAAGGCCTGGGCGCCGCGACTTCCACGTCTCGTTTTGCCGCCCCTAGTCATCGGCCTGGCGGCGTTTCTCGCCCTGCCGGAGGCATCGAGATCGTTCTCGGCGGTCGGTGTGTTTGGCGTGCTGATCGCGCTCTCGATCGGTGTCAGCACGCTGGTCCTGCTCGCTCAGACACCCTTGGAGCAGGTGCCCGCCACGATCGGAACCCTGGCGTTCGGCGTTCCCTACTTCGCCCTGCCCATCGCCAGCGTCTGCCATCTCCAGCGCACCGATCCCTGGCTGGTCTTCCTGCTGTTGGCGATCAACTGGTTGGGTGACACGGCGGCCTACTACGTCGGTTCGGCCTGGGGGAAGCACCGTATGGCGCCGGTGGTGAGTCCCAAGAAGACCTGGGAGGGCGCGGCGGCGGGCCTCGCGATCGGCATCGTCGCCACGTTGGTGTGGAGCCAGGCTCGCCTGGGGCGGGTTGATGTGGCTCTGCTCGCGGTCGGCGTGGCCACGGCGGTCGCCGGGCAGGTCGGGGACCTCGTCGAGTCCCTGTTCAAGCGGCACGCGGGGGTCAAGGACTCGGGCAACCTCCTGCCGGGGCACGGCGGCATCTTCGATCGGTGCGACGCCCTGCTCTTCGGCGCGCCCGTGCTCTGGTATGGCCTGCTGGCAGCTGAGCCGTGGTTGTCGCTCGGGCGCTGAGCCGCGGGGAATCCCGGCGCCGGAGCACGGGTTAGCTCAGGTATAGTGCCCGGCCGGAGAGCCGTCGCCCGACCCCAGCAACTCCCAATCGATTCTCGAGACCATGGAAATCGTCACCACCGCTTTCTACTTGCTCGTCGTTCTCGGCGTGATCATCTTCGTCCACGAGGCGGGTCACCTCCTGATGGCCCGCGCCCTCGACATCCGGGTGCTCGCCTTCTCCCTGGGTTTCGGACCTCGCCTCTGGGGTTTCAAGCGCGGCGAGACCGACTACAAGGTATCGGCCTTCCCCCTCGGCGGCTACGTCAAGCTCGGCGGCGAGCACGCCGAGGAGCGCACCGACGACCCTCGCGACTTCGTCAATCGCCCTCGCTGGCAGCGCATCCTGGTCTACCTCGCTGGGCCCCTGATGAACGTCGTCCTGGCCCTGGTGCTGATCGCAGCCGCCTTCATGGTCGGCATCAACCTGCCTCCCCGCAAGCTGCCACCGGTGGTCGGCCTGGTCCTGCCGGAGTCGCCAGCCGCCCACGCGGGGCTCGCCATGGGGGATCGGATCGTGGCCGTAGACGGTCAGGCCATCAGCGAGTTTCGGCAAGTCCAGATGGCCATTCTGGGCGCGCCCGACAAGCCGCTCACCCTGACCTACGAGCGGGCCGGCCAGCGGGCCGATGCCCTGGTGACGCCGCAACGCGTCCTCCCCGATGGCTACGGCGACGCCGGTATCGCCGGCCCCGGCAAGGTGATCATCGCGGGCGTCTTGAAGGGCGGCGCTGCCGCTGCCGCGGGCCTCCAGAAGGGCGATCACGTCCTCGCCGTCGACGGTCGAACGATCAACACGAGCAACGAGCTCATCGCCTACATCCAGAAGATGCCGGGCAAGGAGATTCGCTTCGGGATCGAGCGCAGCCGGCAGACGATCGAGGTCCCCGTCACCCCCCAAGGACCGGCCGACCAGGGTCGGATCGGCGTTTCCCTCGATTACGGCATCTTCCAGCGCTACTCCTTCACCGAGGCGATCGTCGAGAGCTTCCACTACAACGTCGACCTGGTGAACCAGACCTACCAGGTGCTGGGCAAGGTGCTCACTCGCCAGCTCGAGGCCAAGACGGCTCTGGCCGGCCCGATCGGCATGGCCCGGATGATCGGCGAGCAGGCGAATCGCGGCCTCAACTACTTGATCCACCTGATGGGCTTCATCTCGATCTCGATCGCCCTGCTGAACCTCCTCCCGATCCCCGTGCTCGACGGTGGCCAGATCACCATCCTCCTGGTCGAGAGCCTGATGCGCCGCGACCTCTCGATGACCCTCAAGGAGCGGCTGACCAACGTCGGCGCTGTGCTGCTGTTGGCGATCATGGCGGTCGTGATCTTCTTCGACTTCCAGAAGCTGTTCTAGGCGATGGCCGACCGACGCCTACCCCGATGGGCGCGATGGCTCTTGAGCCTCGCCTACCTGGGGGCGCTGGGCCTGGTCTTCGTGCTCTCGGCCTACTTCGCCTTCAGCCTCTTCGTCCGCAGCGGCGTCACCCGAGCGCCCGAGCTGGCGGGGCTGACCCGCGAGGAGGCCGAAGACCTCCTCGCGGACCGCGGTCTCACCTGGGGACCCTCGGCGGTGCCGGGCCGAGCCTCCGAGGAGGTGCCCGAAGGGCACGTTCTGGAGCAGCGGCCGGCGGCCGGAAGTCTGGTCAAGCGGGGCAAGCCGATCGAGGTGATCCTCTCCCTGGGTCCAGAGCGACTCATCGTGCCGGAGCTGGGCGGCCAGGCTCTCCAGGCGGCCGAGGTGGCCTTGGCTGCCGCGGGCTTGCGCGTGGGCCGGACTTTCTCCGTCTACCGCGGAGGCGTGGCGGCCGGGACGATCGTCGAGCAGAGCCCGGCGGCGGGTCAGGCGGCGGCTCGGGATGCGCCAGTGGACGTGTTCCTCGCCATGGAGCGGCGAGGTGAGGCCTTCGTCATGCCGGACCTCGTCTATCGCCGTTTCGAATCCGTCCGCACGTTCTTCGAGGGGCGTGGCTTCCGCCTGCGGGACGTCCGTTTCGAGCCCTACGACGGGGTCGCCGAAGGTGTTATCCTCCGCCAGGCCCCGCAGGCCGGCCACCCGGTCAGCCGACGTGATCCGATCTCGGTTGTCGTCTCCTCCAGCCGAGGGACCTTGCCCTGACCACCCCATGCTGATCGCGCCTTCGATTCTGGCTGCCGATCTCGCGGATCTGGCCGGTGCCCTGGCGCTCTGCGAGCGAGGCGGAGCGGACCTGATCCACGTGGACGTGATGGACGGGCACTTCGTCCCCAATCTCACCTTTGGAGTCCCGGTGGTGGCGGCGATGGCGAAACGCACCCGTCTACCGTTGGACGTGCACTTGATGGTCACCGATCCAGATCGACTGCTGGATCGCTATGTCGAGGCCGGCGCAGCGCGGGTCTCCGTGCATTGGGAGGCGGCGACTCATCTGGACCGCACCCTGGCCCGGATCCGCGAGCTGGGAGCCCGCGCCGGAGTGGTGGTCAACCCGGCCACCCCCGTCGAGTTGCTCGCGGACGCCCTCGGCGTCCTGGACTTCGTGCTGGTGATGTCGGTCAATCCCGGCTTCGCCGGCCAGGCTTTCATCCCGCGGTCGTTCGACAAGGTGGCGCGGCTCGCCAGGCTCATTGGCGACGCCGGGCTCGACGTTGAGATTGCCGTCGATGGCGGGGTGAGCCCGAGCAACGTCCGCCGGCTGGTCGAGGCGGGAGCGAGCAGCTTCGTCGTCGGCTCGGCGCTCTTCTCGAGCGCGGATCCGTTGGCCACCATCGCCGAGCTTCGGCGGCGAGCGAAAGGGGAAGAACCGCGATGACACGAAGAGCCGTGGCGCTGGCCCTCCTGGCCTGTGCCGTTCTCGGAGGCTGCAAGAGCTCGAAGCGGCAGGATCCGATCCTGGCCCTTGCGGCCCCAGAGTCTCTGGCCAAGGGCAAGGACCTGTTGTCGAGGGAGAAGTACGCTCGCGCCCGCCCCTATCTGCTCCACGCTTTCGAGGTTGAGCCGAACTCCGTGACGGGCCGGGAGGCTCTTCTTCTCGCCGCCGACACCTTCTACCTGGAGGGTGGCTCGACCAACTTCCTCCAGGCCGAGGCCAAGTACCGGGACTTCCTCAACCGCTTTCCCACCAGTGACCGCGCCGCTTACGCCCAGTTCCAGGTAGCGGCGGCCCTGGCTCGCCGTATGGAGCGTCCGGATCGCGATCAGAGCACCGCCCGGCAGGCGCTCGATGCCTTCCAGGACCTGCAGCGGACGTACCCGACGAGCGAGTTCGCCGCCCAGGCGCGAGATCAGATCCGACTGGTGCGCGACAACCTGGCAGAGCACGAGTTCGTGGTCGGCCAGTTCTACCTGCGTTACGGCATCGACGTGGCGGCGATCAGCCGCCTCGAGTTCCTGCTCGAGAGCTACCCGGACTACACGGCCAAGGACAAGGTCTATTTCCACCTGGGCCGGGCCTATGGCCGCTCGGGTCGCCAGGAAGAGGCCGAGAGCACTTTCGGGAAGCTGGCGACCCAGTATCCCGACAGCCTGTTCGTTCAGAAGGTCGAGAAGGCGCGGGAGGAGATCGCCAAAGCCAGTGCGCGGCGGGAGAAGAGAGCTCGCCAGGCCGGCACCCGGCAAGCCCCGGCCGCACCGGAGACGGTGCCGAGTGGGGGCAAGCCGTGAAGAAGTGGGGAGCCCTCGCCGCCATCGGCCTGCTCGCGATGACCTGGGCCGCTTGCGCCAGCAACCCGTTCCGCCGCAGCGGCGAGCGCAAGACCGACGACAGCGAGGCCCTCAAGGCTCGGCTGGTCGAGGTCGAACGCCAGCTTCGGGTGCAGGAGGTCGAGCTGGGCCGCCTCCAGGACCGGGTGGCAGTGCTCGAGGGCTCGGGTTCGGGAAGGCAACGGCTGGCCACGCCGCCAGCGGCCGGCGTAACTCCGCCGCCGGTAGTGGCATCTGGAGGGCTCGAGGACGGGGTCCGCGGTGCCGGTCGTGCCGGTGCCATCGAGGAGGGGGACCTGACCCCGACGGTCGCCGCCTCGACGGCGCTGACGGCCGAGGCTCAGGGGGTCTATGACCGCGGGCTGCAGCTCTACCAGGCGGGCCAGTACGCGGAGTCGGAGGAGACCTTCCGCCGCTTTCTCGCCCGCTGGGCGGACACCGAGCTCGCCGACAACGCCGCCTACTGGATTGGGGAGTCGCGCTGGGCCCGGCAGGACTGGCAGGGGGCGCTCGCAGCCTTCCAGGAAGCCGTCGAACGGCAGCCGGGTGGCAACAAGGTCCCGGACGCGCTGCTCAAAGCAGGCAAGTGCTTGGAGAAGCTGGGGGATCCAGTGGGCGCCAGAGATCTCTACGACGAGGTCGTCCGGCGGTTCCCCGGCACGGCGGCCGCCGCTGCGGCTGAGGAACGCCGCGCCACTCCGCCTTGAGGGAACGGCGAACCGCCGGCTCAAGCATCGCTTGAGCCGGCGACCCCTAAAGGGGCTCGGAACTTGACACTTGCGCCCCAAAAGGGGTAGGGTCAAACATAGAGCTTTCCGCATGGGTGCCCGTCGTCGCTGCAGCCGAGAGGATGTCTCGATGAGCCGAAAGACCGTCGTGTTTGCCGTTTTCTCCCTGCTCCTGCAGTGTGCGTTCGCCGTCGAGGCGGACGACCAGCCCCCCAGGGGCCTCAAGCTCGTCGGTGAGCACTGGACGGCCTGGGACCCTCCGGTTCCACCTCCCGAGGCTCAGGTTCACATCATCGCGCCGGGCGACACCCTCTGGTCTCTGGCCGCGAAGTTCCTCGGCAACCCTTACCTCTGGCCCCAGCTCTGGGAGCAGAACCAGTACATCCGCGACGCTCATTGGATCTACCCGGGAGATCCCCTGATCCTCAGCACCCGCGTTGCCGCGGTCGAGGATCTCGAAACGGTCGACCTGGGGGGCAGCACGACGACGGGCGAAGGCGAGACCGGGGCCGGCACGGGTGGGGAGGGCGAGGCGGCGAGCGAGGAAGAGATCAAGCTCCTGCGTTCGGCCGAGGACGCGGCCGGTGCTCCGAGCCTGCTCGGCTCCGAGAGCGACATCTACTGTGCGGGCTACGTCGGGCCCCTCGACGAGGCTTTTCCCTTCAGCATCGCTGGCTCCGAGTACGACGGTCTCAACCCGACGATGAACACCGCCAGCGGCACCCTCGCCGGGAACTTCGGCAACGAGCCCTCGGCCAAGTACGGCCTGGACGCCGGCGACATCGTGTACCTGAGCGCAGGCCGCAACAGCGGTCTGGCTCCGGGTCAGGTGCTCACGGCGGTCTACCCTGAGGAGGAAGTCGTCCACCCGGTGACGCGCGAAGTATACGGGCGCCTGTACAGCTACTCGGGTCGAGTTCGAGTGCTCACCGCCCAGGCAGACACCTCGATCGCAGAGATCGTTTTCTCATGTGAGCCCATGCCGGTGGGGATCGCCCTCAAGCCGTTCGAGCCCCAGCCCGTCCCTCTCGCCCGGCGTACGACCATGCGACCACCGAACCTGCCCAGCGCGGAGGAGAAGCTGCTTGGGGGGCCGGTGATCCTGCTCTCCGACGATCGCGTGGTCAGTCTCGGCCAGGACAACGTGGTGTACATCGACCGCGGAGCCGAGGACGACGTCGCACCGGGCGACCTCTACACGATCTATCGCATCAACAAGCCGGGTTTGCCCCCGGTGGTGCTCGGGGAGCTGGCGGTGCTCTCCGTGCACGCAAGATCCTCAGTCGCGCGCATCATCCAGTCGCGCTACACCATTCACGTGGGGGATCGGATCGAGGCGAAGTAGATTCCGTCCGAGGTCGGCTGCACGCCTGTGCTATCCTTCGGCGCCGAACCGAACGAGAGAAAGTGAGCGTGTGGTGGCCGAGGAATCGATGAACGGAAACCTCTCCCGGATCGTCGACGAGCTGGTGCGGCGGGGTGTCACCCTCGAGCAGGCGCGGCGAGAATTCGAGAAGCAGTTCATCGTCGCCTCGCTCAAGTCGAACGACGGCAACGTCTGCCGTTCGGCCAAGAGCTTGGGCGTCCATCGCAACACCTTGCGCAACAAGGTCAGCAGCCTCGGCATCGGCCCGGGCGAGACCCGCCCTTCCGGTGGCCGATCGCGCCGCCGCCCCGCCCTCGAGACCTGAGCTCTCGGGCGGGGGCACCTACGCCTCGGTTTCACCAATACTGGCACACGCCTTGCTGTGCTGACATGGGATGCTCGGAGGAGGGTCGCCTTCGCGACCGCCAATCTCTCCTCTCCTCCTTGCAACCGTGCGGGGCCAGCAGATCTCCGGCCTTCCCGTTTGTACGGGCCCGCGCAGACCCGTAATGACCTGAACGGAGGATGTCCGGAATGCAAAGAGGCCTTCCCAGGCCAGCGGCCTGGGCCTTTGCGATGGCGAGCTTCCTGGCGGTGGCCCTCCAGCCACGCACCTCGGCGCCCGCCGATATGACCAGCCTTCCCCCTGCCAACCCCGCCGAGGTCAGCTTCCTCGAAGAGCTCGAAGCTTGGTTGGCGACGCCACGCAATCAACCCATGGACTTTCGCCTACTCGAGCGTCGCTCGGTAGCCTCTCTCGGAGAGAGGCCAGAGAGCTTCCAGCTCTTTCGGCGGCTCTCGGCCATACAGGATCGTCGCGCCGTTCTCGCCGGCCTCCCCTTCGGGTCCTCGATCGAGCGCTCGGCGGAGCGCCATGGCATTGACTCTCTGCTTCTCGCTGCAGTCGTCGAGGTCGAATCGAACTTCGATCCGCGGGCCATCTCTCCCCGGGGAGCGATCGGTCTCGCCCAGGTGATGCCACAGCAACGCGCCAATCTGACACCTGAAGATCTCGTCCGGCCCGAGGTCAACCTGGATGCCGGTGCGCGCGTCCTGAGAGATCTGCTTGATCGCTACGACGGAGATCTGGAGCTCGTCCTGGCAGGCTACAACGCAGGCCCCGGTGCCGTCGAGCGCTTCGGTGGAGTGCCACCCTACGCAGAGACGCGAGGCTTTGTGTCCCGCGTCCTCGAGCTCTACCGCACCCACCACCGAGAGCTCTGGCAGGAGCGCCGCGCTCGTGGCGCCGCCGAGACCGCGGCCGAGCGAGGCTGAAGCCGCTCAGCCGTCGTTGCGGGTTTCGGTCGGCTGGGAGGTCGAGCGCGGCAGTTGCTCGACCTTCTCCTCCCCGCCCTTCAGTCCCTGTTTGAAGTTCTTGATGCCTTCACCGAGGCCGCGGCCGAGTTGCGGCAGCTTGGAGGCTCCAAAGATCAGGACGAAGATCAGGAAGATCACCAGCAGCTCGGGCAGACCGAGGGTTGGGAAGAGGGCGGCGACGGTCAGCATGATGGTAGTTCCCCCAAGGTGAGCAGGCAGGCAGTCCGTCCTCGGGGCCCGCCCCATTGGTTTCCGAGCAGTCTAGCAGATGCGGTCAGAGCCGCCCCGGAGGCCCGCCACCAACGGCGATGCTTCGGGCAGGCCCGAGAGGTGCAGAATCGCTCTTTCGAGGGTGGGAGCGATCAGGGGCAGGTGACGACGGTGACCCCGCTCGGCGAAGGCGGCGTAGGTCCCCACCGCCTTGAGGGCACGCTGGGCGGCTGCGGCATGGTAGTCCTCGACGCTACCGATGCCGGGGAGGAACCGTTCGAGCAGGCGGTCCTCGACTGCTCTGGTCGGAAACAAGCTGTCGTTGAGCAAGGAAGCCAGGTCATAGGCGGCCGGGCCACGGCGGAGGTCCTGGTGATCGAGGACGGTGAGCCGGACGCCGAACAGCTCGCCCTCGACCCCAGATCCAGGGACGAGGTTTCGGGCCATGAAGTCGCGATGGCAAACCGCGACCGGTTGACTCGCCACACGGTCGCACAGGTCACGGAGTCCCGTCTCCACCTGCTCCGCTTCCCAACGTGAGGCCAGAAATCCCATAGGCCGGAGGAAGCTGCGCAGAGTCTGCTCGAGCTCCCGCTCGAGCAGGCTCCGATCGAGCGCAGGAGAGAGGGTCGCGACCACCTCGAGCGGCAGCTTGGCGATACTCACGCCCAGCTCGGCAGCGGTCTCGAAGGCCTGAGCCAGCTCGCTCCAGGGCAGCCCACGGTGATGCCAAAGGGTCGAGTCGCCTAGGTCCTCGACCAGCATCAGACCGGATTCGCAATCGCTCGCAAGAACGGCGGGCACTGGCACTCCCACTCCCTCGAGCAGCGCGGTCGTGGCCAGGAAGCGGCTGCACGCGGGACGGAGCTCCGTGGGGTAGACAGCCAAGACCGCGGTTCGAGCGCCACTGGTCACCCGAAAATAGCGTCGCGTCGAAACGTCGCCGGTCAGGGGAGCGAGGCTTGGCGAGGGCAGCCCAGCCGCTTGCACCCAGCTGCGCCAGCCCTCGGGTAGCTGCGCGAGATCCTCCATGGTGGCAACGCTAGCACCTCTCCAGGGCCGGTTTGACTCCCCAGGAGTCCGTGGGGATAATCGCCTCTCACTCGCTGACGACGCGAAAACGATCGATGAGTCAACTGGACCCCGAGCTCGAAGCGATGCTGCGCGACCTGGGGCGAGCGGTCAACGACGCCCTCGCCGAGTCGCCGCGGTTCACCCGGACTCTCGAGAAGATCCGTCGCGAGGGATACCGCCTCCACCTCCTGCTCGACTGCACCAGTGAGGCTTCTGCCCTGGAGCCGGTGGTGGCTGGTGCCGGGCGGGTCGGTTGCGGGGATCCGTCCTTCCAGATCAACGTCCAGGACTTGGCTTTCCTCCGCTCGATCGGAATCGACCCCACCCGACGCTTGCGTCGCCGCAGAAGCAACTGAAGGGTATTAACGCCGTCCGTCCCGCCCGGGCGGAGAGCAGCTCCAGCGATGACTGCGCCATCCTCCTCTACCTCAGGTGAATCCGATCTCGTGGACCGGCTCAGCCTGCTCGGGCTCAGTCGCCCTGCGCTCGCGGCGGCTTTGGGTGGGCTGATCGACCGCCCGTTCCGAGTCGAGCAGATTTACCGGGCGCTCCATCACGACGGGGTCGCCCGCTTCGAGGACATCAGCAACCTGCCCAAGCAGCTGCGTCACGAGCTAGCCCGGCGCTTCACGGTGGGCCTGCCGCAAACCGCGGCACGCCAGTGCTCGGAAGACGGCACAGAGAAGTTCCTCTTCGAGTTGGGGGATGGCACAACCATCGAGACGGTCGACATTCCGGACGGCGACCGCCGCACCTTCTGCCTCTCGAGTCAGGCCGGCTGCGCCATGGCCTGCAAGTTCTGCGTCACGGGCTACTGGGGAGCCGGCCGGGACCTGACTGCCGGGGAGATCGTTGGTCAGGTGATCGCGGTGCAGCGGCAGCGACAGCTCGACGCCGCCGGCCTCAACCTCGTGTTCATGGGGATGGGTGAGCCCTTGCTCAACCTACCAGCCGTGGAGCAGGCCCTGGCGATCCTCACCGAGTCGATCTCATGGCGTCGGATCACTCTCTCGACGGTAGGGATCCTGCCCGGTATCGAGGCCATGGCTCGGTGGCCCAAGCGGCCGAACCTCGCCATCTCGCTCCACGCCCCGGACGACGAGCGACGCAGCCGGATCATGCCGGTGAACAAGACCTATCCGCTCTCCGAGCTGCTTAAAGCCCTGAGGCGCTATCCGCTCGAGACGGGTCGTAGGCTGACCTTCGAGTACTTGCTGATCCGGGGCTTCAACGACCAGCCGCAGGACGCTGACGCTCTGGCGCAGCGGCTTCGTGGCCTGGAGGCCAAGATCAACCTCATTCCCATCAACGCGGATCCAGTGCTCGGCGGGAGCATGGTGCCGCCTCGGTCGCAGGATGTCGAGCGATTCCGGGATCGCTTGCGCGAGCGCGGTTGGATCGCGACCATCCGGCGTCGCCGTGGTGACGACGTGAGCGCAGCTTGCGGCCAGCTGCGAGCCTTCGGGCGCGAGGCTCGGGGCTTCCGAGGTCCCTCGGCCGTGTCGTACTAGGAAACCCGCCAGATAAAGGCCCAGTTGCGGCCCGCTTCGGCGCCGTCGCGGCGGAAGCTGTGCCAACTCTCGACGTTGCAGCGAGTGCAGGGCGAGAGGCGCTCGACGAGCGTGACACCCCGGGCACGCAGTTGCGCCTCGACCGCTGCCACCAAGTCGAGGTGGGGCCGGGGGCCACGGCCGGTCTGGATCACCGGCGCTCCTGCCGCCGCCTCGACAGCGCGGGCGACGTCCTCGCCCACCTCGTAGCAGCAGGGCCCGATTGCAGGCCCGATCCACGCCCGAAGACGGTTGGAGGCCAGGGGCAGCCGGCCGAGGGTCTGGGATAGGACGCCGGCGACGATTCCTCGCCACCCGGCGTGGATGGCCGCCGAGAAGCCGTCACCGGCGAGGAGCACGGACACGCAGTCGGCGGTGGTGATGGCCAAGGCCAGACGGGCTCGGTCCGTCCACAGCGCATCGCCCTCGCCGCACCTCCCGGGCTCGGCGCGGACTACCTCGGCCGAGTGGACCTGCTCGAGCCAGCTGGCCGAGGGTGCCGACTCGGGGGTGAGGGCGGCCAGCACTTCGACCGGAGACGAGGTCCTGGGGCCTCGACCCACGAAGCGCACCCGCCACGGGCCGGCCTCTTGCCCCAGGATCGCGTACTCGGTGGACAGCAGGGACACGCTGGCATTCTAAGCCGAGGCCAGAGTCGTCACCCTACCCGCTGGAGGCGCATGCCAGCCGACGGTCAGGTTACCCTTGACAGATGGATGACGGTGACGCTAAAGTGACGAAGCCGTGGCCCCATGACCAATTGAGATGGTGGTTGACACCTCGCAAGAGGCTCGGCCATTGAGCGCGTCCTCGTTGGCGCGCGAGAATTGAGATCAAAGGGACCACGGCACTCACCCCGCGCTACCGCTGCCCGTAGATCCTCTCGACCGAGCCCTCGCTGCCGGCGCGGGACCCCCCCATCCCCTGGCTCCCGGGCTGAGTGACGCCCCGGGGTACGTGTCGTCGGGAAGATGGATAGACTCCCGCCGCCGACATGATCCGCTTCTTCAACGTCACCAAGGCGTACCCCGGCGGTCAGCTCGCGCTGGACGACGTGAGCTTCCACGTCCGCCGGGGCGAGTTCGCCTTCCTCACCGGACCCAGTGGCGCGGGGAAGACGACGCTGCTCAAGCTGATCTTCCGCGAGGAGGCGCCGTCGGTCGGCCAGATCGTGGTCAATGGGCGCAATGTCTCGTCGATCCCGGCACGCAAGATCCCCTTTCTGCGTCGGACCATCGGCGTGGTCTTCCAGGACTTCCGGTTGATCCCGCGCAAGACCGTCCTCGAGAACGTGACCTTCCTACCGCGCGTCCTCGGGATGGACCGGGAGCAGGAGCGCCGCCTGGCCCACGAGGCCCTCTCGCGGGTGGGCCTCGGGTCCCGCCTGTCGGCCTTTCCCCTCCAGCTGTCGGGCGGTGAGCAGCAGCGGGTGGCGATTGCTCGAGCACTGATCAACCAGCCGGAGCTGGTGCTGGCGGACGAGCCCACCGGCAATCTCGACCCCGACCTCTCGCGCGAGATCCTGCGTCTGTTCCTCGAGATCAATGCCAGGGGCACCACGGTGCTCCTGGCCACCCACGATCGGGACACCATCCACCGCGTCGGGGGGCGAGTGTTGATGCTCGAGGGCGGACGAGTGGCGGGGGACGAGCTGGTCTCGGGCACGGAGCCGCGCGCCGAGCCGCTGGACCGAGCAGCCGGGCTCGAAACGGCTGCCGAGCCGCCTCCGAGCTCGGAGCAGGAATCGGAGGGGAACCTTCCCTCCGTCGACGGACCTTCCCCTGCTGAGGAGGCGTCTTGACCCTCGGCAAGGCATTCGGGTTCTTCCTCCGTGAAGCGAGCATCAACCTCTGGCGCAGCTGGCGGGTCAGCCTGCTCGCGGTGCTGACCATCGGCGTCAGCCTCTTCGTCGGTGGAGCGTTCCTGCTGGCGAGCGGTAACCTCGAGGAGCTGGTCGCCCGGTGGCGGCGTGAGTGGAAGGTGGTGGTTTATCTCCAGCCAGGGGTCGGGCCGGAGATCCTGACCTCGCTCGAGGCGAAGCTTCGAGCGACGCCCTGGGTCCGAGGAGCCCGCCGAGTCGACGAGACCGAGGCTCGAGAGCGCTTCCGCAAGACCTTCCCCAGCCTGGCGGATCTGGTCGATGAGGGAGGGGAGCAAATGCTGCCGGCGTCCCTCGAGGTGGCGGTGGCGGCGGGTGCGGGGCATGCCGGGGAGTACGATCGTTGGGTGGAGGGTCTCGGAGAGATGCCTGGCGTCGCGCTGGTCGACGACGATCGGGACTGGCTCGCTCAGCTCGCCACTGCCGTCTCGGTCGCGCGGGCTCTGGGCCTCGGCCTGGGGCTGGTCCTGCTGGCAGGGGCCGTCTTCACCATCGCTAGCGTGGTGCGTCTGACGGCCTACCTCTACCACGACGAGATCGCGATCATGCGGCTGGTCGGTGCCACGGAGTTCTTCATTCGCGGCCCGTTCTACGCCGAGGGACTGCTCCAGGGCCTGCTGGGCGGATGTCTGGCTGGGGGCGGGCTGTTCGCCGCCTGGCAGCTGCTGCAGCCACGAGTCGCGAGCTCGGCCTGGGGCGAGCTGCTGCTCTCCCGCTTCCTTTCCCCGGCCGAGATCGCCGGCCTGGTGGCCCTCGGTGCCGGCGCCGGTCTGGCTGGCGCAATCGCTTCGCTGCGCCGAGAGAAGCTCGGGGCCGTCGAGTAGACGAGCCTAAAGGAAAGGGGGCGCCCTTAGGCGCCCCCTTGTGGTCGATCGCGGTCCGCCGTGGACTACTGGACCTTGAGGATGATCACGGCCCGGCGGTTCTGGGCACGGCCGGCTGCGGTGGAGTTGTCGCCCACCGGATCGGCGTCGCCCCGGCCCTCGGTGCTGATTCGCGCCGGGTCGATACCGTGGCGGGTCACCAGGTAGGTCTTCACCGCCTCGGCGCGCCGTTCGCTGATGCGCTGGTTGGCCGCTGCGGTGCCCTGGGAGTCGGTGTAGCCGATGACCAGGCCGATTCGCTGCCCTTCCTGTTTCATCCGCAAGGCGACCTCATCGAGGGTGGCCTTGCAGCGGTTGTCGACCCGACTCGAGTTGGCGGCGAACTGGCAGACCTCCTCGATCGCCGGCGGCGGAGGCGGCGGAGGCGGCGGGGGTGGTTGCGGAGGCGGCTGCGGGGGCGGCACCGGTTTGCGGCGTGCTTCCTCCTCGGCTTTGCGTCTGGCCTCTTCCTCGGCGGCGCGGCGGGCGGCTTCGGCCTCCTCGGCTTTGCGTCGGGCCTCTTCCTCGGCGGCCAGGCGAGCGGCCTCCTGCTTCTCGCGGTACATGCGCGGGAAGTAGGTCAGGCCGATCAGGCCCCCGAGCGGACAGAACTCGTCCGTGTTGTCGAGTTGCAGGAGGTCCGTGCGAAGAGCGAAGTTGAAGGCCCACTTCTCCTCGTCGTCGAGCCAGAGGCGGCCGCCGGTGGTCAGGTCGACGTTGTCGTCGGGCTGGGGATCGTCGCTTGAGTAGACGATGGCCTGCACCTCGGTGATCCACGAGAAGCGATCGGAGATCCTGGCGGCGAAACCGGCCCCAGCCGTCAACTCCTGGGGCACATCCACTCTGTCGGGGTCACCGGGATCTCGGTAGCCGAGGTTGAACACCCAGTTGTTGACGTCGTAGGCGACGCCGAGGCCAAAGCCCGTGTCACCGGTCGCCACACCTTCGTCGTCGTCGCCGGTCGCCAGCTCGGCGAAACCGTTGAGGGCGAAGTGGCTCTGCTTGTCCGCCGAGGTGTAGGCGTTCCACTTGGCGCCGAGGCGCAAGTTGGCGAGCCCGTCCGCCTCGATCTCATTGACGAAGTAGCGGCCATTGATCCTGCCGAAGCGGCCGTTGTCGCTGGCGTCGAAGGTGTCGTAGGGAAGCAGGAGGGACAGCTCGAGGGTGTCGGTGACCCCGTAGGCCACGCTGGCGGAGAGGCGATGCCAATCGTAGTCCCACTCCGAGGAGAAGTTGGCCGGGACCGGCCCCAAAGAGTCCGGGATCACCACGCGATCCCAGTTGTTGTAGTAGAAGCCGAGCGACCACTGACCCTGAGGCAGGGTCTCGCCCGAGAAGAGGTTAAACAACCCGGTCTCACCCGTGACGCTGGGGCCGAGCGAACCGTTGTCCGCCCAGCCGGGCGACGGGACGAGCGCCAGGGCGGCAACGAGGCACAGGCTCTTCACTTTCATCTCTTCCTCCCTTACTCGTCGACAGCCGAGGGTTCTTGGGTTTTAGGAGCAGCAGATCTTCTCTAAAGGCTCTGGAATCTTAGCACAGCCCACTCAGACCGCAGCCAATAGGCGGCGCAGCTGATCACGGAAGGACTCTGCTGCTGCCCCTCCACCTACCGAGTGCACCGCCTTGAAGCTGCTGCGGACCAGATCAACCACCGCATCGAGGCCGCGGCCGGAGTCGAGCTCGATCCGCGACAGCCGCAGTGCAGCATCGAGGTCGACGCCACTTTCGCCGCTCGCGAGACTGGTGGCCGCCGCCTGAATTCGATCGAGAAGGGCACCGATGTGGGGAGGCGCAAGCCGAAGGACGCGCTCGAGGGCCAGCTCCGACAAGTTCTCCTCGAGAGCGACCAAACCGGAGGTGATCAGACCGTAGAGGTTCTTGCAGACGTCGAACGGGCTCTCCTTGAGAGCCACCGAGAGTTCTTCCACCGAGCGGCGCTCGTCGATCTTGGCGATCAGCTGCCACTCCGCGGGGGTCAATGACACCGAAGTGCGTTTGGCCTGCTCGGTGAACACCGGCACCAGACGGGTCGAAGGGATCCGCTTGGAGAGGATCTGCCACTCGTCGATGCGGCGCGCGGCCTCCATCAAGAGGTTGGTGTTGGATCTCTTGATGGTGACGGTCGCGGTCTCTCTGCTGGGTTGGAAGAGGAACTCGCCGTCGGTCCAAACGGCGAGCTCATAGACGGCCTCTTCTCCCGCCAGGCTGCCGGCCGTGGCATGCACGATCTGGCCGTCGCGAAGGAAGATCTCCCCCGCTTGAGCCCCCTTCTTGAGCTCGAAGACACCCGTCTTTCCGGATACCGACACCAGCTGGATGATGTCGGGCAGCGGGAGCTCCTTGAGCGAGCCCTGAAATGCCATGTCTGTTTGGCGCCCTCGACCTCGATTAGGGGCGGGATGTTAGCACAGCGAATGCTGGCGGTAGCCGCCGGCCGGTCCGATGAAGTGATGCTGCTTCAATTATTTCCGCGTCGCCGGCGAAGTCTCCGCAGGAGCCGCCAGGGAGTCCATGCGCGACCGCTGTGCGCAGCAGATCGCCACGGCCAGGGCATCGGTGGCGTCGAAAGGCAGAGGTTCCTGGCCCAGCGCGAGGAGCACTCGGACCATGCGCGCGACCTGCTCCTTTTCCGCCCGCCCGTAACCGGTGACGGCGGACTTCACCTCTGCCGGCGAGAACTCGCGGACTTCGGCGCCGAACAGGGCCGCTGCGGCGAGCAGCGCGCCCCGCGCCTCGGCGAGGACGATCAAGGAGCGCGAGTTGATGCCGCGGAACGGGGCTTCCACTACCACGATCTCGGGCTGCCAGCGGACCAGCAGCTCCTTTGCCTCGACCGCCAGCTGAGCCAGTCGGGACGGCAGTGAATCGCCTCGGCGAGCCGAGATGCGGCCCACGGCGAGGGCACGCAGCTCGCTGCCCCGGGCCTCGAGCACGCCGTAACCGGTGTGCAGGCTGCCGGGGTCGAGCCCGAGGATGCGTCTGGACGGCCTCTCCATCAAGCGCCGGATATGCTACCAGCCCTGGCTGCCTGAGATGGGGCTAAGTGAAAGCAGGATCGGGACTTTTCGCCGCGCCTGAATTGACTCTCGGCAGGCGGAGTGTTAGAACAGCCATCATTCCTGACGCTTTCGGAGCTTGACATGTCGCGAATTCTCCTGGTCGAGCCGGAAAGCCGCTACGTCGAGCGAGTGCGCGATGCCCTCGCCAGTGAGGGCTGGGAGATCAAGACGGTCGACGACCGTGATCACGCCCTCCAGGCGGCTGCGGCAGATCGACCCGACCTCGTCCTGGTCAACGTCGAGGTCCACGGGGCCCGGGCACTCCTCGAGTCGTTCAGCCGTCAAGGCGGCGGCGGCGGCTCGATCGCCTTGATCCCAGAGCGCCGGACCACCGAGGCCGGCGACCTGGGGGCGGGTGCCGATGGGCAACTGATCAAGCCCTTCTCGGACACCGACCTGCGCCTCCTCGTGCGGCGCACGATGACGACGGTGCCCGCCGTGCCACCCCTCAAGGAACCGATCGGCCGAAGGCTCAGCTCAGAGGAGATCTTCGGAGACCTGTTGGCGGAGATGGACATCCGTGAAAAGTCGGCCCCGGGGGTGCGGCCGCAAGCCCCGACCGTCGATGCCGAGATCCACCGCAAGCTGGAGGAGACCCTGTCGGGTGTGATGGCGATGCCCGCGAGGCCGGCAGCCCCGGCTCAGCCAGCATCGCCCACGGCCGTATCGTCTCCGGCACCTCCGCCGCGGCCCAAGCCGGCCTCGGACGTCGACGCACTGCTCTCCCGCACCCTTCACGACCTCGATCTGGGCAAGGCCGCATCACGGCCAGTCCCTCCCCGCCCGGCGACTCCGCCGGCCCCGGCAGCACCGCAGCCCGCGACGTCCACACCCGCGGCGGCGCCGGTCACGCCACCGGCCTTGCCACCGGCGGCAACGGTCCAGATGCCCACCTTGGGCCCGGCCACCTTCGCCGCAGGCCAGCCTTTTGGCCCTTACATGTTGCTCGAGCGGATCGCCGTGGGCGGGATGGCCGAGGTGTGGAAGGCCCGTCGAAGCGGCGTCGAAGGCTTCGAGAAGACGCTGGCGATCAAGCGCATCCTGCCGCACCTGACCGAGAATTCCGCCTTCGTCACCATGTTCGTTGACGAAGCGAAGCTCGCAGCGCTCCTCTCGCACCCGAACATCATCCACATCTACGACCTCGGGCGGCTCGGCAGCGACTACTACATCGCGATGGAGTACGTCGAAGGCCACAACCTACGCGAGATCCTGACCATCGCCCGCGAGCGCGACGTCGGGGTGCCCGTGGGGCTGGGCCTGCTGATCGGCGCGCGGCTGGCGTCGGCCCTGGAGCACGCTCACCACAAGCGCGGCGCAGACGGCCGCGAGCTCGGTCTGGTGCACCGCGACGTTTCGCCGCAGAACGTGCTGATCTCGAACGACGGTGAGATCAAGCTATGTGACTTCGGCATCGTCAAGGCCGTGTCCAAGGCTAGCCACACCCAGATGGGAGCGCTCAAGGGCAAGCTGCAGTACATGTCACCCGAGCAGGCCTGGGGTCGCCCGGTGGACGGCCGCAGCGACCTCTTCTCCCTCGGAGCCCTGCTCTTCGAGACCTTGACCGGCCAGCGTCTCTTCCCGGGCGATAACGAGGTCGTGATCCTCGACGCCGTACGCGATGGCAGGGTCACCTCGGTGCGAGACCTGGACCCGAGCATCCCGGAGGCCGTGGACGAGGTCGTCGGCAAAGCGCTGGCGAAGAATCCCGACGACCGCTACACCACCGCCGGCGAGATGCAGCAGGCGATCGAGAATCTGCTCTACGAGCTGAAGCCGACTCCGAGCCAGTCCGAGCTGGGTAGCTGGATGCGGCGGCTCTTCGCGGGCGAGTTGGTCGGCGCGCCGAGCGGCCCCCCCGTGCGGCCCTCGGCCGCTGCCCGACTCGACGAGGCTCGCCCCGTGCTGACGCCATCACCCGCACCGAGCCCGTTCGACCCGCCGCGAGGGTCGGCGCCCCGACCGGCCCCTCACGGGGTGCCCGGGCCCGACGCCGAGCCGGCCCCCACCATGCGGCTACCTCAGGTGGCAGCTGCACCGTCGACCGGCAAGGGACCGATGGTCGTGGAGGCGATGGCCGCCCCGCCCAACGTCACGGCGGATCTCGGCGACCCTGCGCGCAGGAGTGACAATCGGCTGCCGTTGATCCTGGCCGCAGCCCTGGCCCTGCTGCTGATCGCCGTGGGCCTGTACTGGACCCTGGGCAGGAAGAGCGGTGAGGAGGTCACACCGGCTGAAACAGCGCCGCCGGCCACCGAGACCGCTCCGGCCGAGGGCACTGCGACCCCGGCGGTTCCCGGCGACGGAACCTCTCCGGCCACCGAGCCGGCGGCGTCCACCGATGCCGGACAGCCGGACGTCTCGCGCATGGTCGACGAGGAGCTGGCCAAGCGCGAGGAGGCCCTGCGCAAGAAGCTCGAGTCTGAGCAGAAGCGGCTCCAGCAGCAGATCGCGGCCTATCAGGCGGCGGGCACCAAGCAGAGCTCCACGACGCCCCCTGCCGCGGCGACCACCCAGCCGGCCCCGGCCACGACCGCGTCCGCCCCGACGCCGAGCGAGCCGCCTCGCCAGGAGCCCGAGGCTCCTCCGGCGACCGAGCAGCGGCTGGAGCCAGCCCCCGAGCCCGCGACCGACGTCCGCGAGCCGGCGGCTTCCCAGCCGGTCACCGAGGAGCCGCGACCGGCTCTCGAGGAGCCCAAAGTCAAGGTCGGGCAGCTGGTTCAGATGGGCCCGGGCGTGGTCCCACCATTGCTTGTCAGCTATTCCAAACCGGAGTATCCTCCCCAGGCTCGACGGCTCCGGGTTGCGGGAACGGTCGAGGTCGCGGTCTTGGTGGACGAGAACGGGAGCGTTGCCGAGGCACGGGTGACCAAGGGAGTGCGTCAGGACGTCGGCCTCAACGAAGCGGCGCTCGGCGCCGCCCGCACGGCCAAGTTCCGGCCAGCGACCAAGGACGGTGTTCGAGTCAAGTTCTGGTACACCATGAAGTTCCCGTTCCAGCTGTGATGGATTTCGAGCGGCGCAGCGACGACCGGCGCGGAGGTCGCGCCGGTCGCTCACGGAGGAAGGAATGAGCCTGAACGACCAGCAGCGGAAGTTCTACGAGAACATCCTGTCGACGACCCGCCAGGAGATCGAAGAGCTCGATCGCGCGATCGAAGAAGAGCTGGCCAAGGTCAAGGACCGACTGGCCGAGCTGCAAAACGGCAAGAAGGCAGCCCGTCAGATGTACGACGCCGCCTGCCTGCGCCTCGGGATCGCCAACGACCTCGAAGGCTCCGAGGAAGGCCCCCCCGGCGTCTGAGCCTTCCAAGGCTCGCCTCGTGAAGACCGGGGACTCGTTCCGGCTCAGGGCCGGCGGTCCCGCTCCCGAGGCGCCCCCCCATGGCCTGGTTCCGCAAGCCCAAGCGCCCCAAGCCGGTGGTCGAGAGCCGACCCCGGAGCACTGTCCCGGAAGGCCTCTGGGTCAAGTGCGAAGGCTGCCGAGAGGTGGTCTACTCGAAAGAGCTCGAGCGTAACCTCCGCATCTGTCCCAAATGCGGTTACCACTTTCGCATCGACGCCCGCGAGCGCATCGCGCTGCTGATCGATGACCCCGGGGCGGCCCGCGAGCATCCGAGCGTCTCCCCGGGCGACCCCCTGGGCTTCACGGACACCAAGGCCTACGTCGACCGCCTGCGCGCGTACCAGAAGGGCGTCGGCTCCCGCGACGCTATCGTCACCCTCGAAGGCACGCTCGAGGGGATCCCCGTGGTGCTCGCCGTCATGGAGTACCGCTTCATGGGTGGCTCCATGGGCTCGGTCGTGGGCGAGATGATCACTCGCGCGGTCGAGGTCTGCCTCGAGAAGCGTCGGCCGTTGATCGTGGTCTCGGCCTCCGGTGGCGCGCGCATGCAGGAGGGCATCCTCTCGCTGATGCAGATGGCGAAGATCTCCGCCGCCCTCGCACTCCTCGCCAAGGCCCGCCTTCCCTTCATCTCGGTGTTGACCGATCCGACCACCGGGGGTGTCACCGCCTCCTTCGCCATGCTCGGCGACCTGAACGTGGCCGAGCCGGGGGCCCTGATCGGATTTGCCGGCCCGCGGGTGATCGAGCAGACCATCCGACAGAGTCTGCCCGAGGGCTTCCAGACCAGTGAGTTCCTGCTCGACCACGGCTTCCTCGACCTGGTGGTGTCGCGCCGGGACCTCAAGGCGTCGATCGCCGTGGCCCTGCGCCACCTGCTCTGATCCCAGGTGCCCCTGCCCGCCGCCGCCGAGCGCCTCCTCTCGAGCCTCGAGCTCTTCGGCATCCGTCTCGGGCTGGACACCACCCAATCCCTGCTCGCCGGCCTCGGCAACCCGCAGCGTGGCCTCCCGGCTGTGCTGGTCGCGGGGACCAACGGCAAGGGGTCGACGGCCACCATGTTGGCCTCGATCGCCGCCCATGCCGGCTATTCGACCGGCCTCTACACCTCGCCCCATCTCGAGGACGTCGAGGAGCGCATCCGCTTCGGCGGAGCGGCGATCGACGGCACCTGGCTGGGCGAGCTACTCGAGGAGGTGGTGGCCGCGGCCCAGCGTAGCCTCACAGCTCCTCCCACCTACTTCGAGGCTCTCACCGCTGCGGCCTTTCTCGCCTTCGAGCGGCGCAGAGTCGATCTGGCGGTGCTCGAGGTGGGCATGGGTGGCCGCCTCGACGCCACCAACGCCGCCGACCCCCTGCTGTCGGTCATCACCTCGATCAGCCTCGACCACACCGCACACCTGGGTGACACGCTGAGCGCGATCGCCCGGGAGAAGGCCGGCATCTTGCGCTCCGGCCGGCCGGCCGTTCTGGCGCCGGCCGGGGACGAGGCCCGCGCTTCCCTGTCCGCAGCGGTAGCCGAGGCCAAGAGCCGGGCGCATTGGGTCGAGGAGGAGTGTCATCTCGCGGGAGTCGACGCCGGGCACCCGACAGCGGTCACGCTCACCACACCTCGGCAGCGATACCGTCTCGAGCTGGGATTGGCCGGCCGCCATCAACGTGCGAACGCCGCGGCGGCGGTTCGAGCGGCGGAGCTCCTGGCCGAGCTGGGGTGGCACGGTGTCGATTGCCGCGCGATCGCGGCGGGCGTCGCCGGGTGCCGCTGGCCGGGCCGTCTCGAGACGGTTCCGCTGCCCGGGGGCGGCGAAGTCCTGCTGGATGCTGCCCACAATCCCGCCGGGGCCGAGCACCTCGCCGAACACCTGACCGAGCAGGGGCGGCCTTTCGACCTCCTCTTCGGCTGCTTTTCAGACAAGGACGCCGCCGCCATGCTGCCGCGCGTCGCGGCGAAGGCTCGCCGGGTGATCCTGACCCATACCCCGAGCGCTCGGGGCGCGGACCCCACTCAACTCGCCGACCTGCTGCCCGGGCGTGGCGTTGAGGTCGAGCCCGAGCCCGAACGAGCCCTCGACCTGGCACTCTCCGCGACGCAGGAGAAGCTGGTCATCACCGGCTCGATCTACCTGGTGGGACAGCTGCGCCGCGCCCTGCGTGCTCGAATCGGGCGGCCGGCCCCCGCCAGCGAGCCGCTATGGTCGATCTGTCCTGCGGAGGAAGGAGAAAGCCCATGACCCTTGCGGCGAAGGCAGCGCGAATCCAGGCGGTGCTCGACGACATCTACCCACTGCTGCCGATCCCCCTCGAGCATCGAGACCCGTTCACCCTGCTGGTGGCCGTGCTGCTCTCGGCGCAGACGACCGACAAGAAGGTCAATCAGGTGACGCCGGCCCTCTTCGCGCGAGCCGCCACGCCCGCCGAGATGGCCCGGCTGCCCGAGGAGGAGATCCGCGCCCTGATCCGCGAGATCGGCCTCGCCCCCCAGAAGGCCAAAGCTCTGAAGGGGCTGTCCGAGATCCTCGCCGCGCGAGGGGGCGAGGTGCCCCGCACGCTCGAGGAGCTCGAGGCTCTGCCCGGCGTCGGTCACAAGACCGCTTCGGTGGTGCTGGTCCAGGCCTTCGGCACCCCGGCTTTCCCGGTCGACACCCACATCCACCGGCTCGCCGCCCGCTGGGGGCTGTCGAGCGGCAAGAACGTCACCCAGACGGAGCGGGATCTGAAGGCCCTCTTCCCCGAGGAAGCCTGGGCGCGCCTTCACCTCCAGATCATCTACTTCGGGCGCGAGCGCTGCCCCGCCCTCTACCACGACCTGGACGCCTGCCCGATCTGCTCCTGGGCGGCGTCGAAGGAGCACAAGGACGAGGAGAGAGAGCGCAACCGGGCGCTCAGGACGCGAGGACCGAGGGCCGGGAGTCCCGCGTGACGCCCCGGCTGCCCCGCTGGGCTTCACGCCTGCTCTTCGGAGTCCTGCTCCTGGTCGCGGTGCGGACGCTGGTGTCGCTCGCCGGCCTCTGGCTCTTCACCACCGACGACGCCTACATCACCCTGCGTTACTCCAGGCACCTCGCGGAAGGGACGGGCATCGTCTGGAACCCGGGATCTCATCCCGCGGTCGAAGGCTACTCGAACTTCCTCTTCGTGCTGATCGGATCCCTGGCTTTGCGTACGGGAGCTGAGCCGATGCTGGTCCTCAAGCTCGTGGGCTGCCTCAGCTTAGCGGGTGCTTGTGTCGCGCTCTATGCCCTGGCCAGGATGCATTTGGGCCCTCTGGGTGCCACCCTCCCCGTCCTCGCACTCACCGCGGATCCCGGGGTCCTGCTTTGGACCGTAAGCGGCCTCGAGACACCGCTCTACTTGCTCCTGACAGTCGCTGCGGTGGCCGTCTTCACCTCGGCGTTTCGGGACCCTCCGGATCAGGATCGCGGCAGTCTCTTCCGCAGAGGGCGGCTGGCAACCTCGGGTTTCCTCGTCTTCCTGGCGGCTCTGACCCGGCCGGAGGGGCCGGTGCTCGGTCTCGCGCTGGCTCTCGGCCTGGTGGTGGAGGTGCTCTCACGCTATCGCCAAACCAGCCCGCGAAGCTCCGCGGAGGGCCGGAAGGTGCTGCGCGAAGGGCTCGCGGGGATGCTGGCCCTCACGGCGAGCGCGGCGGTGCCCTATGCCCTCTATACCCTCTGGAAGCTCTCTCACTTCCACACGGCCGTACCCAACTCGGTGCTCTGCAAGGCTGGCTACGACGGCGATCCCTGGGTGCTGACCACGAGGTACCTGGCCGTCGCAGCACCATTCCTGGCCCTCAGTGCGGTCTTCCTCTGGCAGCACCGCAGCGGCCGGGCCTTGGTGCTAGGCATCGTGCCCGTGGCCTATCTGATCCTCCTCCACGGTGCCGACCCGATCATCGGGTACTACAACCGCCACTTTCTCGCGCCGCATGCCCTGGTGCTCGTGGCCGCCGCCGGAGCCCTGTGGCTCCTCGCACCGCGTCTTTGGCGAGAGGGGCGAGGTCCTCGGTGGGAAGTTGCCTTCGTGGTGGCCGGCGTCCTGGGCACCAGCCTGCAGTGGTCGATGGTCACGCCGAAGCTCGAGGCCCACGCGGCAGCCTACGCCGAGCGCATGGCAACCCGTCGCATCCTCGGGGAATGGCTGGACGCGCGACTGGGGCCCGAAGACTCGTTCCTGATCGGTGATTCGGGGCTGGTCCCCTACCTCGTGAGGGCGAACGCCTTGGACGCCTTCTGCCTCAACAACCACGAGGCTCCTCGACCGCCGATCTCCCGCTCTCCGGAGCGCTTCGCCACATGGGCCTACCAGCAGGCCCCACGATTCCTGGTGGTCCACAGCTCCCTACCGGAACGACTGGTCCCGCGCGACGAGTACGGAGTCTTCCCGGCATTGGTGGCAGATCCCGGATTCGCCGACTACACCCTGGCGGCCAAGATCCCCGGACCGCCCGAGGACGACTTCCACTACTGGATCTTCGAACGCACCGCTGCGCCTTCGGGCCCCTGAGAGAACGGGAAGCCGGCTATGCGGCCGCCAATCGGCACCAAGTAGCGGCGTCGATGTTGGTGCCACAGACGATCAGACCCACACGCCGGCCGCGCAGCGTCTCGCACAGGGGACCGAGGAGGGCGGCGGTCGCCGCGGCTCCCGCGGGCTCGACGGCGAGCTTCATCTCTCGCTGCAGCAGGCCCATGGCGGAGCGCATCGCGTCGTCCTCGATGGTCACCACCTCCTCGAGGTAGCGCCGGCAAACGGCGTAGGTGCCCGGAGTGGTGTGGGGGGCGGCGAGGCTGTCGGCGATGGTGGCGAGCTTCTCCATGCGCTGGGCCTCCCCCGCCGCGAAGCTCGCGCTCATCACAGCCGCACCGGTCGGCTCGACCCCGAACACCCGGCAGGAGGGCTGGACCTGACGGATCGCCGCCGCGGCCCCCGCGGCCAGGCCACCGCCCCCGATCGGGATGATCACGGCGTCGAGCCCGGGCACCTGCCGGCTCAGCTCGAGCCCCAGGGTGGCCGTGCCGAGCCAGGTGTCGCGGCCGTCGAAGGGATGGACGAAGGCGCGCCCCTCCTCCCTCTCGATGCGGCGCACCTCGTCGAAGGCGCGACCCACGTCATCCATCAGCACCACCTCGGCTCCGAGAGCGCGGCAACCCTCCACCCGAGCCGGATTGGCCGTCCTGGGCATCACCACCTTGGCCGTGGTGCCCAGCCGGCCCGCCGCGAAGGCCACCGCCATGGCGTGATTGCCCGCGGACACGGCGGTAACCCCCCTCGCCCGCGCCTCCTCCGGCAGGGCGAGCAGGTTGAGCAGCGCGCCCCTCGCCTTGAAGGTGCCGGCGACCTGGAACAACTCGAGCTTGAGGATCACCTCGGTCGAGGGCCCGACCAGGCCGTCGATCTCCCGGCCCTGCCAGCGCCACACAGGGGTCTCGCGCACGAGGTCACGGAGCCGCTCCCGTGCGGCCTCGATGTCGGCGAGGGAAAGGCTCGGCTCGCTCATCCGGCCGTCACTCAGGGGTAGAGGGGGAAGCGGTCGCAGAGGGCTTCCACGTCGGTTTGGATGCGCTCGAGAGCGGCCTCGTCCTCGGCAGCACCGAGGGCGCTCGCGATCAGCTCGCCCACCTCGTCCATCTCCGCTTCCTGCATCCCTCGGGTGGTCACCGCCGGCGTGCCGATGCGGATGCCCGAGGCCACCAGGGGCGGGTTGGGGTCGAAGGGGATGGTGTTCTTGTTGGTGGTGATACCGGCCTGCTCGAGCGCCTTCTCGGCGACCTTGCCGGTCAACCCCACGCTGCGCACGTCCATCAGGAAGACGTGGTTGTCGGTGCCGCCGGAGACGATGCGCAGCCCCTTGCCCGCCAGTCGCTCCGAGAGGCGGCGAGCGTTGGCCTGGATCTGCTGTTGGTAGGCGGCGAAGCCCGGCGACAGGGCTTCCTGGAACGCCACCGCCTTGCCCGCGATGACGTGCATCAGCGGTCCACCCTGGAGGCCAGGGAAGACCGCGCGGTCGATGTCCTTGGCGAACTCCTCCCGGCAGAGGATCAGCCCGGCCCGGGGCCCGCGGAGGGTCTTGTGGGTGGTGCTGGTGACGAAATGGGCGTGGGGCACCGGCGAGGGGTGGAGGCCGGCGGCCACTAGCCCGGCGATGTGGGCGATATCGGCCAGGAGGAAAGCCCCGACCTCGTCGGCGATAGCGCGGAAGCGGGCGAAATCGATCACCCGGCTGTAGGCCGAGGCGCCGCAGACGATCATCTTCGGCCGGTGCTCTCGGGCGACGCGGGCCACCTCGTCGTAGTCGAGGCGCTCGGTCTCGCGGTCGACGCCGTAGGCCACGACCTGGAAGTCACGTCCGGAGTAGGAAAGCCGGTGGCCGTGGGAGAGGTGACCGCCGCAGGCCAGATCCAACCCCATCAGGGTGTCCCCGGGTCGGAGCATGGCGAAGTACACGGCCATGTTGGCCGAGGTGCCGCTGTGGGGCTGGACGTTGGCGTGCTCGGCGCCGAAGAGAGCCTTCGCCCGCTCGATGGCCAGGCGCTCCACCACGTCGACGTGCTCGCAGCCGCCGTAGTAGCGCTTGCCCGGGTAGCCCTCGGCGTATTTGTTGGTCATCACGCAGCCGACCGCTTCGAGCACGGCACGACTGACGAAGTTCTCAGAGGCGATCAGCTCGAGGCCCCGGTTCTGCCGCGCCTTTTCGCTTTCGATGGCCTGGGCCACCTCGGGGTCGACGGTGGCGAGCGGGCTCAGACGGTCCATGACAATGGATCTCCTCGGCAGGAGCGATCCGCCGGCGGCGCGGACGGAGTGCGCGTCAGGTTGGGTCGAGGGTCTCGAGAGCGGTGATCTTACCGACCCGCCGCTCGTGGCGTCCACCTTCGAACGGAGTCGACAAGAATGCGGTCGCCACGTCCTCGGCTACGGCCGAGCCCACCAGCCGCTCGCCGAGCGCCAGGACGTTGGCGTTGTTGTGGGCGCGGGCGAGGCGGGCCGAGGTGACGTCGAAGCAAGGGGCGGCGCGGATCCCGGCGACCTTGTTGGCAGCGATGGCCATGCCGGAGCCGGAGCCGCAGATGAGGATCCCGGCCTCGAACCGGCCCTCGGCCACCGCGTGAGCGACCGTGGCAGCGAGGTCCGGGTAGTCGACCGATTCGAGGGAGTGAGTGCCGAAGTCCTGGACCGAATGGCCCGCTCCGGCGAGGAAGGAGCGCAGATGCTCCTTCAGGTGGAAGCCGGCGTGGTCGGCGCCGAGGGCAACCTTCACGACGCCTCGGGCTCGGCAGCCGGCACGACCTCGGGCTCGGCCTTCTTCGGTGCGGCCTTCTTTGCGGCGGGCTTCTTGGCTTCCGCTGCCGGAGCGGCGCCCTCTTCCTTGGCCGGGGTCGCCTTCTTGGTGGCGGCCGGTTTGGCGGCGGGGCGCTTCGAGGCGCTCGCCGAGGATGCCTTCAATGCTTCGTTCGCTTCACGACGGCGGTCCCGCAGGCGCTTGGCGCGGCGGTGACGTCGGCGGTTCAACTCACGGTCCTTCTCTCTCATGCTGCCTCCTCGGAACGCACGCGGCGGCACCACCTCCCGGCAGGGCCGCCTGGTATGGGGCAAGACCAAAGGGCAGCTTGCCGTAGCGGGAGGTGGGCTGTCAAGGAGGAGGCCGACGAGGTCGAGCCGAGGCTGGTCACCCCAGCAGGCTCGCCACCAGCTTCTCGTCCGCGGCTCTGCCCTTCTCGACCAGCTCGGCCTTGTGGGCACGGAACTTGGCGGCGAGGTCGGCGTCGGCGGTGGCGAGGATCTGAACGGCGAGCAGAGCGGCGTTGGCCGCGCGGTTGATGCCGACCGTGGCCACCGGCACGCCAGTGGGCATCTGGACGATCGAGAGCAGGGAATCGAGGCCGCTGAGCTCTCGGGTCTGGACCGGCACTCCCACCACCGGCAGCGGCGTCATCGCAGCTGCTACCCCGGGCAGGTGTGCGGCGCCACCGGCCCCGGCGATGATCACCCCGAGGCCTCGCTCGGCAGCGGTCTTGGCGTACTCCGCAACGTCGTCCGGGCGGCGGTGGGCCGAGATCACCCGCACCTCGGCCGGTACGCCGAAGCGCTCCAGCGTGCGCCAGGCCTCTTCCATCACCGGCCAGTCCGAGTCGCTGCCCATCAAGATCCCCACCCGGGGTTTCCGAGGCTCGCTCATCGCGCCTCCCGCTAGAGAGGAAGGTTGCCGTGCCGCTTGGCCGGCATGCTCTGGCGCTTGCCGGCCAGCTGACGCAGGGCCCGGGCGATCGAAGGCCGCGTCTGGCGCGGCAGGATGACGGCGTCGACGAAGCCTCGCTCGGCCGCGACGTAAGGGTTCGAGAACTTCGCCCGGTAGTCCGCCACACGCTCCGCCCGCACCTCGGCGGCCCGTTCGCCAGCCGCGGTGATGTCGCGGCTGAAGAGGATGTTGACCGCCCCCTCCGGCCCCATCACGGCGATCTCCGCGCTCGGATAGGCGAAGTTGGCATCGGTGCGCAGGTGCTTGGAGGCCATCACGCAGTAAGCACCGCCGTAGGCCTTGCGGGTGATGACGGTGATCTTGGGCACCGTGGCCTCGGCGTAGGCGAAGAGCAGCTTGGCGCCGTGCTTGATGATGCCGCCGAACTCCTGCTGGGTGCCCGGCAGGAAGCCCGGCACGTCCTCGAAGGTCACCAGCGGGAGGTTGAAGGCGTCGCAGAAGCGCACGAAGCGCGCCCCCTTGAGCGAAGCGTCGATGTCCAACACCCCTGCCAGGTAGGCAGGCTGGTTGGCGACGACGCCCACCGACTGGTTGCCGATGCGGGCGAAGCCGACCACGATGTTCCTGGCGTAGTCGGCGTGGACCTCGAGGAAGTGCCCGTCGTCCACCACCGCGGCGATCAACCGCTTGATGTCGTAGGGCTTGTTGGGGTCGGCCGGGACCAGCCCATCGAGGGCCGCGTCCTCACGGTCTGGATCGTCCTGGCTGGTGCCGGGGGGCGGGCTGTCGAGGTTGTTCGAGGGCAGGAAGGAGAGCAGCTCGCGGATGCGCAGCAGGCAGGCGGCGTCGTTGGGCTCGGTGAAGTGCGACACGCCGCTCTTGCTGCCGTGGGTGGCGGCGCCGCCCAGCTGATCCTTGGTCACCTCTTCGTGGGTGACGGTCTTGATCACCTCGGGTCCGGTAACGAACATGTAGCTCGTCCCCTCGACCATGAGGATGAAGTCGGTGATCGCCGGCGAGTAGACCGCGCCGCCGGCGCAGGGGCCCATGATGGCGCTGATCTGGGGCACCACTCCGGAGGCCAGGGTGTTGCGCAGGAAGATGTCCGCGTAGCCGCCCAGGGAGGCCACGCCCTCCTGGATGCGGGCGCCGCCGGAGTCGTTGAGGCCGATCAGGGGCGCGCCGTTCTCGAGGGCGAGATCCATGATCTTGCAGATCTTCCTCGCGTTGGTTTCGGAGAGGGAGCCGCCGAAGACGGTGAAGTCCTGGGCGAAGAGGTAGACCAGCCGGCCGTCGATGGTGCCGTAGCCGGAGACCACGCCGTCGCCCGGTATCCGCTGGGCCTCCATGCCGAAGTCGAGGCAACGGTGGGTGACGAGGGCGTCGAGCTCGACCAGGGAGCCCGGATCGAGCAGTAGCTCGACCCGCTCGCGGGCGGTCAGCTTGCCCGCCTCGTGCTGCTTCTCGATGCGCTGCTCACCGCCGCCGAGCCGGGCCGTGGCGAGGCGGGAGGAGAGCTCCTCGACGCGTTCTCGGCGGGGGTCGTTGGTGGCTCCGTCGGGGGCCTGCGAGTGGACGCTCATGGTCGCGCCGGCTTCTCTATCACACCGGAACCCTGTGCGAGAATCCCCGGGTGTCCTTCGCCGGTCTCGATACAGCTGCCGTCGCCCGCTCTCTCTCGGCCCTCCTGGAGGAGCCGGAGGACTGGGTGGATGCCTACTTCGAGAGGCTCGAGGAAGCCGCCTGGCACGGCGCCGAGGGCCCCCCACCGGGTCGGGTGAGACGAGAGCAGGGCCTGGCCGTGCGCCTGGTTCGGGGCCGGCGGACCTACCTGGCCTCTCGCGACGAGATCGACGGGGCGAGCTTCGCCCGTGCCCTGCGGCAGGTCGCCCGCGCCTGGTCGGCGAGCCCGGGCGCCGAGCCCCGCCTCGCCATGCCGCCCTGGGACGAGCCGGCCCCCCTGGTCGAGCTCGCCGGCTTCGCAGAGGCGGTGGAGAGCGCCATCGCTCGCCGGCGTGTGGCTTTCCCCCTGCGCCTGGCCGTGCGCAGCCACCGCCGCGAGATCCAGGTGGTGGGGCCGCGGCTGGTGCCAGCACCCGAGGGGGAGCGCTTCTTCTCACTCGAGGCCGAGATGCCCTGGGGCCGCTGGGGCACCCTGCTGGCGGCCCTCGACGCGGCCGCCGCGGAGCGCATCGCCGCCGCCCTGGTGGCGCGCTTCCGGGCCCGCCAGGCACCGCCTCCCCGGCCTGGGCGGGAGCAGGTGGTGCTGGCTCCGGCGGCGGCAGCCGTGCTGCTCCACGAGGCCATCGCCCACGCGCTCGAAGCGGACGTGCTCGGCGCGAGCGGTGACCCTGGCCGGGCGGTGGGCCTCAAGCTCGGGCCGAGCGACCTGTCGGTGCTCGACGACCCCGGCTCCGCCCCTGGTGAGACCGGACGGACCACCGACGACGAAGGCCTGGCCGTCAGCCGCCGCTGGCTGTTGCGTGCCGGCGTCGTGGAGCAGCCCCTGGCCGACCTGGTCTGGGCTCGCGCATCGGCCGATCTGGTGCCGGGCGCCGGTCGCCGCGGCCGGCGCGATCTACCTCCCGGCCCCCGCTCCACCCATCTCGAGGTGCTCACCGGATCGCGGGCCGAAAGCGAGCTCCTGGCCGGGGCCGAGGGGGGGTTGGCGGTTCCCGAGGCCGACTGGGGTCGCCTCGATCCGGGCACCGGCCGCTTCGAGCTCTCGGTGCCCTATGCCCGGCGGATCCGTGGCGGTGAGCCCACCGAGCCGGTGGGTCGGTTCCGGCTCTCGAGCACCGTGGCGGACTTGCTCGGTTCCATCTACGGGGTGGGCAACCGCTCGGAGCCGGCCGGAGCCGGCTGGTGCGCCAAGGGCGGCCAGCGCCTGCCGGTGTGGGCGACCACCCCCGCCCTCGCCCTGGGCGCCGTCGAGATCCGTCCATGAGCGGTCCCGCCTCGCCCTCCCCGGTGCTCGTGGCCCTGGCGCGAGGCGGCTTGCGGACGGCCGAGGTCTACGTCAAGACCGGCCGCAGCCGCCACGTGGCCCTCGCCGAGGCGTCCGAGCTGGTGACCGCCACGGAGGAAGCCGGCTGGGCCGTGCGGGCCGGTGAGCGCGGTGGCTCCTTCTTCGCCTGCGGCACCGGTTCGCCCCCCGAGGCCGAGAAGGGCTGGCCGATGCTCGCCGGCCGTCCGCTCGACCTGCCCGAGCCGGAGACCGGCGAGCCCTGGCAGGAGCCCCGAGAGCTGGATGCTCCCTTGCTCGCCGAGCGCGAAAGCCTGGCCCTGCTGGCGGCGATCGGCCGCGAGCTCGGCGCGGAGCTGCCCGGGGCACGTCTGGTGGCCGCGGACCTCGACGAGGGGGCGAGCGAGAGCCGGCTGGTCAACAGCCGGGGCGTCGACGTCGCCTGGCGCCATCGCCTCGCCGCTCTTCGTCTCGAGGCCCGAGGCCCGGCCGGGCGGACGCGGGTGCTGGGCACGGCGGAGAGCGAGGCCCGCCGGCTCTCCGCTCGGGGCCTCGCGCGCCAGCTCGCGGACGCCCTCTCCGTCGCCGAGTCCGGCCGGCTTCCGGCGGAGCGCCGGGGAGCGATGCTGCTGGCGCCGCCGGTCGGGGCCCGGCTGCTCGAGGGTCTGCTGCCCCGGTTGGCGGGCGAGCAGGCGGCCGAGGGCCTCGCTCCCTGGGCCGACCGCCAGGGGCGGCTGGGCAGCGAGGCCTGGACGGTGGTCGACGACGGTCGGCTCCCGGGCGGAGTGCTCGCGGCCGGCTGGGATGGGGTGGGAGCCCCCACGCGCCGCCGAGTGTTGGTGGCGGAGGGGCAGCTCCCGCGCTCAGGGGCCGCCCGGAGCAGCCTCGGCCCCGCGGGCCAGCGCCGGGCCAGCTGGCGGGACCTGCCCCGACCCGGGGCCAGCCACCTCTTCCTGGGGCGAGAGAGCCGCCTCTCCCCCGCCAGCCTGATCGCCCGCGTCGACCGCGGCTTCTACTGGATCGAGGCTGCGGGCGCGGCCCGCTTCGACTTCGAGGCTGACCGTTTCACCCTGCCCGTGCTCGGCTTCGTGCTCGAGGATGGACGGGCGCGTGCCCCCATCGCCTCGGTGGCGATCAGCGGTACGATCGCGGCCCTCTTCACAGGCCTCGTGGCGGTCGCCCGGGACCTGCGCTTCTTTCCCCTGGACGGCATGATCGGCTCGCCCACCCTGCTCATCGAGGGCCTCGAGCTCGTCGAGGCCTCGTAGAAGGAGTCATCGCATGGAGCTTGGCATCGTCGGCTTTCCCAAGGCCGGGAAGACCACGCTGTTCAATACCCTCACCGCCTCTCGCCAGGAGACGGACAAGTTCGCCGCCTCGCGCAAGACCAACGTCGGCGTCGCCCCGGTGCCGGACCGCCGCCTCGAGCAGCTGCGAGACCTCTTCTCGCCCAAGCGCTACGTGCCCGCGACGGTCACCTACGTCGACGTGCCGGGGGTGAAGAAGGGAGAGGGGAGGGAGGGGCTCGACCTCGCCGAGCTCAAGAACGTCGATGCCCTGGTCCACGTGGTGCGGGGCTTCGAGGACGCCGAGATCCTCCATCCGGAGGGCTCGGTGGACCCGGCCCGCGACGTCGGCACCTTCGACCTCGAGCTGATCCTCGCCGACCACAGTCTCGTCGAGCGGCGGATCGAACGGCTGGAGAAGTCCGTGAAGCGGGGCCTCACCGCCGACGAGAAGAAGGAACAGGCCCTGCTGGCGGAGGTCATCCTGCCGGCCCTCGAGTCCGAGAAGCCGCTGCGCGCCGTGGAGCTGGATGCAGACGACGAGCGCCGCCTGCGCGGCTTCCAGCTGCTCTCGGCCAAGCCCATGCTGGTAGTGGTCAACGTCGACGAGGTCTCCCTCGCCCGCAGTCAGGAGATCGCCGCTGCCCTGCCGACCAGCGCGGGGACTGTGGCGATGGTCATCTCGGCACCTATCGAGGAGGAGATCTCCCGCCTGCCCCGCGAGGAGCAAGTGGACTTCCTCGCCGAGCTGGGCCTGGCCGAGCCGAGCCTCGATCGCTTGGTGCAGGCGAGCTACAGCCTCCTGGGTCTGATCTCCTTCTTCACCGTCGGCGAGGACGAGGTGCGGGCCTGGACCATCCGCCGCAGCACCCCCGCCCGCCAGGCCGCCGGCGTCATCCACTCGGACCTCGAGAAGGGCTTCATCCGCGCCGAGGTGGTGGGCTGGGAGGACCTGCTGCGGTGGAAGACCCTCGCCGCCTGCCGCGACAAGGCCCTGCTCCGCCTCGAAGGCAAGGAGTACGTCGTGCAGGACGGGGACGTCCTGCACGTGCGGTTCAACGTGTAGGCCGTCCCCCTCACTCGTTCGGCGGCAGCGGCTCCGGCTGGTAGATCCGGTTCTGCGGCCAGGCGGTGCTGGCGGTGCCGGGGCGGTAGCCGGGCTGCGTTTGCTTGGCGCCGGGGGTACCGGGCTGTGAGACCGTCGGCGTCGCGACTCGCGGCTGCCCCACGGCTGTGGGCCGCCCGGCCTGGGTGCGCGGTGCCGAGGAGGAGCCGCCCGTCGCGGACTGCTGCCAGGTGCGGTTGGCCCCGGTCGAGCGGACGCCGCCGCTGCGGTTGCCCGACGGCGCGCTACCCGCGGAGGGCCGCACCTGCCCGGTGGGGCGGTCCTCGTCCAGGCTCTGCTGGTCGAGCACACGGGCTGAGCTCGCTGCGGGCTCGGTCGTCTTGCTGCTGCGCGGCGCGGGCGTCGGGGATGGCGTGACGGCCGGAGCCGTCGCGGCCTCGCTCCCGGGCTCCGTTGCCGAGGCGCTCGAAGGAAGCGGTGGCACGAGCAGGACGGCGATGCGGGCTGGATCCTCGTAGGAGCTACCGGCCTGGGTGAGCGCGGCGCGGTTGCTGTTGGCCACCAGCATCGCGCGCGTCGAGAGCTTGCTCTCGATGACCTGCGGGTTCACTTTGTCCGAAGCCAGGTCCGGCTTCAGCGCGAAAGCCCGGGCGTACGACGCCAGGGCACCCTCGTCGTCACCACGCGACTCCTTGATGGCGCCGATCTGATAGTGAGCCCAGGCGTGGCCGGCGTCGATCTCGACCACTCCCTCGAGCTCGCGCAGGGCGGCGCGGCTTTGGCTCTGCTGTTGGAGGAGCAGGGCCAGGTTGTAGCGCGGCACGGTCTTCACCGGGTCGGCGGCGATGGCGGCGCGGTAGGCCTCCTCGGCCGCGGCGAGCTGGCCGCTCATGCGCAGCAGGTTGCCGAGGTCGTTCTGGGCGGCAGAATCGTTCGGGTGGCTGGCCACGAGGGCACGCTGCTTTTCGATGGCGGTCTCGACGCTCTGGGGAGGCGTCGCCGCTGCGAGAAGGGCGATCGCCGCCAGGCCGGAAAGGGCAAGCAAGCTCATTCGATGCACGTCGTTCTCCGTTCTTTCCCGCTCAGTCCCGGATGGGCCGGGCCTTGAGCTTGGTCTGGCCGTCCTCCTGGACGAGCCGGAAGCAGACCTCCTGGCAGCCGGTCTTCTCCCGGATCGACTCCAGTTGGCGGTCCAGATAGCGGCGGAAGCTCTCGAGGTCGTAAGTGAGGTCGCCTGAGGTCCGATATAGACCCTGGTACAGCGCCTCCACCGCATCCTGCGAAGGTTGTTGGCCGAGCACGATGCCGGCCTCGGCGTCGAGATGCGGCCGGGCAGGCGCCAAGTCGAAGATCGGATGACTCCGTCCCTCCTCCTTCTCCTTCAGACGCCGGTTGTTCAGCTCACCGAGGGAGTTGAAGCGCGCCTCGAGCTGGGAGAGGCGAAAACGGTCGAGGGCGGAGAGCAGAGGCTGCTCGCGCACCAGGCGCAGCTTGCGCTGGAGGCGGTCGCGCAGGACCAGGGGGGGGGTCGGCAGGGCACCGTTGAAGAACCGCTCGTACTCGATGCGCAGCTCCTCGATGGCGCTCGCCAGCCGGTCGACATCGTTGCTGGGTCTGTTCAAGGGTCTCCGCTCGTTCGCCGCCGGCCGGGCCGACGGGCTTTTCCGCGTAGGATTATACGGTTCGACTTTCCGGAGCATCCAGGCTGTCTACGATGTCCGCCACCGCCGCGCCGCGGCTCCTCGTCGTCGAGGATCGCTCCTCCCTCGGCCGCATGCTCGAGCGCGCTCTGAGCAGGGAGGGTTACGAGGTCACCCTCACCGCCAGCGCGGAGGAGGCCCTGCCCCACCTCGACCGAGAGACCTTCTCCCTGGTGCTGACCGACCTCCGGTTGCCGGGGGCGAGCGGCCTCGACGTGGTGGCTGCCTGCCGCCGCGTCCAGCCGCCCGTGCCGGCGGTGGTGATGACCGCCTACGGCACGGTCGAGACTGCCGTCCAGGCGATGAAGCTCGGCGCCGTCGACTTCCTCGAGAAGCCGGTCGACCTCGAGGACCTGTTCCGCCTGGTCGGGCCAATCGTGGGTCGCGGCGGGGCCGCGAACAACTTCCAGGCACCGGGGGCGCCGCCCCTGATCGGCTCGCACCCTCGTTTTCGAGCGGCGCTCCATCTGCTGGCGCGGGTGGCTCCCACCGAGTCGACGGTGCTCTTGACCGGCGAGAGTGGCACCGGCAAGGAGATCTTCGCCCGAACCCTGCATAGCCTCTCTCCTCGTGCCGGTGGCCCCTTCGTGGCGGTCAATTGCGCTGCCATTCCGGAGTCTTTGGTCGAAAACGAGCTCTTCGGCCATGAGCGAGGCGCCTTCACCGGGGCCATGGATCGCCAGCCGGGGCGTTTCGAGCTGGCCCAGGGGGGCACGCTGCTGCTGGACGAGATCGGTGAGCTGCCCCTCGGCGTTCAGGCGAAGGTCTTGCGGGTGCTCGAGGAGAGGACCTTCGAACGGGTGGGGGGCCGCACTACCCTGCGGGCTGACGTGCGGCTGGTGGCCGCCACCAACCGCGACCTCGCCGCCGGGGCCGGCGCCGGCACCTTCCGCCAGGACCTCTACTTCCGCCTCGAGATCTTCCCCATCCACCTGCCGGCTCTGCGCGAGCGGCCTGGCGACGTCCCTCCTCTCGCCGAGCACCTCCTCGCCCGTGCCGCGGCCCGCCTGGGTCGCCGCCCGCCATCCCTGGCCGAGGATGCCGCAGCCCTGCTCGCCGCCCAGAGCTGGCCGGGCAATATCCGCCAGCTCGCGAACGTACTGGAGAGGGCGCTGATCCTGACCGACGGGAGCAGCCTGGAGGCTTCCGGCCTCGGGCCCCTCCTCGCCCCCCTCGAGGCGGGCAACGAGAGGGAACGCTTGAAGGACGCCCTCACCGAGACCGCGGGCGACAAGCACCGGGCCGCCGAGAGGCTGGGCTGGAGCTACCGGACCCTGCTGCGCAAGGTCAAGGAGCACGACCTGGAAGGAGTTCCGCGTTACCGCTCGGGCTGAGCGGTGCCCTGATCTCGGTGAGGAGCTCGGATTCTCGGCTGCTGTGGAGGTTGCCGCTTGAGCGGGATGGTTTTCGCCACGATGGGGGTGGGTCTGGCGCTGCTGATCGTCGGGGCGGAGCTGCTGGTTCGGGGTGCCTCTCGGCTGGCAGGGGCGCTGGGGATCTCCCCCCTGGTCGTCGGCTTGACGGTGGTGGCCTACGGCACCAGCTCGCCGGAGATCGCCGTTTCCATCAGGTCAGCCCTCGCCGGCCAGGCCGATCTGGCGGTCGGCAACGTGGTCGGTAGCAACATCTGCAACGTGCTCTTGATCCTCGGGGTCTCCTCGATGATCGCACCCCTCGCCGTCGCGCAGCGGCTGGTCCGCCTCGACGTGCCGGTGATCATCGGGCTCTCGCTTCTCACCTACCTCTTCGCCCTGGACGGCACTTTCGGTCGGCTCGAGGGGCTGCTGTTCACGGCAGGGGCCGCTGCCTACACGGTGTTCCTGGTCTGGCAGAGCCGGCGAGAGAGCGCGGCGATCAGGGCGGAGTATGCCCGCGAGCTGCCCTCGGTCCGGCTGGGAGCCGCGGGAGCCGCAACTCAGGTGACCCTGGTGGTCGGCGGACTGGCGTTGCTGCTCCTCGGCGCCCGCTGGTTCCTCGACGGCGCCATCGAGCTGGCGCAGTCGATGGGCGTGAGCGAATTGGTCATCGCCCTGACGGTGGTCGCCGTGGGTACCTCACTGCCCGAGCTCGCGACCTCGGTGCTCGCTGCCCTGCGCGGCGAGCGTGACATCGCCGTGGGCAACGTCATCGGCAGCAGCCTCTTCAACCTGCTCGGGGTGTTGGGCCCTGCGGCGCTGCTCAGCCCGATGGGCCTGACCGTCTCCACAGCGGCCCTGCGCTTCGATCTGCCGGTGATGATCGCCGTGGCCGTAGCCTGCCTGCCGATCTTCGCGAACGGCAATCAGATCTACCGCTGGGAAGGACTGATCTTCTTCGCCTACTACGGCGCCTACACGACCTTCCTGATCATGGACGCCAGCCGTCACGCCGCCCTGCCTGCCTACAGCTGGGCGATGCAAGTCTTCGTGCTGCCACTGACGGCGATCACCGTCGGGGTCATTGGCTACAGCGCCTGGAAGCAGCGCTCGGCGGTGGCAACCAGGCGGCCGGCAGCAGGCTGACGGCGCCCCAGCCGCCACCTGGGCATCAGCCTTCCTGCTCCTCGTCGGTCGGAGCCGGCCTCGGTACGGCGGCGCGGAAACGTTCTCCGCCGCGCGCCTCGAAGGCCACCGAGTCGTAGGCGAAGATGTTGCCGAAGACGGCGCGGAAGCGGGTGCTCTTGCCCGGGCCCAGGGCGTCGTCCGGGATCATCGCTTCGGTGGTGGCGAGCACCCCGCCCTGGGAGTCGAGCAAGCGCACCGTGAGCTTGACGTCCGAGATCACGTCGCTGGCCTTGTTGCGCAGCTCACCCATCAGCTGCAGCTCGAGCTCGCCGCTGCCCTCGATCTCCTGCCAGGAGACCACCACCAAATCCTCCGTGACGGTCCCGGCAGGCTTGGGGGCTGCGGCCTCGGCGCCGCTCGGTGCGGCCGCGGGCGGCGCGGACTTCTTCACGTCTGCGTCCGTGAGCACCAGCACCGCCTTCTTCGGTGGTGGCGGAGGGGGTGCCGGGGGCGGGCTCTTGGCCCGCTCGGTCTCGCCGCGACTGGCCTCGAGATCGACCTCGGAGAGCCGCATCGAGGCCAGCGTGCCATTGGTCTGAGTGAACACCACCAGCTTGCCGCGTACTTCCCAGGGACCGACCGTCTCGATGCGCTCGCCGCGCTGGGTGACCAGCCAGTCCCCGAAAACCGGGGCTGCTCCGGCCAGCGCCAGCAGCAGCCCCCCTCCCGCCCAGAGTCGTCGCGACCTCACGCTCAGAACTCCTTCCAGCTGTTGACGACGAAGCCGATCGGAATCGGGATCGGGCCGACCACGCCGGTGTCCGAGCGGATGAAGCTGACGTCCCAGCTCAGGTTGCCGAAGCGCGCCCTGGGCGGGTAGAGCTTCTTCAGACGGTCCCGCACGACCTTCTCCCAGGCGATCCGGGTCGGGGAGATCGTGTCGTCGCCGGGGTTCTTGGTCGCCCGCTGCTCCACGTAGGGTGCCGTGACCAGGGCCTCACCGACCTGGAGCGCCCGCTCCGTGGGGCCGGTGGGGTTGTCGAGGGGCGGTAGGAGGCCGTCACCGTTGTTGCTGGCCACAATGAACACCCGGCTGTCTCCGGTCCGCGCGCAGGCCACCTCGCCGTTCGGACCGGGAACGGTCTCGACCAGCGGTTGGAAGGTCGGGAAGATGGTCAGGCCGGAGAGGGAGAAGGCCTGGGCGATCACCCGCTCGTCCGGATCGAGGGTGACCACCCAGCCCCGGCTCTTGGTGGGCAGTGGGCTGATCACGAAGTCCGAGCTGCCGGCCGCCGCGGCCTCCGAGTCGATAATGGTGTAGTTGGCCTCCGTCCGTGGTGTCATCCCGGCAACGAAATTCTCGTCGACGATGAAGTAGAAGCGACCCTCCACGGTTTCGAAGTTCCACAGGTCGTTGCGGTCACCGGTGCCGAAGGCGAGACCGTAGCTGGAGAGCTGGGTGACGTTGACCACCGTGGGGGCGAAGAAGATCGGCCGCCGGGTGCTGGCGCCGGTCACGGTGTCGAAGACGATGAACGGTGACCAAGCCGTGTCGAGCACCCGGACCACGTCGTTCATCGTGTCGTTGACGTCCCTCGCCTGGGTGGCGGCCAGCTGTCCGGAGGTCGAAAGGTCGACCTTGTAGAGATAGCCCGCCGTGGTGCCGAAATAGACCGTATCGATCAGCGTGTCGCGGTTCTGATCGACCGCCGCGACGTTGCTCGGCACTGCTCCCAGCACCGACCGCTTGTAGATCGGCACTCCGGTCTCGATGTCGACGATGTAGAGCCAGTTGCCGCGTTGGGGGTTCGCGGTGCTGGTGGGGTCGAGGCCACCGCCGAAGATCGCCACCGAGCGCTTCTCGAGGTCGCCAGCGAGGCTGAGCACCGGGATCTGCCCGATCACCGGCACCGACCAGGTGTAGCCGAGATCCGGCTGGCCGTTATCGTCCTCGTCGAGGGCCAGGCCCCACTCCGCCGGCGAGCCGTTGACGCTGTCGGTGAATTCCCAGATGGTTGCCCCGTAGGGCACCGGCCCGCAGTCGTCCTCGTTGTACTCGGTGATACACGTCGGTACCACGTTCTGGTTGATTGGCTCGTTGTCCTCATTGAGCTTGTCTGGCTGCGTGACGTCGAGCGCGATGTAGCCGCTGGTGAAGGGCTTGTTGTTGGCCAGAGTGATCGTGGTGGGGGAGCCGGTGTTCTTGAGGCCACCCTCACGCATACCGGCGATCAGCACCGAGCGCCACTCCCTCTCGTCCTCATCGGGTGGCGTGGTGTTGTCCCACTTCGGATCGATGAAGGCGTCGATCACCCGCGGCGAGCCGTCCATGGCGAAGACCTGGGTGGTGCCGGTGGCCAGGGCAGTGACGACCGGCATCGCCGCGCGCGGGAGCACCGCCATGAGCTCGCGACCAGTGCCGTTGCTGAACTTTTCGGTCGAAGAATTGAAGACGCCGGCGTCGAAGAAGTGGAGCATGCCGTCATTGGCTCCCACCACGACCATCTTGCGACGGAGGTTGTGCTTCTGGGCGAAGCAGCGATAACCCTTGCTGGTGTTGCAGTCGAGAGTCCCCGACGGGTTGCCTTCGGGGAGGTTGCCCGAAAACGCGGTGAAGTCTCCCGGTTTGTCGAGGACACGCGGGTTGGAGTGGAAGATGTCGCCCAGCACGTAGGTGATGGGGATGGTGTTGCCGTCCGCGTCCTCGACGTCGGCGGTCTTCTCGACCAGCGTCTTCTCGATGATCTCGGTGGCCTTCAGCTCTGGTGTGCTGCCATTCGTGGTGAGGTCGGTGAGGTCGTAGGCGAGGCCGAGCGCGTCCCACAGGTCCTGGCGAAGCGCGGCGTTGGTCGGATGCTCCAAGAACTGCCGGTCCTGGGGCGTCGCGTTCGTGGCCGGGCTCTTCGCCCGGGAGTAGAAGACACGGCGCTGGTCCACGGCAGGCCCCAGACGGTAGTTGTCGGCCAAGATCTCGTCGGGCGTCGGCGCCTGCTCGATGAGCTGCTCTCCGGCGTCCCAGATGTGGCAGCTGGCCTGCTCGTCGGCGGGCAGTGTGGCGCAGTCCTTGGTCACGTCCGGACGGTTGTTGAGCAGGGGCAGGGGCTTGAGGAATGCGTTGAGGTGACCGTCCCATACCGACTCGCCATTGAGTGGCGTGAAGTTCGAGAGGAAGATCTTGTCCTCGACCTCGGCCTGCACCGACGGCACGGCGGCGGAGGCGAACGCTCGCGACTCCTCCTTGATGGCGCCGAAGATGTCGGTCAACACCTGCACCAGCTCGTCCTTGTTCTGCGGGTAGATCGGCGCCTCAGTACCGCCGTTCGAGGCCATGCAGTTCAGCCGGTTGCCGGAAGTGTTCTCGACACCGAACGCCACCACGTAGGTGAAGACGTTCTCTTGGGCTCGCAGGGCGGCCGTGAACGAGCAGGGGTCACGACCCGGGCAGGTGTCGTCACCGTCGGTGACGACGATCAGGTATTTGCGCCGGCAGGTCCAGCTCGGGTCGTTGTCCTCGGCGATGTCCTTCCAGCCCGTCTGGCCCTGGCAGGAGCCCTGCTCGCAGCCGGCGTACCAGGTGCGGAAGGCGGCGATGGCGAAGCCCAGGGGTGTCGAGCCGTTGGCGATGAACGGGCGGCGCCCTTCGTTCTTGAGCCGTAGGAAGCTTTCGCCGGAGTTGGGGACGTTGCGCAAGTAGGAGGACTGCCGGAAGTCCGGGTCTCCGCCGGCAGAGGTGCTGGGAGCTAGCCGTTGGAGGATCCTCTGCTTGTTGTCCTGGGTCCAGGAAAGGGGGATGACGTCCCCCTCGTCGAGGTACGGAGTGAAGGCGGGTGGACCCGCGACCGTGGGGAACCGCAGGCTGTAGCCACTGAAGCGATCGGCGGTGGTGTCGGTGTTGGGGTCCCAGCCGGCGCAGGTGCCGCCGGCGATGGAGTCGCTGGCGTAGGGCGCGCCGTTATTGGTCTGGGGCCAATAACCGTCCTGGGGTGCCGTTCGGTCCACGCCGTTGTCCCAGGAGACGAACTCCGAAACCAGGTCGTACTCGACGACTTTCTCCGCGACCAGAGTTCGGTTCGCCCCCGAGTCGCACGCGGTGGTGTTGCCGGTCTCGTTGCAGCGCCAGATCCTGATCCTCACGTCGATCTCGGCGTCGCCCAGGGTGCCGAATTCCCGGACGTAGCTCACGCGGTAGACGACGTTGCTGTTCCGGATGAAGAAGGTCTGGGTCTGGGAAAGGTCGATACCGCCTTTGGGGAGGCGGCCCACCCGGGCCCGCTCCCAGGCGTCGTTGAGGTCGGCCGGGTTGTCGTTGTTCGGATAGCAGCCGATGTTGTTGTCGCCGTTGCCGCTGTCGCAGTTCCACTGGCGCCCGAAGACGTCGACCTCTCCCGTCGCCGGGAAGGCTCCCCAGCCCGGTACTACCGGCCCCGGCTCGTCGGCCGCATAGCGCCAGTGCTTGGAGGCGGCGTAGAGACCGTCCTGGTTGTAGGTGGCGAAGCCAAAGTTCACGTCGTCGACCTGCTGGAGCACCTCGTAGAGGGCTTCCTTGGCCTGGAAAAACTTCGAGGAAGGGTCGTCGGCGTTGTTCGCCACGAAGCAGTCTCGGCTGGCGCAGATCGGCTGGATGCAGACGTGGCCGGTCGAGATGCAGGCGCCGCCGCTGTCGCGCTCGGTGCAGCCCACGTCCGGGCAGAGCGCGTCGCAGAGATCGCCGAAGTTACAGGCACGGGTGCAGCCGCTGTCGCCGGGCTCGAGGTCGTTGGCGGCCTGGGTGGCGGTGCAGGGTGGCGACCAGTTCATCGAGCCCGAGGTGTCGAGCAGGAAGAACACGTAAGGGTTGCCCGAGGAGGTGCGCAGCAGCTGGCGATCGTCGGCCGCCGCCGGCCAGAGCGCGAGCACCGCGAGCGTCAGGGCCCCGCCAGTGCGGGCGAGGAGCTGGGAGAGATTGGTTCGCTTGGTCGTCATGGTCTGTCTCCCACTCCTCTAGAACTTGACCTTCGCCAGCTGGTCGGCGTCGGTGGGCAGCGACTCCCACAGGGGAACGATCGGCGTCGCTTCGAACATGGTCGCAATGGTTTTCTGGGACCGTACGTTGGCGTCAGCGGGCGGGGTCTCTTCAGTGCCTTGCCAGGTGCGCTCCTGGGAGGTGGCGGAGACCGCGAAGTTGACCCGCGAATAGCTGGCCTCACCCGAGAATCGGCCGCCGTCCGGGCACCAGTTGCAGTTCTCGACCTGGACCGGGAAGAAGGGTGAGACGTCCACCACGTAGGAGCGGTTGACCGAGCTGGTGACGCCGGTGATCTGGCGATCCTGGCTGAGGGTGAACTGCTGGCTGGCCAGCTGACCGCCCTGCACGAGCGAACGGGCGATGGCTACGCCGATGCCGGCCTCGGCCGAGTAGAACGCACGCGTGGCCTGCCGCTCGTTCAGGCCGATCTCCATCTCGGTGGTGGTGACGGAGGCCAGGGTAATACCGACGATGGTCAGCACCATCAGGCCCAGGAGGGCGATCAGGTAGGCGCTGCCCTGCTCTTTGCGGTTGTGGTTTGGCGCGCTCATCAGAACACGTTCCTCAGCTCGACGTTGGTGGTGACGATCCGCTGGCGGTGGCGACGGTTCCTGTCGTTGTTCAGCTCGGACCCCGCGTAATCGTGGTCTTCGACCAGGAGCAGCTGCGGCGCCTGGTAGGTGTTGTCGGTCCGATCGGTTCGGGAGACGGTGGTCAGCCGCAGCCAGCCGAGCTGGCCGCTGGCCCAGACGGGCAGGGTGTCGTCGTCGTTCGGGTGGTCGTAGAGCAGCTCGTCGCCGTCGGCCGGGCTGGGGTCGCCTGGTGTGGGATCAGGCGGGTTCAAGTCGACCACCGAACCGTCCAGGTTGCTGTCGAAGCCAAACACTGCCTGGAGGTCGAAGACGTTCTCGGCCAGCTCGATCGACCAGTTGGCGACCTGGTTGGCGTAGGGGATCTGGGTGTTGGGATAGGTACGGGCCCGTACAAGGGTGGGCATCAGCTCGGCGTCCACCCGCAGCTCCCGTACGTAGTAGCGGTACTCCTCCAGGATGCCCAGATACGCCGGCATGCCGAAGGTGGCCGGGTAAGCGTCGCCGGGCATCAGGCGCCGGTAGTAGTCGTCCGTGTAGGTACCGCCCGTGACGCGGAAGGCGACCACCACCTCGGCGGGGTTGGTGGCGCTGGAGTTTGCCGGGTCGAGCTCGACGACGGCGAAATTGTCGGGGTTGGTGGCGGAGACCATGACCAGCGCCTCGGGACGGCCCAGGTTGATCGCCTGGATCAGGGGCGTGAGGTCCTGGGGAACGGCTCCGGCGGAACCGACCTCTGCTCCTGCCGGCAGCGTCGCCACCGCCAGGTTGCGCACCCGGATCACGCCGTCGGTCGGTGCCGCGACGGAGGGGTTGAAGACCACCGTATTGGGGATGGCCCACTGGATCTGCAAGAGCGAGGTGTTGAAGACACCGCGCAAGGTGACGACGTCGGTGCCTTCGAGCACGCCGGGAGTATCGTCGTCGCCGGGGCTGATGTACTCCTCCTCGGCCGCGTTGTTGCGCACGGCGACGGCCCGTCCGGCGGGGATCACGCCCACGCCGAGGCTGCCACGCCCGGCCATGCGGGACATGCGCACCAGCTCATGCTGGCCGGCGCGCAGGGACTGTTGGGCGTCGGCGAGGTCGCTCTGCACCTTGGCCATGCGCGAGCTCATCTCGAAGACGCCGAGCACGCCGAGGATCAGCACCAGCGACGCGGTCATGGAGACCACCAGCTCGCCGAGGCTGTAGCCGCGCTCACCGCGGCGAGCGGGCAGGGAAAGGGTCGGCCGAAGGATCTTCATTGCGGTCTCCGCGCGTCAGAAGGGTTTGAAGGTCACCAGCTGCATGCGCTGGCCACCCAGCAGGCCATCGGGAGAGCTGCGCAGCTCGACCCGGATCTCCTTGAGGTGCACCAGCCCAGGGTCCGAATCGCCTTGCAGCGGGGTGTCGCAGCGGCCGTTGTCATCCAGGTCGCCGATGCCGCAGTAGCGCACGCTGAGCACACGCCTGAACTTCGTGTGAGTGCCGGGCGCCGGGGCGGTGGTGACGAAGGTGTGCGTCGACTCCTGCCAGTACTGGGTGACGCTCGCCTCCGTCGCGCCGGCCGGCACGGTCAGCGCGGTCGAGTCGAAGGGCGCGTAGAGCAGCTCCTCGACGGCCGTCTTGCCGAGGTTGGCCAGGCGTGTCGAGTCCCCACCCTTGAAGTTGCTGACCGCCGATTGGGCGTAGAGGCCGGCGATGCTCAGCGAGATGACGAGGAAGAGGGCGGACGCGATCAGCACCTCGAGGATCGAGAAGCCGGTATCACGGCGACGGTCTCGCAGGTTCGAGCCTGGCGCCGAGGCGGGGTGCTTCCGTGGGCTGGGATCCATCACTAGTTCCACTCCCAGGCCTGTTCCCCGGTAGTCGGGTGGGGGCCCTGGTTGAAGTAGAAAGTACCGTCTTCCGGGTTGATCGGAAGAGCGGGGTTGTACTTGCGGATCTGGACCCGGCCGGTGGCGACCGGGGACACGAACACCTCCACGAAGTTGGCTCCCGGCCCATCGGCGAAGCGCACGGCGCCCGGGGCGCGAGCCGAGCCGTCGGGGTTGAAGACCACTCCGTTGATGGCATTGTCGGGCAGGTCGGTCAGACCCACCACCGCCTCGACCTCTCGGGGGTTCGCGTCGGTGGCTCCCCAGAACTCGACGTTGCCCTCGATGAAGACCTGCTTGATCAGGTAGTCCGCCGTGCCGGACGGCGCGCCGGGATCGGGGTCGTACGTCAGGTTCGAGACCGGGTCCCCGGCGTCGTCGACGATGTCGGTCCAGGCCCGGATCTGGCGGGCCTCGAAGTCGAACTCCACCACCGTGGGCACGCTGCGCTTGATCGCCTCGAGTCGAGCGAGGCGGAAGATCGCCGCCGTCTCCTGGCTGGCAGACAGCAACTTCGCGCGCTTCAGGGCGCCGGACAGGTTGGAGATGCTGAGGGTGGCGAAGAGCGAGATGAGGGCAACGACGACCAGCACTTCCATCAGCGAGTAGCCGGTCTCCGGCGACGACCTGCGGGCTCTAGTCATGGTGGGCTCGTATAGAGCAAGGCGGATACCAGCGGCGTCCTGGTCCTTGACCGAGGCGGTAAGTTACAGCAGGGTAAGAGCTTCGAGCATCTGGACAGAAGTGCCGATGGACCGCGGTAGCTGCAGTCGGCCGCAACGAAGGAGCGCGGGCGTAGCGTTTCTACTCAGAAACGCCAACAGGGAAGAAGGCGGTCGCTACCGTGCCACCCCCGGGGCGATCGTCGAGAGCGAGAGAGCCGCCGTGGAGCTGGATCACCCGCCAGGCCAGGGCCAAGCCGAGGCCAACGCCGTCGGGTCGCCCGCTCACGAAGGGCTGGAACAGCCGATCGCGGATCGCGGCCGGAACGCCCGGGCCGCGGTCGGCCACGGTCAGCTCGATGCCCGCTTCCGTCGGCCGCACGGTGAGCTCAGCGCGACCGGCTCCGCCGGCTCGCCGGTCGGCCTCGACGGCGTTGGCGAGCAGGTTCTTGAGCGCCCTCTCGAGCAGTTGTGAGTCGCCCTCGAGCTCGACCCGGCCGGCTGGTGCCCCGACGGTAATCGTCGCCTCGCCGAGAGCCGGATCGGCGGCGATCCGGCGTGCCAGGGCCGCCAGGTCGACCCGCTCGGCCCGAGCCGTACCGGGCCGGGCGAAGGCCAGGAAGTCGGACACCACCCGGGACAGATGAGCGACCTCGTGGCGGATCTCCGTGAGGTAGTCCTCGATCGACTCCCGGCCCTGGTTTCTCTCGATCAGCGAGAGGTAGCCGGAGAGAGTGGCGACGCTGTTGCGAAGCTCGTGCGCGACTCCCGCGGCCATCTCTCCGAGCTGCGCCAGGCCCTGGGCCAGGCGCTCAGAGACCTCCCGGCGCCGCGCCGCGGCCAGATCCGACGGGTCCCCTGCCGCGCCTTCCCGAGCGAGGGCGGCGAGCGCCTTCTCGAAGGTCCCGACCAGGAAGGCGACCTCGTCCTGCTTGGGCTCACCGGGGCCCTGCACCGTCCGAACGCGATCCAGCAGGCGCTCGAAGGGCGAGAAGGCATGGCGCAGGAAGAGCATCAGCAGGGCGAGGAGGCCGACGTCGACCGCGAGCACGAGGGGGGCGAGCCGAGCCAGTCGACGCTGCTCGCCGGCGAGGGAGGCAGCGGGCAAGTCGAGACGCACCAGCAGCGTCTCCTCTCGGCGCCGCAGGGGCGCGTAGGCGATCAGCCGGTCGCCCACCTCCGCGTTGGGGCCCACGGCGACGGGCCGGGTGGGTAGCTCGCCGGCGAGCGGTGTCAGGGGACCCCCGGCGAGGTCGCCGAGCTGGCTCGAGGCCGTACCGTCGGGTCGCACCAGGGCCGCGCCGAGAGCTCCGCCGGCGAGACCCTCGAGACCGATCTCGAGGCCCGAGCCCGCCAGGGAAAGCTGGGCCGCGAGCTGCGAGGCGAGGCGGGCGGCCCGTTCCCGCTCCTCCTCGGCCAGGGCCCTGAGGCTGGTGTGGTACGCCCAGAGGGTATAAGCGGAGAGCGCCACGAGGAGCACCAGGGAGGTCGGCAGCAAAATCGCCACCTCCCGCCGCAAGCCGATCGGCTCGAACCTGCGGGAAGGGCGCGCGCTCATCGGCTACTCGAAGAAACCGGCGTACCAGGCGATGATCGGGCGGCCGACGAAGAGGGCGGCGAGCCCGCCCAGCGCCAGGAAGGTGCCGAAGGGCAGCCGGGTCTTGAGGCCCTCGCTCTGGCGACGGAGCAGGGCGAGCCCCACCACCGAGCCCGAGAGGGCACCGAGCAGGAGGGTGAGGAGCATGCCCTTCCAGCCGAGGAAGGCTCCTTGCAGGGCGATCATCTTGACGTCCCCCAGACCCATTCCTTCCTCCCGTCGCAGCCACAACCAGCCCCAGTAGAGGGCGAGCAGCACGCCGGCACCGACGCCGGCGCCGAGCAGCGAGTCCCGCAGGTTGGTCCAGCTGACGAAGGACGAAAAGGCGAGACCGAGGACGATTCCCGGCAGGGTCAATTTGTCCGGCAGCAGGAAATGCTCGACGTCGATCAGGGCGAGGGCGAGGGACAGGGCGCAGAAGACGGCCGCGGCTGCGGCCGAGATCGTCGGCCCGAAGACCAGCAGCGAGGCGAGGAAGAGGACGCCGGTGGCCAGCTCTACCAGCGGGTAGCGCCAGGAAATTCGTGCCCGGCAGCCACGGCAGCGGCCCCCCAGCAGCAGGTAGGAGAGCACCGGCACGTTGTCCCAGGGGCGGATCGCTTGGCCACAGGCCGGGCAACGGGACCGCGG
>JBIOYC010000075.1:0-11721 GCA_044869955.1 Thermoanaerobaculia bacterium | reverse complement strand
TGGTGCGGCGCTCGACGGCCAGGCGAGGAGCCCTGGCCCTGCCCTCGCTGCCCGAGCCGGGACAGGGCGGCGAGCTGGAGCGGATGCTCGGCTCGCTCGGCCGGCTGTGGATCGCCGGCGCCGGCATCGACTGGCCCCGCTTCGCCGGCGACGAGCAGCGGGTCCGCCGGCCGCTGCCGACCTACCCTTTCGAGCGCAAGCGCTTCTGGGTCGACCTGCCGGACCGCCAGGCTCCGGCTCTCGCCCCGCCGTCGAGCGAGATCGAGCCGCCGGCTGCCTTCCTGCCGGTGCGCGCTCGTCACGACCGGCCGGAGCTCAGCGCGGCCTACCGAGCGCCCGAGGATGAGCTCGAGCTCTCCCTGGCGGCGATCTTCGAGGAGCTGCTGGGCTCGGCCCCGATCGGCCGGCGCGACGACTTCTTCGAGCTGGGCGGTGACTCGCTCCTGCTGGTGCAGCTGCTCGGCGCGATCGAGGAACGGCTGGGCGTCGCGCTGCCCCTGGCCGGCGCGATCGAGCGACCGACCATCGAGGCCCTCGCGCCGAGGATCCGGGCCGGTGCGACCAGCTCGCCCCGGGTCGAGCTCCAGCCCCTCGGCGCCGAGCCGCCCCTCTTCCTGCTCCATCCGGTGGGCGGCACCGTCGCCGGCTACGTGGAGCTGGCCCGCCGGCTCGAGGGCCGGCAGATCGTCGCCCTCCAGGCGGCGGGCGTCGAGGCGGGTGAGACGCCTTTGCCGAGCGTCGCCGCCGCCGCCGAGCGCGCCCACCGCTTGCTGGTGGAGCGCCAGCCCGCGGGGCCCTACCTGCTCGCCGGCTGGTCCTTCGGCGGCCTGGTCGCCTTCGAGCTGGCCCGGCGGCTCGAGGCCGGCGGCGAGCGGCTCGACCTGCTGGCCCTGCTCGACAGCCGGCCGGTGCCCCCGGAGGTCGCCGCCCAGCTCGCCGATCCCGCGCGGCAGGTCGCGGCCTTCTTCCAGGACCTCGCCGGCGGCCAGCTGCCGGCGACGGCCAACGGCGCGCCCGCGGATGGCTTCGAGGACCTGCTGGCGCGGGCCCGCGAAGCGCGCCTCCTGCCGGGCCGCGGCGGCGAGGAGAGGGCCCGGCGGCTGTTCGCGGTCTTCGCCGCGCAGTCCTCGGCCGCCGCCTCGTACCGCCCGGGCGGGCCGGTGGCCGCTCCCACCCTGCTGCTCGAGGCCGAGGAGGACCTCTTCGCCGACGCCGGCCACGCCCGGCTCTCCATGGCCGCCGCCTGGGGCCCGCTGCTCACCGGCCCCGTCGAGCGGCACGTCGTCCTCGGCCACCACTATTCGATGCTCGCCTCGCCCCAAGCCCAGGCGGTCGCCGCTCGGCTCGCGACCGCCCTTACCCGCCTCGCGCCCGGCTCGCAAGAGGCCCTGTTGGAGGACTCGTGCTCGAAGATCAACGCCTGACCCACCAGGACCGGGCCGCCGCGCCGCAGGAGAGGATCCTGATCGTCGGCTCGGGGCTCGTCGGCTCCCTGCTCGCCATCTTCCTCGCTCGGCGTGGCCTCGCCGTCGAGGTGTTCGAACGCCATCCCGACCTGCGCACGCTCGACCTTTCCGCTCGCCGCCCGTCGATCAACCTGAGCCTGTGTGAGCGAGGATTCCGCGCCCTCGACCACATCGGCATCGGCGACGCCGTGCGCGCCTTGACGGTGCCGACCTACGGGCGAGCGGTGCACTCCCTCGCCGGTGAGGTGAGCTTCCAGCCGTACGGCGAGCGGGGCGAGGCGACCTACGCGATCCTGCGCAACGACCTCAACCGAGCCCTGGTGGATTGCGCGGAGCGCAGCTTCGGCGTCCAGTTCCACTGGGACGAGCGTTGTCTCGACGTCGACCTCGACCATCCCGCGGCAACTTTCGAGAGCGGCGCCAGCGGCCGCAGCCACCGCCAGGAGGCGACGCGGATCTTCGGTGCCGACGGGGTGTTCTCGCGCGTTCGCTCCCGCCTCGAGCGCACGCCGCTGTTCAACTACTCCCAGACCTACCTCGATCACGCCTACACCGAGCTCGACATGCCGACGATCGACGGCACGCCTTGGGCCCGGCATCGCAACTCGGTCCATCTCTGGCCGCGCAGCACGCACATGCTGCTCGGCCTGCCGAATCAGGACGGCAGCCTGGTCTGCTCCCTCCACCTGCCGATCGAGGGCGATCCGTCGTTCTCCTCGCTGCAGACGCCCGAGGACCTCGCCGAGTACCTCGGCAGGTCGTTCCCCGACGCGCTGCCCCTCATGCCCGAGGCCGCGGCCAACTTCTTCGCCCGGCGCGCCAACTACTTCGTGAGCATTCGCTGCTATCCGTGGACCCGCGCCGGCAAGGTCGCCTTGATCGGCGACGCCGCCCACGCCATCGTGCCGTTCTTCGCCCAGGGGGTGAACGCCGGCTTCGAGGACTGCCTGGTGCTCGACGAATGCCTGGACCACCACCCCGGTGATTGGCAGGCCGCGTTCCAGCTCTACGAGCGGCGGCGCAAACCCGAGGCCGATGCGGTGTCCGACCTGTCGCTGCATCACTTCCGCGAGCTGCGGGACGACCTCGGCAAGCCGACCTTCCTGCTCAAGCGGCGCATCGAGAAGACGCTCGGCGAGCTCTACCCGGAGCGCTTCATCCCGCTCTACACCATGGTGACCTTCAAGGCCTTGCCCTACTCGGAGGCGCTGCAGCGGGGGCGGGAGCAGGACGCGCTGATCGAGCGCCTGCTCGCCACCCCGGCCATCGCCCAGGCCCCCGACTCGGAGCTGCCGCGTCTGATCGATCGCGTGTTGCAAGCATCCTGAGCCCGCAACCGGAATCGCAACCGATTCGTCGAAGGAGAAGACCCGATGCACCCCCAAGAGTCCAACCACCATGAAACGCTCATCATCGGTGCCGGCCCGGCCGGCCTCCAGCTCGGCTACTTCCTCGAACGGGCCGGTCGCGATTACCAGATCCTCGAACGGGGAGCGGGCCCCGGCCGCTTTTTCACCCGCTTTCCTCGCCACCGCACCCTGATCTCGACCAACAAGGTCTACACCGGCCAGGACGATCCCGAGGTCAATCTCCGCTGGGATTGGAACTCGCTGCTCACCGACGATCACCGCCTGCCTTTCAAACAATTCGATCGCTCCTATTTCCCGAACGCCGACGCGATGGTGCGCTATCTCGAGGCCTTCGCCCGTGCCTTCCGGCTGCGCATCCGCCCCCGAACGGCCATCACCCGCATCGGTCGCGACGGCGAGGGAGGTCGCTTCCTCGTGTACGACGACCAGGGCGGCGTCCACAGCTGTGATCGCCTGGTGGTGGCGACCGGCTTGACCCTGCCCTACCTGCCACCGATCCCCGGTATCGAGCTGGTCGACACCTACCAAGAAGTCTCGACGGCTCCGGAGGAGTTCGCCGACCAGCGAGTCCTCATCATCGGCAAGGGCAACTCGGCGTTCGAGACGGCGGAGAACCTGATCCCGACCGCCGCCATCCTCCACGTCGCGAGCCCGCGCCCGCTGTCGTTCGCCTGGAAGACCCACTACGTCGGCCACCTGCGGGCGATCAACAACAACTTTCTCGATACCTACCAGCTCAAGTCACAGAACGCGGTGCTCGACGCGACCATCGAGCGCGTCGAGCGCCAGGGCGACAAGTACCTCGTCTCGGTTTCCTACAGCCACGCCGAGGGCGAGCGCGAGCAGCTGGTCTACGACCGGGTGATCTCCTGCACCGGGTTCCGTTTCGACGCTTCGCTCTTCGCGCCCGAGTGCCGGCCGGAGCTCGCCCTCGGTGATCGCTTCCCGGCCCTGACCAGCGCCTGGGAGTCGGCCAACGTGCCAGATCTGTACTTCGGCGGCACCCTGATGCAGATCCGTGACTACAAGAAGGTGACCTCCGGGTTCATCCACGGTTTCCGCTACAACCTGCGGGCCCTGCATCGGATCTTCGAGTCGCGCTACCACGGTCAGGCGTGGCCGAGCCGCCGCGTTCCGGCCGACCCCGACGGCCTGGCGACGGCGCTTCTCGAGCGCATCAACCGCACCTCGGCCCTGTGGCAGCAGTTCGGTTTCCTCGGCGATCTCTACCAGCTGCCGGGCACCGGTGCCGAGGCGACCCACTACGAGGAGATGCCGGTCGCCTTGATTCACGAGCAACGGCTGGGGCAGGCACCTGGGCATCTGGTGGTGACGCTGGAGTTCGGCAAGATCGAAGGAGATCCCTTCAGCATCTCGCGCCAGCCATCCCACGAGCACGCCGAGCGCAGCGCCTTCCTCCACCCCGTCGTCCGCCGCTACTGCGGCGACCAGGAAGTGGCGACCCTCCACCTGCTCGAGAATCTCTACGGGGAGTGGCGCGACCCCCAGCTCCACTTCGAGCCTCTGCGCGACTTCCTGCAAGACCAGCCTTCGTTAGAGGCCGCTCCACCCTTCGCTTCCGGTCCTGAGCTGGCTCGTGGATCCTTGAGCCTGTGAGGGACTTTCGATCGAAACGCTTCTCCTACCGAAGAGGACTACCCCGATGAGTAGGAACAACGTTCCATTCGCAACGGCAGGTGTGATCGCTCTCGTCTTCGTCCTTGCAGGCCCCGCGGGGGCGAGCGAGACGTTGGAGAACGGAAAGGCCAAGGCGGTCCGCGTCCGCTGCGCTCGCGGTGAGACGATCGCCGCCGCGCTGCGCCGGAATCTCCCAGAGCTCGACATCGTCGTGAGCGGAACTTGCCACGAGGACGTCGTGGTCAAGCGCGACCTGGTGACCCTTCGCGGTGCCGATGCTGAGGCCGCCCTCGAGGGCTCGATCACCGTCGACGGCGCCTCGAACGTCACCATCGCCGATCTCCAGATCAGGAATGGCGAAAGTCAATGCTTGTACATTCGGCACAACGCGGGTGCCGTGGCGCGCAACCTGACGATCGAGGACTGTGGCCTTCGGGGCATCCTCCTCGAGGGCTCGGTCGCGACGATCCGCGACGTGACGATCCGGCGAGTCGGCACCGTCGGCATCCTCAACCGGACTTCGCGGGTCGAGCTGATCGGCAACATCTTGGTGTCGACAGCGGCGGTTGCCGGAATCTCGGCCACCGACAGCGCGGTGATCTACATCAACCCCGATCCGCCGGACGTCGCGGAGATCACCGTCGAGGACAGCCTGCTCGGCTTCGTCTCGCAGCTCTCCTCCGAGGTGACCTTCGCCGAGGGAACGCTGATCGCCCGCAACACCACGCTCGCCGGGGTGCTGGTCGCCAGCCAGGGGGTGTTCGTCCATGGCACCGTCACCCTCGACAGCAGCGGCAACGCTGGCTACGGCCTGTGGGTCGATGAGCTGTCGAGCTTCTCGCCCTTCGTCGGCTTCGGGGCCGTGGTGAACCTGAGCAACAACGGCTTCGACGGCGCCTTCGTCGAGCGTGGCGGCGCCCTCGAGCTGACCAGTGCGACCACGATCGCTGACAACGTCGGCCGGGGGCTGGCGGTCGAAGGTGGCAGCCTGCGCCTCGGCGGCTCGACCATCAACACCGGCAACGCCGGGGGTGACGTCCATCTGCTGTTCGGCGCGCGCGCCGAATTCGGCAGCGGCAACACCCTCGGTTCGATCAGCTGCGACTCCACGGCGATCGTGCGCGGCAGCGCCTCGTGCCCGGCGTCCCCGGCTCCAGCAACCTCTGGCATCGACGAACGCAGGGCGGCCCTTCGAGCCCAAATGAGGGAAGCACTGGCCCGCCAGTAACAGACGCAACCTGCTCTTCCTTGGAGGACTGCATCGATGAGGACTCTCACCTGGATTCTCGCTCTGTTCCTGTCGTCTCTGCCGGTTTTCGGCGCTCCCCAGGTCTCGGTCGACTGTGCGCGCGGTGAGCGCCTCGGACCGGCGCTCGAGCGCCGCGGCGTGCAACCGCTCAAAGTCTCGTTCCGTGGCACCTGTACCGAGCGAGTCGTGATCGATCGCGACGACGTCGTGCTGCGGGGTGCCGACGCCACCGCGACCCTGGTCGGCAGCGTCCGGGTCGACGGCGCCTCGCGGGTGCGTCTCGAGAGCTTTCTCGTCCGCGACACTCCCGGCCCCGACCCGTTCTCCTCGGAGGGCGATGGGGTCCAGGTCCTCGCCAGCCAGAAGGTGACGATCGATGGGGTTCGTACTCAGAACACCGGGCGCCGCGGGGTCTCGATCGAAGATTCCTCGGCGGACCTCGTCGACGTCTCGATCCTGGGCGCCGGCGGCGCCGGCTTCCAGGGCCAAGGCTCTTCGGTCAACCTCTTCGGCACGATCGAGATCGCGGGCAGTGTCGGGCCCGGCCTCTTCGTGGCCAGCATGGCTCACGTTTTCCTGCGCCGGCACGCCTCGCTGGTGGCGACCGGCAATGCCATCGGTGTCGCCGTTCAAGGCAACGGCACGCTCACCTTCTCGAACGAGACGCAGGTGGCGGCCAACGAGAACCTGGCCCTCGGCATCCTGGTCACCTCCCAGGGCGACTTGCTCTACGGCTCGACGGCGATCGAGATGGAGCGCAATGGGGGGCCCGGGCTGGTGGTCAGCGAGCACGGCAACTGGACGCCGTTCCAGGGCTTTCCCGCTTCGATCCGCGTCGCCGACAACGCCGGCCCCGGGATCGTCCTCGAACGCGGCGGATTCCTCGAGCTCGCCGATGGTGCGACCGAGGTCACCGGTAACTCCGGCTTGGGGATCTCGGTCGACGACTCGCGAGCGGTGCTGGCGAACGTGTTGGCCTCGGGAAATGGGGCTGGCGACGTCTCCTTGGCTGCGCGGGCGAGCGTGATCTGCCAAGCCGGGGTCAACCTCGCGACGCCGCCTACTTGTGACGACTCGGTCCAGCTTCGAGGTTCCGTGAGCTGCCCCCCGGCGGCTCCCTGACGGGACTCCGATGAGCCGGCTTCCCTTCTTCGGCGAGTTGGTCGCCGGCGCGCGCTCTCTGGCGCGCCGGCCCGGCTTCGCGCTGTTGACCGCCGCGCTCCTGGCCCTCGGCCTGGGCGCCGCCACCGCCGTGGCGAGCGTGATCAGCGCCATCGCACGCCAGGGCGTCCCCTACCGAGAGGCCGATCGCCTGGTGCTCGTGACCGGTGCTCTGGTGCGTGGTGGCCAGCGCGAGACCATGCCGATCTCCTGGCTCGATCTGGCCGACTGGCGACACTCGGTCGGCTCCTTCGAGCAGGTCGCCGGGTATGGCGACCTCGCGCCGTTCAATCTGGGCACCACCGATGGCGTCGAGCACGTCGAGGGGGAGCTGGTCACCCTCGGCTACTTCCAGGCGCTGGGAATCGAGCCGGTCGCCGGCCGACTCTTCTCGCCCGAGGAGGAGGATCGCCCGGGTGGGAGGCGGGTCGTGCTCGTGGGCCACGACCTCTGGCGGCGGTCCCTGGGCGGCGAGCGGTCGATCGTCGGGCGGGCCGTGCTGGTCAACGGCGAGAGCCACGAGGTGGTGGGCGTCCTGCCGCCTGGGTTCCGCGGCCTCACCGACGGCGCCGAGCTCTGGCTCCCCGGTGTCGCGGCCTCGCGCCTGCTCGCACCGGCTTTCCTCGAGCAACGTCGCTATCGGTGGCTGACCGGCGTGGCGCGGCTCCGGCCGGATGTCTCGGTGGCGGCGGCCCAGGCCGCGCTCGATGCCACCACGGCGGCCCTCCAACACGACCATCCCGACACCAACACCGGGGTCGGGGCGCGGCTCGCGCCCCTTTTCGACGCCTGGTACGGCGATCTCCGCCGCGGGCTCCGCTACCTCGCCGGAGGAGCCCTGCTGCTGCTGCTGATCGCCTGTGCCAACGTCTCCGGGCTGCTCCTGGCGAGCACGCTGGCGCGCCGGCGGGAGACCGCCCTGCGCTCGGCGCTGGGAGCCCGGCGCTGGCAGATCTTCAGCCAGCTGCTGAGCGAGAGCCTGCTCATCGGGCTCACCGGCTGTGCGCTCGGCCTGCTGCTCGCGAGCTGGCTGACCCGGGCGCTCGCGGCCAACCCCGCGGCCCAGTTCAAGAGCTTCGTCGAGGTCGGCCTGGAGCCCGGGTCGGTGGCCGCCGCACTGGCCCTGTCCCTGGCGAGCGTGCTGGTGGTCGGCCTGTCACCGGCCTGGGTCACCTCTCGGGTCGATGCCACGGAGGTGCTCAAGCAGGGCAGTCGAGGCAGCACCGGGGGGAGGAACCTCGCGCAGAGCGCCCTCGTGGTCGGCGAGGTCGCCCTCGCCGTGGTGCTCCTGGTGGGGGCCGGCCTGCTGGTCCGCGGCTTTTCCGAGCTGCGCGGCGCCAGCCTGGGCTTCGAGCCCCGCGAGCTGCTGACCCTGCGCACCTACCTCGACGAGAGGGGCGCCGAGGAAGCCCGGCGGCGCGAGCTGGCGCGGGAGCTCTTGCGCCGGCTGCCCGCGGTGAGCGGCGTCGAGTCCCTGGCCCTCGAGGGGCCTGGCCTGCCCACCGACGACTGGTTCGGGGCCGATTTCGCGCTCGAGACGCCCCCCGACCCGCGCGCCGAGAACAAGCAGCTCCTGCTCATCCATCACGTGAGCGCCGGCTACTTCGCGACCCTCGGCGTGCCGGTGCTCGCCGGCCGTGACCTCGGTACGGAGGACGACGAGGGGGGAGCGCCCGTGGTGACGGTGAGCGCGGCGTTCGTCCAGCGGAACTGGCCAGGAGCGCCTCCGGCGCGGGCCCTCGGCCAGGGGATCCGCTCCTTCCGTGACCCGACTCAACCCTGGATCCGCATCGTCGGCGTGGTCGGCGACGTCCGTCACCGGGGCCTGGCCGCGGCGACCGTGCCCGCGCCCGACGTCTATTTTCCCCTGCTCCAACGCCCCGGCTTCCAGCCGCCGACCCTCAATCTGCTGGCGCGAGCGAAGCCCGGCATCGAGGCGGAGGCCCTGGCGCTCGGGCTGCGCCAGGCCCTGCGCGAGGCATCAGCCGACCTGGCGCCCTACGACGTCCGGACGATGTCGGCACGCCTCGATCGGCAGGCCGCACGGCCGCGCTTTCTTGCCCTGCTGATGGCTCTCTTTGGCTTCACCGCGCTGCTGCTCGCGGGGGTCGGGCTGTACGGTCTGATCTCCTATTCGGTCTCGCGGGCGACGCGGGCGATCGGCGTCCACATGGCGCTCGGCGCCTCACGCGCCGAGGTGCTCCGGACCGTCGTCCGCCGGGCGGCCGGGCTCGCCCTGCCCGGCATCGGGATCGGGATCGCGGCTTCGGTCGGTCTCGAGCGCCTGCTCGGCGGCGCCCTGCCGGTGCCGACGGGAACGCCGATCCTCGCCCTGGTGGCGAGCGCCCTCGCCCTGCTCGGCGCCGCCCTCGTGGCAGCGGTCATCCCTGCCCTGCGCGCGACCCGCGTCGATCCCGTCGCGGCTCTGCGCTCGGAGTGAGTCCCTGCGGACCGCACCTTCATCAACCCCTGGTGCCTCACTTCGCGAGGGCCTTTGCACGATTCGCGTAGTACGAAGCGCGTGAGTCATCGCCCTTGGCGCGATAGAGCAGCTCCAGCTCTTCATAGATGTAGTCGCGCGGCTCGCTCGCGGCTTCGCTCTCGCGTTCGAGGCGGAGTTGGATCGCGAGGGCCTCTTCCGTTCGGTTCAGAGCTCGGAGCACGCGCCCCACGTGCCAGTGCGCATCCCGCAGGATCCTGGGACTGCCGTCGCGCTCGCGAAGGACCAGGGCTCGCTGGAAATGCTCCAACGCCTCGTCGTAGCGGCCGAGGTCGAAGAGGGCCTCGCCGAGGTTGCTGCGGATCGAGGCTTCCCATCGCTTCGCGTCCGGATCCTCGGACTTCTCCACCACGGCCAGGGCCTCCCGGCCGGTTTTCAGTTGGTCTTCGGGAGCGGTGTCCACGAAGGCGAACATGTGGAGAGCGTCGATGGCCAGGCCGTCGAGATGGGCCGTCCGGGCGAGGGCCAGGGCCTTGGTGTACGCCTGGCGGGCGATCTGGACTGACTCGGGCGTCTGCGACTCCGGGGAATGGCGGTGGGAAGCGTACGTTCGCCCCAGCTCCAGCCAATAGCGGGTCTGCACTTCCGCCCCTGCCTTCTCGAGCGCCGGCTCGAGGGCGCGCAGGACCTCCCGCGCTCGCTCGAAGTCCTTGCGCAGGGCGAAGGTGCGGGCGATCTGCGTCTGGAGGATCAGCGCCTCGTCCCCCTGGGCGGTCTCCAGTGCCGCTCGGAACCGCTGCTCGCTCAGCTCCGGCTTCTCGAAGTCCCAGAGCGCCTTGAGGTCCGCCGCCTGGCCCGGTGTGGTCGCGAGGCAGGCGAGGAGGAGGGTGAGGATGGTGCGGGTCATGGCGCGATTATGGCAGCCGTGGTGGCGGGCAGGGAGTCTCCGTGCAATGGCTGGTGGACGGCGACTCCCCTGGGTGAGCACTTCCCTGCCGGCTGGTGGTTGTGGCCGAGGCTGAGCGCCAGATCCGTCAGGCTGCCTCTTGGTGGGCCGTCCATCGTCCTGCTGCGCTTCCTCGTTCCCACGCTCAGCGTGGGAACGCACTCCCGGGCGCTCTGCGCCCTCCCCCCGCAGCTCACTGGAGGCCGCAGAGCGGCCGGACTAGGGTGCCCACGCAGAGCGTGGGCACCAGGCAAAAATAGCGTTCTGCGCCGAGTGGATACCAACGCTTCCGGTTCAGCGGCGGGCCGCGCAGCGAGCCATCCGCTGCAACCGGTCTTAGCCCGCCCGAGCCTGCCCCTCTCGCATGAATCGATGAAGCCTGGTCAAGTCCAGTGGCCGCGCCCGAGTCTCCCAGTGATCGGCCAGCGCATCGAGCAGCTTGTTCCACGCAATCCGGGCCTCCGGGTCTCCGCCCAGTAGTCCCGGCGCCTCGGCTTCGTACCCCTGCAGAGCAGCCGGAACGTACTCGAATGGGATTGCGGCGAAATCCAGGGCTGGATCGCCCCAGCCTGCGTCGCCCCAATCGATGATGGCCAGCAAGTCGCCGCTGGGTGAGCACATGACGTTCATCGCGTGGACGTCATCATGGATGAAGCGAGGCTCGATGACTTCCGCGGCACGTGGCCACAGTTCTTCCGCCATCCCTTCGATTTGCCTGGCTTCGTCGACGTCTAATCTCCCCGCATCGAGGAGCCGCTTCAGGACCCCGCCGATATCTTGATCGCGCTCCGGCTGATCAAGGAAGCCGTGTGGATCGGCACACTCTCGCACCCGCAGATGGAGCCTCGCCAACTCGCGACCGACGCCTCGCCACACGTCGGCCACCTGCCGTCGGGTCAATGTCGCGAGGCCCAAGGTTTCCCCGTGAACGCGTTCCCACAACGAGAAAGGTCGATCCACCAGCGTGCGTGTATCGTCGAACGCAATCAGTCGAGGCGTCAGAATGCCTGCTGCTCGAGCCACCGGCGCCGCAACCGATTCCGTGCGCGCGTCCGCCACGCCGTCGGGATGGTCGGTCGCGACGCGGAGCACGACATCAGACGTCGCAAAGATCCGATTCGCCACACCAGTCGACGGCAGCGGCTCCCACGGCCCCGGGACGCCATGCCTTGCGAGGATCGCATCCACTACTGTTGAGCCGATATTCATCTGTTGCCCAGCGGGCTAACTCGTGCATCTCTATTCGCCGACATCGCCTCCCAGCAGGCACATCGACCCGTCATGAATGGCCAATCACTCTGTCTTTGAGAGTAGCGAGCGCCGTCAACCTCTTAAGGGATCTGTAGTTTTGGGTATTCTACGCCGCCGCCTGAAGGAGTCAACGCGTGGCAGGTTTGTCGTCCCTGCTACCGCCCTCCCCCTCCAGCCTTGATCTTCACCTTCCGCTTCCC